>DATMFC010000596.1:0-10367 GCA_035556335.1 Planctomicrobium sp. | reverse complement strand
GAACGATCGTCAGTCCGGATTCGGTGACCGTTAAACCGCGAGACCGGTCTTCGTCCGGATCAAAACCAATGCTCATGCCGGGGGGGATCTGAACCCCTTTGTCGATGATGGCTCGTCGCACTCGTGCATGACGCCCCACGTTGACATGATCAAACAGAACGGACGCATGAACTTGCGAATAGCTGTTCACCCGCACGTTCGACGAGATGATGGACTGCGTCACTTCTCCCCCGGAAATGATACTGCCGGGACAGACAATGCTATCCAGAGCATGACCGACCCGTCGTGGTTCTGAGTCGAACGACGCGAACACAAATTTCGGCGGGGGCAACGGAGGATGGTCTCCTCGAATCGGCCAGGTGGCGTCATACATGTTCAGCTTGGGGTCGACGGAAACCAGATCCATCTGAGCTTCATAGTAGGAATCGAGTGTTCCGACATCGCGCCAGTAAAGCTCATCTCCGGTGTTCCGGTCCTGAAACGGATACGCCCGCACGGTGTGAGACCCGATGATGCGAGGGATAATGTCTTTGCCGAAATCGTGTGATGACGTCGGATTGGTCGCTTCCCGGCACAGTTCATTCAGCAGGAACGACGCCTTGAAAACATAGACCCCCATCGACGCCAGGCATCGGTTCGGATCGCCGGGCAGCGAAAATGGTTCCGCCGGTTTTTCCTGAAACTGATGAACCTGAAACTGGGAGTCGATCCCCATCACTCCGAATGATTTGCCTTCTTCAAGCGAAACCGGCAGACAGGCGATCGTGCAGTCGGCATCGCTCTCCCGGTGTTCTCGCAGCATCTGCGAGTAATCCATCTTGTAGATGTGATCCCCGGAAAGGATGAGAATGTCCTGAGAGTTGCACTGCTCAATGGTGTAGATGTTCTGATACACCGCGTCGGCCGTTCCCCGATACCAGTGTTCTCCGAGTCGCTGTTGTGGAGGAAGAACATCGATGAATTCTCCCAGTTCCCGACAGAGGAAATGCCAGGCTTGATGAATATGCCTGGCAAGACTGGCGGCCTTGTACTGCGTCATCACCAGAACCTGCCGTAGCCCGCTGTTGATACAGTTGGACAAGGGAAAGTCGATCACTCGAAAGGCCCCGCCGAAGGGGACAGCCGGTTTCGCGCGATCGTTGGTAAGTGGTTCCAGTCTGGTCCCTTTTCCCCCGGCGAGAATCAGCGTGAGAACTTTGTGCATGAAGCCACTGTCTCCGACATTGAGCGCGCGTGCGGTCGTTCAAAGCAATTTGCAGATCAACAATTTGCAGATCAAACTGTGTTCCTATCTTAATCCGCGCGGGCAGAGTGGCAACGGTGCGCTGATCCGGTTTCAGAGCATTTGCCGACTTCAAGAAAGGCCCGTATTCGGAAGGACGAGGCTCCTGCCGAGCCGCGAGCAAGGGGGAACGCTTTCCATAGTTTGCGGCTCGACAGGAGCCTCGCCCTCCCAGACAAACAAAAAGCCGCGTACATCAATGATGTGCGCGGCTCATATTTAAACGTCCTGATCTCAAACGATCAGACTTCGACGGGTTCCAGATCTTCCTCTTCGGCTTCGACGACAGGAAGTTCAACGTCACCGCCGGAGTACAAGGATTCAACGAATCCTCGCAAGTGCTCGGCACGAGTCTGGTGCTGCAGTTTGCGAAGTGCTTTCGACTCGATCTGTCGAATACGCTCGCGTGTCACTTTGAAGATTCGTCCGGTTTCTTCCAGCGTGTAGCTGTAACCGTCTCCCAGACCGTAGCGGAGTTTGATGATTTCCCGCTCGCGATAGGTCAGGCTTTTCAGCACGTGATTGATCTTGTCACGCAGCATCTGGTGCATTGCGGAATCGGCCGGAGTGCTTTCGCTGCTGTCTTCGAGGAAGTCCCCGTAGCTGGAGTCTTCGCTTTCGCCAACGGGCGTATCGAGACTGATCGGATGCTTCCAGGTCTTCATGATCCGTTCGGTTTCCTCAACGGAAAGCCCGACGGCTTCGGCCAGTTCCTCGGTCGTCGGTTCCCGACCGGTTTCCTGTCGAATCTGCTCGCTCTTGGCTTTCAGAGTCGAGATGCTCTGGAACATGTGGACCGGAATACGAATGGTTCGGGCATGATCGGCCACCGCCCGGGTGATCGCCTGCCGAATCCACCATGTCGCGTAGGTTGAGAACTTGTAACCACGGCGGTATTCGTACTTCTCAACCCCGCGCATCAGACCGGCGTTTCCTTCCTGAATCAGGTCGAGGAAACTCAGGCCACGGTTTCGGTACTTCTTGGCGATCGAGACCACCAGACGCAGGTTTCCGCCAGACAATTGTTGCTTAGCATGAGTCCAGGCGTCGAATCGCTCACGAATTCCTGCCAGTCGCTGTTTGTATTCTTCAGGAGTTTCACAGGTCATGGCGACCAGTTCCTGAAGTTCGCGACGAAGGAGCGAGACTTCATTGGCGGCAGTTGGCTTTCGTTTGATCAGGTTGATCTCACGAATGAGTTCCACCATCCGTTCCCCGATCTGCTGCATCCGTTTGTAGACCGGTTGCAGACGATGGGTTCGCAGTGAAAGTTCTTCCGCCAGGCTGCACATCTTGCGGCGGCGCGAAAACATCCGGGCTTTGACTTCCTGCTTGACTTCATTCGAAGTCTCTTCCTCGCAGAGCAATTCGAAATCTTTGCGGTTCTCGGCCAGCAAGTGCTTCAAAGTCGGCAGGTTGACCGGCATGCGGCCCAGGATCTGCTCTTTCTTGGTATTTTCCGTGTCGGAAGTCCGCAGAGTCCGCTCGAACGGCAACTCACCTGAGTGAACCTGTTCGAGGATCTCAACGGCGGTTGTGAGGGCGAAATCGGATTGCATCAGCATTCGCCGATACCGTTTGCGTGTCACTTCGATCTGCTTGGCCAGAAAGATTTCATCTTCCCGGGTCAGCAGTGGGATATTTCCCATCTGGCTCAAGTACATCCGGATCGGATCACGAGACGACATGGGAGCGTCGGGCTCGATCAGTCCCCGCGCCAATGCCATGGCCGTGATATCGGGTTCCTGAGTCTGCTGCTGTTCCTGTCGCGTTTTCTCAGCGACTGTTTTCGGAGCGCTGGGATCGTTGATCAGGGGGAGATGGAGTTCTTCCAGCGCATGGATGATCCGGTCCATCATCACCGGATCGCCTCCTTCATCCGGCAAATAGGCATCGACCATCTGGAAAGTCAGATAACCCTGTTTATGGGATCGCTTCATCAGGTCCGCGAGACCAGAATCAAGTCGATGCACGTTCAACTCCTGCACAAATAGCTATTGATGGTGATTTCGAATATTCAATGAACGGGCCGTCGGGAAGGACTGATGTCATGACACCTGCCAATACACCGGCGGCGATGACTTTTGTCAAACCTGCCGCAATGCAACCATCCTCTTGAACGACAATCGGATATTCACGCCCGTTTCAATCAGGGGGAGAGCGCGAATTCCAAGGGAATCAGTTGAATCAGACATCAGGGTGACAATTTAACGGGATCAAATGTTCGAGCCGACATCATGCAATCGGTCACGAACGGTCAGGAAACCAGACAACTGCAATTCATCACTCAGGTCTGATACAACCTGAGTTGATGCAGCCCTCCAGTTTGCCCGGAGCTGGACGGTGGCAACCCGAAGGTAAAGAATGGGATTGCCAACAGGATCCTTTTCAATGCCACGAACAAAACCTCTTTAACAACGAGAATGCCCTTTTCCGCGAGCGGATCAAGGAGGGTTTTGTCTGAGGTTTTTATCAAACCGCAATTGTCAGATCGGGGTGACAGCATCCTTACTCTCTCCCTGAAGTTCGAACTCACGTCGAACTGTATACCGCATTCTTGACGTAACATCTGATGCTTTCAAGTGTTCAGCCAGATTGGTCAGGCTCGGAATTCAGCGAGCCCATTCAATTGAAACAGGCCATGGCTGCACTTCCAAAACCACTGCGCCACGGAGCCGTTACCCCCCTGAGGAAACCATACCTGAGTTCATAAAACCTCAAGATGGCTGATCTGGGAGTGGCCCCCTCGTGGGGCGATCCCATCCTGAAACACCTGAGACGCGGATTCATCCTAACACAACTCCACTCCCCGTCCACGAAGTATTTTTGGGCGATTTCAACTTTTTCGACAAAAATCCTCAAGGAACCCTGTCTCCATGAAAGTTATACGCCATGTCTCGTACTTTGCATGATAAATAGGGGAGTTTGCTTGACCATGAGATTGCGCTGCGGAAATTTTGATTGATTGACCGCGACACTCTGTGAACCTGTCCCCGGCACAGTCAACGTTGATGTGTACCAATGTGATCAATTCTTCATGAACAGCTCCGTCGTTATCAAACAGTAACCTCCATTGACTGATTACTGTTGCGACGAAAACAACATCGAAAACAGACGAGCGCAAACAACAGGCAATCCCCTGATTCCAGAGGCTTTCCAGATGGCTCACTTCATCCTTTCCTCATAATCGGGGTCTCACGTTCAGGCGGATCGAAAGTGAAGCGATTTCTCAAAAAATTTCTTGTCACTGTGCGTACTGAACAGGGTACATCCATGCGACCTTATCTAGAGCCGCGAACAAAACCTCTCAAACAATGAATATTTCCTTTCCGCGAGCGGATCGGTGTCAGTTTTGTTAGGGGTTCTTAATCGTAGAGCGGGTTCGAACCGTAGCATTGTCGATCGGTATTCTTTAATGGTGACCGGGTTCTACGTTCGTGGTGTTACGGTCTGTTCTGCAAGGCGCGGATTGAGTGCACCCGAGCGAATTTTGAGTGACGTTCCGATTTGGAAAGAAAATTGTCAGACTGTTACACTGGAGTTATTCGGTTTATGATGTGACCGCGCGGTGTCCGTTTGACCAGAAAAACGCCGAAGCCCGTCTGCCAGTATGGAGATAGGACTATACGGAGAAGTTGGAAAACAGATCCCGTCGGGTCTGATGCGGGGATTACTGGCAAAATGGGCGCTGGCGTCGACCATATTGGGATGGGAACATCGCCAGAAGCATGCACGCTGAGGGAAAGGACATCGTGCCAAACCAGACAGTGCCAAACCAGACAGCGTCGTGCGTCATGATCCCCTCTTTTGTTTCGCGATTCATTTGATTCAGGTGTTCATACATGTCTTCACACGGTTCTGCTCCTGCACCAAGTGCTCCGGCCGAGATCATGGGCCCTCCCAAGGTCATCAAGGATGCTCCCGATCCGGAGATCAATAAACTCTTTCGCCTGCAGATCAAGCACAATGCATCCGACCTCCACCTGCAGACCGACAAGCCCCCCATGATGCGAGTGAAGGGGGCGATTCGTGAATTGCAAATGCCCGCTCTTTCCGCCGAAACGTTATGGGCGATGTTTTATGAAGTGATGGACGACCGTAACAAACGGATCATGGAACAGAACGGTGGGGCCGACTTTTCGCATGTCGTCGACTACGAGGGGACAAACTGGCGATTCCGTGTGAATCTGTTCAAGCAGTTGGGAAAGCCCGGCCTGTGTGCCAGAAAGGTGGAAATCTCCATTCCGCCGTTCGAAGGGCTGTTTCTTCCTCCGATCATGGAAGACCTTTGTAAGTACGATCAGGGAATGGTGCTGCTGGCCGGAGTGACCGGGTCGGGAAAGTCGACCACCATTTCGTCAATGCTCAACTGGATCAACGGTCACTATCGCAAGCACGTTCTGACGATTGAAGACCCGATCGAATTCGTGTACACGGCGGATAAATGTCTGATCAATCAGCGTGAGATCGGGCAGGATGTCATCGACTTTCATATCGCGATGAAACATGCGGTGCGGGAAGATCCCGATATTATTCTCGTAGGAGAAATGCGGGATCAGGAAACGTTCGAAACGGCGATCCACGCTGCAGAAACCGGTCACCTGGTGTACGGAACGATTCACGCATCCAGTGCCCCTGGAACGATTCAACGTATTCTGGACCTGTTCCCACAGACCATGCACAGCGCCATTCGAGCCAGTATGGCGATGAACATGAAAGCCATCGTCGGGCAGAAACTGTTGAAAACGATTGTCGAGAAACCGTCACGGGTTCCCATTGTCGAAATCATGTTGTTCAATCCGACCGTGCGCAAGCTGGTGCTGGAAGGATCGGACGAGAAACTGTCTTCGGCGATTCGAATCGGTAAAGATGAAGGGATGCAGTTGTTCAACGACTCGCTGTATTCTTTCGTGACACGTGAAATGATCAGTCGGGCAGACGCATTTGAAATCTCTCCGAATGTCGAAGAATTGAAAATGGCGATCAAGGGAATTCAGGTGAAAGGGCCGTCGATCCTGTAAACACCTGGACGATACGTTCAGGATCAGATCGACTCACACACACTGGCGTGCATTGTCGCGCCATTCACGACTCAGCGGGGACCAATTCATTGAAGACCGCGTGCAAATGCCTGTTGTTTCTCGCCTGTGTCGTGAGTCTGGTCTTCCAGACTGTCAGCGCACAGGCACAAACGCCCCCTCCGGCGTCCACCAGTTATTCCGGCATGGCACCCTATCCGTTGCCCCCGGATCCGTTCGCTCGCGGAAGCGTTGTTCCTTCCCGACCGGATCACCCGAATCTTCGTGTCACGACGCAACCACAATCAGGGTTTTATTTTTCACTCGGCAAGCTGACGTTCGTGATCGGAGCGTTTCTGTTCTGGTTGCATTACAGCAACTGGGTGCATGAAGACAGTCGCGGGTTGAAAGTCCGCCCGGACTTCTGGAACAGCTGGATGCTGGTTTGCGGCGCGCTCTCATTTCTGTTGTTGCTCTCGTCCCCTGGTTTTATCGTTGGAACCGGTGTCATGGCGCTGGCCCTTGGAGGACCGCTGGGATTTTATGTCTGGGAACGAAATCAGTGCGTTCCCCCTAATCGTCAGGTGATGACTCCCAGCCATCTGGAAAGCTGGTCTCGAAGACAGCTGGCAAAAATCGGAATCAATATCGGGCGAAAAGGCCAGGGGGATGCTCATACCGGCCCGCCAATTACCTTTGTCGGAAAATCCCGGACCGGCCAGAAAGATGCCAGCCGTTCCAAGCAGGTGGAATCGTCAAAGGGATATGTCGCCGCGAAGGAACTGATTTACGACGCTCTCTTGAGACGAGCGACCGATATCCACCTGGAACCGAAAGAGACTGAACTCTCAATCCGTTTACGTATCGACGGTGTCATGTTCCCTGCGGAACCGTTTGACAAGGCGACCGGTGACGCGGTAGCGAACATCATCAAAGTTCTCTGCGCAATGGATATCACCGAACGACGCCGTTCTCAGGACGGCAGTTTCGGGGCCATTCTGGAAGGACGTGAAATTGATTTCCGTGTCGCATCTCAAGGGACCCGTCACGGGGAAAAGGTGAGTTTACGTATTCTGGATCAGTCGAATTCGGTCAGTCGCCTGTCACAACTGGGAATGCGAAAACAGGTCGCCGACAAGTTGATGGAAGTGATCAATCAGCCGCACGGACTGATGCTGGTTTGCGGACCGACGGGAGCGGGAAAATCAACCACGCTCTATGCCGCGATCAACGAATTGGACGCTCACGTCAAGAACATCATCACGATCGAAGATCCGGTCGAATACAAGATGAACAGCGTCACCCAGATCGAAATCAACACAAAAGGGGGAACGACGTTCGGTCAGTCACTGCGAAGTATTCTGCGTCAGGACCCTGATGTCGTCATGATCGGGGAAATTCGAGACGAAGAGACCGCAAAAATCGCGTGTCAGGCGGCAAATACCGGGCACATGGTCTTCTCCACTGTTCACGCCAATGATTCCATCACCGCACTTTACCGTTTGATCGATCTGGGAGTGGAACCGTTCATGCTGTCGACGGCGGTGTCCGCCATTCTGGCTCAGCGACTCGCCCGGCGTATTTGTTCACAGTGCCGTGAATCGTACGTTCCAAAACCGGAACTGCTCGCCGAACTGGGACTTCCTGCCGGGAAGATCAAGGAATTCTTCGCTCCTCCCAAAGAGGATAAAAGCTGTCCTCGTTGCGGAGGACTTGGCTATCAGGGGCGAATCGGCGTTTATGAATTGCTGGCCATCAATGAGCGTATGAAAGACCTGATTCGCGAGGGAGCCGCCATGTCCACCATCAAGAACGAAGCCCGAAAAGACGGTATGCTCTACATGACGGAAGAAGGGATCCGTCTGGTCGTCCGGGGAGTCACCACGATTGATGAGATTCGCCGCGTCGTGAAATAAGGGGCAGAAAAAATTCTAAATACGAAATTCTAAGAACCAAACAAATGAGGAAAAGATCGAAGCATTGTCTCGAAAGAATTCAAACGAAAACATGGCTTGCATACTCACCGTTTCGGATTTTGAATTTGATTGGTTCTTAGAATTTAGGATTTAGAATTTTCCCCATTTCTCCCCTGGGGTCTTTCTTCCTGAAATCCTTGCGTCAAAATGGAGAGAACTTCATATTTGAGGAATCAGGCACGAACCTGCCTCCATGGAATTGAGTCCCGTTTGAAACCGGAACCCGGCATTTGAAGTGTCCGTCTTCGGTGACCTGTCAGCAACACACAGCCAATCAACCCGGATGGAGTGATTCCATGCCTTTATTTGAGATCGAGACCACAGCACACATCATGATCGGTTGGGCGGAAAGCAATGAAGACGCCCGCAAGTTTGCGAACGAACATTATCCCGAAGAAGAAATCACCCGGGTGACAAAGCGTCCTCGTGACGTCTGGGTGATTTCGAAACGCCTCCTCGGACTGGAGACGAAAGCCGATCCGTGTGACACCGCCCGTGAATGTCTCGCGAAAGCCTCCGGCGATAAAGTTCACGCCATTCGTCTCTACATGCACGAAACCGGCAGCGATTTAACAGACGCCCAGAAGATGATCGAAACCAACATGTCACTCGGCTGGTGATGTGGTGTCGTTATGGATGGGGTGCCCCCAGGGTGAGCGGGGAGGGCTTTGCGCTCTCGTGGTCTCACCCCATTGGGACAAATGAGTATTTCAGTCCGCTCTGGTGAGTTTCATGATCACGGACAAGATTTTATGCCTGTTGACGTGCTTGTCATTGCTCTCCCGTTGCTTTCCATTTTTGTTGCGACGTTGGCGATGTTTCTTCCGAAGTTTCGAAAAAAGATCAGCATTGTTGTCGCGACGTTAATGGCTTTTTATGTCCTGATGTATTTTGGACCCGGAATGTACTATCGAGCCATCGCACTGACTGGAAATCGCGATGCTCAGTTCGAACTTGGAAACTATTACTGGACACGACTCAGCTATCATTGGCCGGATTTCATTGCCAGAGATAGATGGTGGCTTAAGGCCGCTGAGAACGGACACCCGCATGCGATGTATCTAGTTGGCCACTTTTCGATGCGCGGTTCCAGTGAGTACATTCCCAAAGATGTTGATACAGGTCGGCAATGGATACGAAAAGCCGCCGTAGCGGGTGACCCGGATGCGATTGATTGGCTGAAAAAGAACAATGAAGGCGATTAACAGAAAAGGACGTTACACTCACATCCTCCTGATAATCGACTCCCCCTCCTGTTTCGATTCAAGCCGGAAGGAAATGTCATTTCCGGTCGGCCGCAATTCGCAGACGCAGGTGAACAGGATCGTTCAGACGCAGCACGACCATGGTCGCCCGTCCGACAGCAGTCAGACCGGTAATCTCCAGACCATCGAACTCGAAATGCTGCTTCCATTGATCGGTGCGAGGATGGAAGAGGGGAGTCAGGGCGCTGGTGTCAGGATCGATTCCGGAAAGGTTTGGCCCCTTATAAAGATTGCAGGCGATACACGCGAGCGCCAGATTGTCCAATGCGTCGCTCCCACCGTGTTTCCGGGGGATTATATGTTCAACCTGATGGCTGACAGCCGGCGAGTCGTCCTCGTGTAAAAGACAGTATTCGCATCGTTTCCGGGCGCGCAGGCGAACGGTTTCCCGGATTTCAGGCCGCATCAGTGCGTCAGATCCTGCTGGCGGGCAGCGGAACGAAGGACAGCGAGAATACTATTGGCTTCCACATATCCCAGATATTCGGCGCGTTCTTCCGCAGTTAATTCCCCTTCATTGGCTCGTGCTGCCAGATAGGAGACACGGGTTTCCAGATCAGCATCTCGCGCAAGATGGCGAATCTGTTCGACCTGTTCCGGACTGAGCAGGTTGAAGAGGCTTCGGGTTCCCCGGGCAACGGCGGTGGCGTCAATCTGAGTGGACATATGACAAGGATACCACGAACCTCAACTCCGGTCAAAGTTTTTGGGAATTCGGTCGGGTGGGTTGCTGACATTACCACCACCTGATGCCGTCATATTTTATGGAGAAGTGCCATCGTGGCGCTGGGTGAACAGCCAGTCCCAGATCATTCGGTTCTGAGCG
>DATMFC010000595.1:0-9378 GCA_035556335.1 Planctomicrobium sp. | reverse complement strand
TTGATGCATTAAAAATCTCGCCAAAATTCCCCGACACCAACCTTCAGAGATCGCAATTCAGGGAAATTTCCTGCTCGGGGATCTGCTCTCCCCATGTGTTCAATTGTTCACAGAAGACTTGTGTTCCTGCAAGTCGAATCGCTGATGATATCGGGGGAAAACGCCAATTTCGAGACCGGAATCGGCAAGATTTTCAGGTCGGAGTGTATTTGAGCATAGAAGATGAATCTCAACCAAAAAAACTTCCTGAGAAATTCACATCATGCACGAATGCACTTAAGTCATTACTGTAGAATATAATACGAAATGATTTTATTCAGGTTTTCAGCAGGGTTAGCCTGTGCCGATCCATCACGTGACAGTCTGGCAACCTGTTGACCGGGCGGTCAGAACCCCTCCGATCGTTCCCGACTTGCCGGACAGGGAGACTGGAAAAACTCTAACGATTTTTCTGATTTCAATTCATTTAACGGGCGTGTAACGCCGATGACAACTCTTGAGTTTCGTTATCTGTCCTCATTTGAGGGAGGTCGAACGGAAGACTGCTTCGAGCTACTTGACAGTAAGTTGCTGTTGGATTTAAAGTTGAGTCCAGACTGACATCTCAGTCGCCAGCAATTCAAACGTTTGAAATAGCCGGGAGTGGCCAATCGTGACCAAGAAAGAAATCGTCAAAACGATCTCCGAAGAATGTGGCCTGACGCAACTCAAAACGAAGGAAATCGTTCAAAAGACGTTTGAAGCGATCATCGATACCCTGGTGACGGAGAGTCGTATTGAACTCCGTAACTTCGGTGTCTTTGAAGTGAAGAAACGAGCCGCCAGAAAAGCACGCAACCCTCGTTCAGGCGAACGGGTTGATGTGCCGGAAAAATTCGTGGTGACCTTCAAACCTGGTAAGGAGATGGAAGAACGCGTGTTGCGGCTGCAGGAAGAAGCAGCTCAACGGGCGTCAGGCCATCAACAACCCGAGCCTGTCAGTTTTGAAGCACCTCCGGCGATTCCGTTTCCTCCCGCTCCATCAGCGCCTCCGACGTACCCTTCAAATCCGTAAGGCACGATCCGAAAAGTCCGGAGCATTCACAGAGAAGGCGTCAGAGAGAATTTCTCTTTGACGTTTCTGAGTCCTGTTCGCTTTTCAGAGAGTGACCGCCCGAACTCCGCCTCAGGTGTGGAGTTCGGTTCCAACGATCATTATTCACTGAAACATCACCTGCAACATTTCAACGACCCGGAAAGTCGATCGGGATGTTGCCGTTCAGGACACAAGTCAGGCTGCATTCCCCGAAATGTTCAGGGAATGCGAGCGTCTGGGGTGTGCATCCTGCGATCCCGGACTCATGGAGGAGACCGATGCGGAAATTGTTCCTGCTGATCGCAATGACAGCGACCCTGTCCATTCAAACTGGTTGCATTATTCCAATTTGGAGCGCCAGTCCGGACACCCGTGTCCGTCAGATGATCTACCAGTCCGAAAACTATAGACAGATTCCCGAGATCTGGGACCGAATCTGGTTCCTCGATATGCCGGATCTTCAGACACCATACCGAACACACGGCGGTGTCATTTAAGAGCAGCCTGCTCTGCTGAATCTTCACGAGTCCCCTCGTTTCTCTTTCAGAAACGAGGGGACTCGTGTTGCAAGCCCCTCGTTATCCTGAAAAATACAGAGGAACCACCACAGCGGAATCACCGAAGGAACGAAACAGGACGGAAATCGATTCGTTCCGTAATTTCCATCTTTTCCGTGGTGATGAATCTGTTCTACGCCGCCGCCGGATCCGCTTTCGGTTTGGGCGGACCGATCGGTTTGGACTTGTTCCCGGCTCTGGCCCGCAGGTCGAACAATCCGAAGATTTCACCCGCCGTCAGACTGAGTGATGCGTTCTCGTTATCTCCATCCCCAAGAACGCGCTGGAAGAGTTCCCGCTTCTGACGCAGCACCATGTCGATTTTCTCTTCGATGGTGTTCTTGCAGATCAACCGGTTGACGATCACCTGTGTCTTCACTCCAATCCGGTGAGCACGGTTAATGGCCTGATCTTCGATGGCCGGATTCCACCAGCGGTCATACAGGAAGACATACCCCGCAAACTGCAGGTTCAGTCCCACTGCCCCGGTTCCATAACTCATCAGAATGATGTGACTTTTCGGGTCGTTCTTAAACTGAGCAAGAATTGGTTCCCGCTTTGCAGTGGGAACGCCGCCGTGATAGACCAGACAGCCGAACTGCTTAGTCCGCTCCTGCAACCAGTCGATGGTTTTTGTCCACTGACTGAACAGAATCGCTTTTCCGCCGGAGGCCGCGATTTCTTCCATGTTAGCCACGAGTCGATCCAGTTTGCACGACTCACCGGTGAGAGGATCTGCATTACAGATCTGCTTCAGACGTAACACCAGTTCGAACACATGCTGAACAGTGACGGTATCTCCCATCGAATTGAGCTGGATAATTCCTTCTTTTTCCGCGTAATCATACGCCTGTCGCTGAGCCGGGCTGAGGTCAATGATTTCGTCACGGTCCAGTCGGGGGGGCATGTCTTTCATCACCAGATCCTTGGTCCGGCGAAGAATGAACTCTTCACTCAATTTTGAAAGTTGTCGGATGTCTGGCGTGGCGTTGGGGGGAATGACCTTCATGAATTCGAACAGCGAGATCATCTCTTCCGCCCGATTCTCAATCGGTGTTCCGGTCAGACACAGGCTCCGCTTTCGGGGAATCGTGTGAATGGTTGCTGCCGTGTTCGAGCCGCGATTCTTGATCCGTTGTGCTTCATCCAGCACAACCATGTCGAACTGCGGCATTTCATCCTTTTCCATCCCCTGAAAATCTCGAACCACTGCTTCGTAGTTGGCCAGCAGGACGAGCGAACCGGGCATGTTCCAGTACATCCTGCGACGGTCTCCTCCCCCTTCAACGGTGGTGACCGGAATCTCTTCGGCCCAGGTTTTGAATTCCCGTTGCCAGTTCGGAATCAGCGGTTTCGGGCAGACCATCAGCACCCGACGAACTTTCCCGGCCCGTAATAACAGGCGCAGTGCCGTAATGGTCTGCATCGTTTTGCCGAGACCCATTTCGTCTGCCAGCAACGCCGCATCCTGCGAGAAGATCCACGCAATTCCCTCATACTGATAAGGAAACGGCTCGAACGGCATGATCAGTTCCTGTCCCCGCAACCATGATTCCAATGGGGGCTGCAGCAGGAAGAACAGACGATCTTCAATCGACAAGGCATTGCTGGGAGGTTTGATGCGTGTCGGCTTGCGTTGTTCGGCATCGGGATCAACCGGCTTGGGAGCCGGGACATGAATCGCCCGTGTCTCCTCTTCCCCCGGTTCTTTTTTGGGAGGCAGAAATTCGATTCCCGCCGGAAAATTGACTCCGAACGTTTTGATTTTCGGCCAGAACGGCTTCCAGCGTGGAACAAACCCAGCACGTCCGAGGAGACCGGGAGTTGCGGTTTCGACTTGCGGCAACCGCTTGAGAGCTCCGTTCATTCCGGTGGCATAAATATCCGGCGAACGTAACTCACAGTTCAGCGAAGTCGTCTCCGCACCGGGAACGAGGATCGTTCCAACGGTCGGAATCTCGATGGAATTGGCGTCAATTCCGTTTTCAGGTTGGCCCGATGGAAAGGAAGAAGAACTCATCGGCATCCATGCCTTTCGTCATTCTCAGGAGAGTCAGAGACCCCAGAGCACATTCAGAAATTTTCGGTCCGCCCGGTTGGAGAAACAGTGCTATGCCACCGCCCCGGCACGCAGGGTTTCCTTGAGGGCATCGTTGACTCTCTCCAACGGTTCCAGCATATCTGCTTCCTTAGGAATACGGGCCTGCACCACATTCAGGCGTTCCAGATCCTCTGTGAACTCCCGATGCAGCTGGAATTGCTGGCTTCCAATGGCAACTTTCAGGTGATCCGGCAAATCGGTCTGTTCCGTTCCTTCCAGAAGGCAGACCACCGGGATATCGACCTGGCGTCGGACATCCAGAATCGAATCCTGACAGATGATTAACACCTGCGGCTTGATGCCGAGCCGTTCAAATAACGTCTTGCCGATCAGTTCGGAATAGATGAACGGCTCCAGAGTTGGGCCGTACAGAATCTGCTGAGTGCGATTCGCCCGAACCGGCGTTGTACATTGAAATTCCAGAGGTCGCCCCAGGTGATTGGTGACCAGCAGGCCCCCCACGTATCCCTGGTCGGTGAGCGCGACTCGCAAGAATCCGAGATGAAAACGGTTCTCGTTCGTCTGCTGCGTCATAAAGCAATCACCTTGTCCCGGTCCACAATTGATGGAAATCCATTCCCACCACAGGCTCAACATCGTCAGTCGAGCTCAGGGACTTGAGTGACAACTACCAATCAGACTCACTCAAGATATTCCACAATGCCATGAAATTAAATGAGTTGAGTCGATTTTATCAAGTCAGGGCAACCTGTAGGAGACCGGGTCGGGGTGACTGTGTCGATTGTAGCGGCAAGGTTGCTGAAAATTAGAAAACAGCCTGGCGTCAACCTTGACGAAGAGAAAGGCAGGAACCACGAATGATTCGAATCATTCGTGGTTGTCTTCTCTCGCAGCACCCATTGAGATGAAGAGGTTACGCCAGAATCTCTTTCACCACATGACCGTGAACGTCAGTCAGACGGAAGCGGCGTCCCTGAAAACGGTAGGTCAGGCGTTCGTGATCGATTCCCAGCAACGCCAGAATCGTCGCCTGCAAGTCGTGAACGTGAACCGGCTGGTTCACCACGTTGTAGCCGTATTCGTCTGTTTCCCCGTAGGTCATTCCCCCTTTAATCCCTCCACCGGCCATCCAGATGGTGAAGCAGCGAGGATGATGATCACGCCCAAAATTGTTGCCGGTCAGTTTCCCCTGACAATAGTTCGTCCGGCCGAACTCTCCTCCCCAGATGACGAGGGTCTCGTCCAGCATTCCCCGTTGCTTGAGATCGGTCAGGAGCGCCGCAGAGGCCTGATCGGTTTGTTTGCACTCCGCTCGAACTCCGCCGGGAGTCCCCCCGTGATGATCCCAGTCCTGATGGTAGAGTTGAATGAATCTCACTCCCCGTTCAGCCAGTCGTCGGGCCATCAGGCAATTCGCGGCATACGTTCCCGGCTTTTTGGCGTCTTCTCCGTACAGTTCGAACGTGTGGTCTGACTCCTGTGACAGGTCGACCGCATCCGGAATCGACTGCTGCATCCGAAACGCCAGCTCATACTGTGAGATGTTGTTCTCGATGATGGGGTCAGAGTTGGTCCGCGAAGCGATTTTTCCCAGTTCTCCCAGAGCGTCGAGCATGTGACGGCGTTGTTCCGACGCGAGTCCGGCCGGGTTCCCCAGATAAAGTACCGGGTCTTTCTCTGGCCGAAACTGCACTCCCTGATACCGGGATGGAAGGAAGCCGTTTCCCCATAACCGCGACGCAAGCGGTTGTCCCCCTTTGTCTTTGGTGAGCATCACGACAAACGCCGGCAGGTCCCGGTTTTCGGTTCCTAGTCCGTAGTGCAGCCAGGCCCCCAGACTGGGACGGCCGGGGATTTGCGACCCGGTTTGAATAAAGGTGACACCCGGTCCGTGGTTGATCGCTTCGGTGTACATGCTTTTCACGAAGCAGATGTCGTCCGCCACTTTCGAAGTGTGCGGCAACACTTCACTCAGCCAGGCCCCGGATTCTCCATACTGGGCGAATTTCAGCGGAGACCCCGCCAACGGTAGAGAAGATTGATTCGCACTCATCCCGGTGAGTCGTTGCTCACCGCGGATTTCGTCGGGTAACTCGGTTCCATGCTTCTCTTTAAGAACGGGCTTGTGATCGAAGAGTTCGAGTTGCGACGGTCCCCCTGACTGAAACAGGAAGATCACCCGTTTGGCTTTCGCAGGGAAATGGGGGATCCCAAGATCGGCTCCCGTTTCAAATTCTGCCCGGCCGTCCCGAGCCATGATATCGGCCAGAGCGATGCCACCGAGTCCCATGCCGAATCGCTGCAGAAAATCACGACGGGAATGAGCAGCGGCATACTGCTGACAGTGAGTTCTCATGAGCCAACTCCAGATTTCACTTAGATGCAGTCCCGAAACAACTTCCCATTTCGGGCTCGTGTGGATCTTCCCATGCGAGAGCGAGGACAGGAATGACCAGACCGGACTTTATTTCAGGACTGATCCTGAAATGAATTCAGGTGAACGCCTCACGTTGCATCAAGAATAGCTGATTTCAGATCGAATTGCGATATCCCGCATCGCAGGCTGCATTATTCATCAACAACTGAGCAAAGGAGCGAGGACCGGCAGAAAAAGGACTCTCAAAAAGAATGGCGCACAGAAATTCCATCTAGGCGCACAAAATCAAGCCGGTAAAATGTACCAAATATGCCGATTAAATGTTTTGTGAGGAATTTCGCGAAAATGAGTAGAAAGTTGGCACTTTTTTCTGTTTTATTTCGACTCACTAAATAGAGGCACTGCGGGCTAACGGATTTTCCGTTGCGGTGTTTTTGCGTTTGTCAGATCGGGCACCGTTGAGGGTGTTCGCCAGAGAGGCGCGACTCCTATTTTTAGAAATCGCTATTGTGGAGAAAAGAGCTATGTTTCCGATTGCATCGTTCAGAAGCCGTTGCATCCCCCTGTTGTTGGCCGCTGTTGTCGGCTTCTGCACGCTGTCCGCATCAACAGTTCAAGCCAACGAACCACCAGAAATCGTGTCGTTTACGTGGTACAACCCGGCCGGAGACTATTTTGTCTTCTACGGTTTCGTTGCCGATGAAATTCCAGGAGCCTGTGCAATTGAGTTTAACGGTTTGATTGCAGGATGGGGGGCCTCCCCAGAATACGATGGATATTTCTTTGCTGTTGTGGAATTTCCACCAGGGACAATCGGCAACGTCACTGCCGAAGCTGTAGATAATGTCTATCAGTTTTCGGAAGAAGTAAGCACATTCGTGTTCTATTGAGAAGAGCCTTTTACGGCAGGCTTCCATGCTACTCATCGCGAGGTAAAGAAATAGGGTTGGCAACAAACCCAATTCACGAAGAATGAGTTATTCTCAACAAGGGTGTAGAGGAGATCCTCTGCACTCTTTTTTATTGATTTCACCTGTATAGCTCTCACGTGGAATTTGAAGCCATATTTGTAGTGATGACGAGATGAGGATAAGTAATCAGAAGCTAAAATGTTCCAAGTGCCATCTGGTTGGCAGTCGAAGAGAGGCAAGATAGTATTGATTTGTCAATTGTGAGAGCAATTGACTCCACTCTTCCATCAGCAAATGCAAAATGACATATCCCCGAGTGTTGGCTGCCAAATTGAAATTTCGCTTGCGAATCACTTAGCGGATTTCCAAGATTGGCAATCCCCGACTCTAGTGTACAGATTCGGACATGGCTATGTGGTTCAAAGCTATTAAAAACACTGTTGTCCGATCTTGTCATGTCTGAACTTAGATTGTTCACGAAATTTTTCTCACCAAATAGAATCGTTTGAGACAAACCTTTCGCTCCAACACTCGCGAACGATATCGAAAGACGCCAAGTATCAATCAGGGCATTTGAAGTAATTTGAGCTTCAGACTCGGTAAATGGATTCCTTGTTGAGGGGTTTAAGGCTCGCCGGAACATTCCATCGCTCAGTTCTAAAGTGGTTCCTGCAACTGCAGCGTAATCGCTCCAACCCGCCGGGCCAGGCCCAATATTTGTGGTTGGTGGACGAAAGTATAGATCCCCCTTCGAGTAATCCTTGCCTGTCCTCGGTTGTGACGGGCAGCGGAACAGAGAGAGGTTACCTCCGGCCTCTGGCAGTTGTTCAAAATAGAGCTTCTTCAAATCCCAGTTCTGGTACATGTTCTGTTGGTCCACATAGGGGAGCAGAAACACAGCCCAGGTGGCCCATCCTCTGGCGATGTTCATTGGCGGGACGGCGCGTTCGGAGTCGTGGAAGTTATGCACCGCGAGCGCGAGTTGTCTGAGGTTGTTCTTGCACTGAACGCGTCGCGCCGCTTCCCGGGCAGATTGGACGGCCGGAAGAATCAGCCCGACTAAAAGTGCAATAATGGCAATGACCACCAGCAGTTCAATCAGTGTGAAGCCGTGTCTTCGGGAATGATGTTGTTGGGTTTTGCTGCGCTTCATCGCGAGCAGCTCCGTGAAATTTAAGACTGTTTGGTTGTTGGCGTTCATTTGCTGGTAGGCATTGCGCGCGCTGCAACGAATCGCCTTGTATGTGTGTTTGTCTCAATCGATTAGATAAAGGAGGTCAGGAGTAATACGCTACGAGGCTTCCTGCCTTGGATCCCGTTACGCAAATACGTTGATCCACAGAAAATCGAAGACAACCAGAGCAAATAAGTACAACAACGTCCTTGCAAGTATGCTTTATAATTCGGCAAGATCCACATTGGGATCGAGATTTTATTGGACTCGTCAATGTGCCAATCTTGTTTTACCGTATTGGGTTAATTCAACTCAGCAAGGTAGCGGATTGCGTGATGCGGAAGCAATTTTTCCCTCCACCAGACCGGGAGAGAAGTTACATCTCCACTTTGAACACTCGTTCAGATCGAATCTGTCCAGCCGCTTCGTAGAAATTGACGCGACTCGACGTATTCTCTCTGTCTTTCCTGTTCTGCCTAGTCTATTTTTCTGTGATCTGGCAGGCGACAGGGGGCGAAGGTCCGGCTGGGCCTATTCTGCAGGCAAGGCACTCGCCAATGCTGTTTTCTTAGAAAAAGCGGAATCAAATTGCTGGACACTCCACTTTGGGGGCGGCGCTCTGACCTGCATCAGATCAGGGGTATCTTGCTTAACCCGGATGATTCATCACGGAAAAAACGGAAATTACGGAGGAAGAATCAGGGAAACGAGTTGTGTAGAAATCGGGTGATCATCTTAAGTGACAGTCTGTTTTTCAGCACATGACCGTCTCATCCTTGCTTTTCCGTATCTTCCGTTCTTTCCGTGGTTCCTCTGAATCATTCGGGCAAAAACGATAACGCCGGCTTCAAATTGCGGACGTCAGGTCGGAAAAGGTGGCGAGAATCTGTTGCGGATTGATTTCGGTGAGTTGCGTCACTTCATCGGCGGTCAGGTTGAGCTCCTGTTGAAGATTTGTCGCCATGCGTGACATGATCGTTCCTGACCCGATCAGATGGCTATGATCTTCGGCACGCGGAACGCCATCTTCCCCAACGTCGATAAAACGGTCTCCCAACTGAAACCGCCCGGGGCCACAACCGGCCGCTGAAATGGCATCCGTGACGATGACCGCTCGCCCGAATCCGACCAGATTCAGGTAATTCTGAAGGGCAAAAAACGGGATATGAGCTCCATCGGCGATGAAACTGAACCACAGCCGATCCGCAAAGCTGAGGGCACG
>DATMFC010000594.1:0-2293 GCA_035556335.1 Planctomicrobium sp. | reverse complement strand
CGGCTCCGCCAACTCTGATTCTTGTGCCAACGGTAACGACTGGTCGAGCTTCTTGAGCATCCCGCAGAACTCCCGTTTTCCGATTGGTGTGCGCCAGGTAAAGCATTTCAGCTGCAGCCGTTCCTTGAATCGCCGCTCGGTATGTTCGGCCCGAAGGACATGTTCCGCCTCCGGCATCCCGCACACCACGACCGGGATTTTCGTGTTCACGATCAGGACCTTCAGCCATTGGGCGGCCTTGGTCATCACCTTGGCCCGGTCCATGTCAAACAGGTGGTGGAACTCGTCCAGAACGATCAGTTCCACCTGACAACGCTGCAGGAGTTTGACCGCCCGGTTCGTCAACGTCTGCACGGTTCCACTGGACCAGGCGGGATCCCCTAGGGCCAGCAGGATGTCCGCCGCAATCCCCTTCGGCCGAGCTTCTGGCTGGAGCGTCACCTTGAGCACCGGTTGCTGGGTGGCCGTTTCGGTCTCACGGGCCGGGTGCAGTTTTCGATAGTGGTCGATGATGGAGGTTTTGCCGACCCCGGAAACTCCCAATAGCGCTCCACACATTGGTTCGATACCGCTATGAATCGATTCATGGCAATGTTGAAGCAATTCCACTCCTTCCCGAAAGCGGGGATGGAGAATGAGTAACTGATTCACCGCGGCGATCCGTTCTTCAATCGGAACGGACCGCCAGATCTGGCGGTCTCTGGTTGTTGGAGAATCTCGTGGTGTTGTCATGATCTTCCTTCTTTCGTGTGAAATTTCTTTACTGATTTGGGAACTTCAATCAATTGGCCACTTCCCAGTCGTCGACGTTCAGGTCGGAGAGATCGATGGGTTCGGGCTCGACGGGATCTGGCTCCTCTGCCACAACCTTCTCAGGCGGTGGTTGATGGCTCTCGGTCGCGGGACGGACAGAAGAGCCATCCAATTCCAGCCACTCGTTTTCTGAAAGATCGCCGTTCGATTCTGCAGACCGATGCTGATTCAAGAACCGAGTCGCCCGCACTCGCCGCTTTCGAGACGGCTTTTTGACCGTTTGCTCGACGACGTCCCGAATGGCATTCCGGCTGGCGGCCAGAGACAGCACATGTTCCGGTTCCTCAAACCGTTCCCGTACCGCCCGACGCAGCACCTTCCATTGGTACTCGGTCATTCCCCGGAGTGCGGTGTCCACCGCCTGAACACGGATGTAGGTCTCCGTCACGGGATTGAGGACCCACGCTTCGCCGAGGTCCCAGGGGTTGTAACGGACCTGTAACCGGTCGACGTCGAGGTTGTTCGCTCCCAACTCTCCCCGCAGCGCCATCAGTTCGTCACTGGTGTAGAACATCCCGGAGAGTTCGATTCCCCGAGAGGTGACCACCCGTTCCGTCCGTCGAGCCAGGAGCACAATCAGATCTTCCGGGGAACCGGGGAGGGACGGGGGATATTCCGCCGCACTCTCCAGCCACATCTCTCGGCGGGTTTTGTCCGCTGTCGGATGTTTTCCGGCGGCATAGACATCCACCAAATGCAGATGGAGGATTTCCAGTAATGCTTCATACGGAATCATCGGTCCGTCATCGGCATTGTGATCCGCTCGGCGTTCCCAACTCCGGAACGTTCTTCCCGGCAGTGCCGAGAGAAGTTGATCGTTCAGGTTCTCGAAGAATGATTCGACCGTCCCCTTGAAGTGCGGCGTTCGGGGAGGATTGAAATCCAATTCAATCCCTAACTGAAATGCGGCCTGTTCAAAATCCTTGCTGATCAGGTCGGAGCCCCGGTCGCAGACGATCCGCTCGGGGATTCCGAAACAGGGCCAGGTTCCCTGAATTCGAGGAAACTTCTTCACCAGATCCGTCTTCGGCAGAATCGCGGTTCGCAACGCCTCCATCAGGACGGCATAGGACGGCGGTTCAAATCCGAGACAAAACCCCAGCACCATCCGGCTGTAATAGTCGATCAGAACTGTCAGCCAGGGCTGACCAATGGGACCGGCTTCCGTGCCGACCACCACCTTGAGGGGACTGTGATCGATCTCCACCCGTTCCAGAATCCGTCTTGCCAACTTCTGAGATCGGGTCGGCTGATGCTTGCGGTCGGCAATCCGTCGGCCCCAGCGGGCACGGTCCAACTCCCAGGGATCGAGTCTTGAGATATAGCGGTGGATGGCTTGATCCAGTGTTGTCCAGCGCGGGACTGGAATTGTCTGCCCGATCGGAGTCCGGGCATTGTGGCGTTCTAGATCGTCGATGACTCGGCGAGTCACGGCGGAGACCGGGCGCCGGGCCGTCGTCAGATACACGTCCTCAACCGC
>DATMFC010000593.1:0-3032 GCA_035556335.1 Planctomicrobium sp. | reverse complement strand
CATCCCAGGTTCCGGGAAGGGATCGAGTTACTCCAGCGCTGCCACGAATCGGTTCATGGAAGCTGTGAGCCGGCTTGCGGTGCGTTGTTAGGCGTCTCCGGAGTCGGCAAAACCTCCGTCATCGACCATTACCGAAAACTGCATCCCATCCTTGAGACAGAAACGGCCACACAGCAACCGGTGCTGAAGGTGACGCTCCAGCCGGAAGCCCGACCCAAGGGGATTGCCGCCGACATCCTGTTGGCGCTGGGAGATCCCGCCTGGTCCAGTGGAACGGTCCAGACATTGACGAACCGGGCGGTCAAGTTGCTGCAGCGCTGTCAGGTAGAACTGATCGTCCTGGACGAATTCCACCATCTGTTCGACATGGACCGGGCGAAAGTCATGACCAAGGCGGCGCAGTGGCTGAAGGTGCTGATCGTGAATACCAAAATTCCGGTTGTGGTTTGCGGGATGCCGGAAGCGGAACATGTGCTCAGGGCCGAACACACCGAACGGCGGTTCAAAGAGCGGCTGCAACTCAAATGCTTTACTTGGCGGACCCCTGCCGGAAAACGGGAGTTCTGCGGGATGCTCAAAAAGCTCGATCAGTCACTGCCATTGGCACAAGAGTCGGAATTCGCGGAGCCGGAACTGGTCGGGCGGTTTTATCTGGCTTGCCGAGGCATTCCGGACTACCTGATGACACTGGTGCGTGGTGGTTTGGTCGAAGCATTGCGACGGCGAGGCGAACGGATTACGAGAGAAGACTTGGCTCGGGTCTATGAACAGAAGCTGGCTCATCAGCGAGTGCTCCTGGAGCAGTCTAATCCGTTCATCGGTCCACTGGATCAAGGAGCACTTGACCGAGTCCAGCCTGCTGATGACGCCCGAACCGCTGGAGTGGGGCTCACCCCCAAAGCGGCGCATCGCCGCAAGCGGACCATGACAGCGGGTGACTATCTCGGAGGACACTGATGGAACGATTGCCAAAACTGCCCGCTCGGGAACCGGTACTCCCTGGGGAATCGCTGGAAAGTCTCATCCGTCGCCATGCGCTGGCCATGGGATATGAACATGTGGGGCGAGTTCTTGCTCCGGTCCGGGAGCGAGGAGAGTTACCGCCCTCATTCAACCATTTGTTCAGTGGTCCGGTGCTGGAGGGACTGGGAGAGTTGTTTGGCATCCCAACCGCCTCGCTGTTACAGATGACGGTTCACTGTTTCGCCGAACAATTGGTTCTTGCTCGACAGGATGAACCGCTTTCGGCGGAATGTGACTCGAAGACGATTCTGCGGTTCTTTCGGCGGGGAACGTCACCGGTTTGCCTGGAATGCCTTCAAGAAGAACCGGTTCATGAGCAGTTGTTGTGGAGTTTTGCCCCAATACCAATCTGTCCGGTTCATGGAGTGGTGCTTATCGATCACTGTTCCGATTGTCGAAGACCGTTATCTCCGTCACGGTTGGACATCCGGCGTTGCCGCTGTGGCCGGTTGTTGCTGGACACTCGGCAGGTCGCATTACCGGTTCACCTGACATCTCTCAGTAAAACCGTTCAGGGCTGGTTGCTGGGAAAGACATCACCGATTCCGGACCTGTCGATTGCGGCTCAATTCTGGTGGTTGGAACGACTTTTCAGTGCCGTCCGTCGGACACCGTCATGGATTGCCGAGTTACGACAACGTGACAGTATTCCGACAGAGACTCCAGAGGAAAAGCTTGCTTGGCTGGCCGCGGCGGAGATGCTCATTGAATGGCCCCGACGGTTTGAAGAATTTCTAGAAGTTTTTCAGACGGTGACCAAGCACCGGACCACGTCCACAGGTGTGAGCCGGTCGTTCGGACTGTTGCTTCGGGAAGCGAAATGGTTGGAAGACCTGGGTTGCCCTGCGCCTGCGGAAGTGCTCCGTACTTATCTGCTTCAGAGATATACGCAGGGACACCTGTCTGCCAAGGTGTGTCTGTTCCAGGGAACTGCCAAAGCTCGGATGAAAGACCGCCCTTGGCTGACCCGAACTCAGGCTGCCAAGCAATTGGGAGTCCGGCATGGGGCCGTTACGGATTGGGTTCAGCGGGGACTATTGAGCGGAGAAATTCGCGTTGCGGGAGCCCATGGACGGTCAGTCGGCGTGGTGAGCCGGGATTCGGTGGCGGTGCTGCGTCGGCAGTTTGCCTCTTCGGTCACGATCCCTGTGGCCGCGAAGCGATTGGGAATCGGACGGCGGGCGGTTTTGGAAATGGTTCACCGGAACTTGCTGGAGAAGTCGATTCGGACTGTTAAAGGCTGGCTCATTCCGAAGGAGGCGATTGAGGACTGGGAAGCGTTCATGCATCATCTCCCTGTTCGAAATGGAACTTCACCTGATTGGCTGATGCTCCGGGAAGCGACGAAGCGGTTCGGGAAAAGTGGGTTCACGCTGGCTGTCGTGCTGGATTTGGTTCGCTCTGGACGAGTCGAAGCCTGTCGATCAGACAAAGCTTCGATGTTGGGAACGATCCTGGTCGATAGCAACGACCTGCAATCCAACCGGGAAGCGATTCTATCCCAACAGAACTCGGAATCGGGTTATTCGGTCCACCGACTTGCCAAGATACTCATCCCAGAGCGTCCACTGAAGGCTATTGTTCTGCAGAAATGGATTGCGGCAGGGCTGCTGGGCGCCAAGCGACATGGTCGAATGCGAATCGTGTCACCAGATGAAGTGAATCGGTTTCGGAAGACCTACTGCCTGGCGGACGAAGCTTGTTCCCTTCTGGGGATCAGCCGCACCACGCTGAGTCGTTGGGAGGAAGCCGGTCGGATCACTGCCGTCTACAGCAGACGCAGCCACGAGGGGGCCGGCGCATCGGTTTTCCTGCAGAATGATGTCGAAAATCGTGCATTAAAGAGGCCACTCCCAATGCTGAAAAATTCACCAAAGTCGCATTACGAATGCCTGCCCGGCCGTCTCACGACGGTCGGGCAGGCTTCCCATTTTTTTATCCATCAGCCGACAGGTGAAGATGTACTCGTCAAATTTTCATTTCAGGATTCGGTCGTGAACACCGAAGTA
>DATMFC010000592.1:0-12565 GCA_035556335.1 Planctomicrobium sp. | reverse complement strand
GACTGATATGTTACGAAGAACCAAGAATTAAGAGCAAATTTCGAGATCGTCGGCTCCTTCTTCTATTTTCACAGTTTCCCTGTTTCTACAGGGCCTTTGCTTGTTTCAAGATGGGCAATTTTCGGGAGGGCGAAGCTCCTGCTGAGCCGCATGAAAGGTCACGCTTTCCATGGTTTGCGGCTCGGCAGAAGCCTCGCCCTCCCAGGCGATTTTCAATAAAGCGAAAGCCCTGCTTGTTTCTGCCGTCGCTATGGAATCCTGTTCCTCTGACTCCTAGAATTAGAATAGCCTGCTCTGATCGGAGCAGGTGATGACGGGTGATGAGGCCGCATTGGCTGACAATGCACTGCACTCATAATGCACTCATAACCCGTGTTCACTGTCGAATTGACGGATTTCCATTCGGTGTTGGATGGCGTTGGACAAAGTGACGTTGTTCTGTTTTCTGGCGAGTTACACGGTCGCTCTGGCTGTGGAACTGAGTCAGTTCGTGCGCCGCAGCTTTGTCGCACAACTGGCCACGATGCTGTTCACTCTGGCCGGATTTGTCGCTCATACGAGCTATCTCCTGGCCCGCAGTCAGCAACATGATCTGCCGCCGCTTCTGAGTTCTACCCATGACTGGGTGCTGGTTTCCGCCTGGCTGGCCGTGGCGTTGTATCTTGGAATTCAGCTTTGGAGTCCCCGACTCTCTGTGGGGATTTTTGCGCTCCCGCTGGTCTTGATTCTGGTTGGAATCGCCCCATTCACGAGTCGCACGCCGATTCCACAGGTCTTCCAGATGCACTGGTGGACCATGTCTCACGCAGCGGCGTATTCACTGGGAATCGTGGGGGTATTGCTGGCGTTACTCGTCAGTCTCATGTATTTGATTCAGCATCATCGACTCAAGCAAAAACGATCGGAACTCCCGGCGTTGCATCTGGTCAGCCTGGAACGTCTCAGTCAGTTGAACTGGTGGTTGATTATCGTTTCGGTGCCGCTCCAGACACTGGGGATGATCACCGGTTTGTACATGATTCATCTGTCAAAATCGGGGGATCATCCGGTCGATCTGATGAGTATTACCGTCGGATTGAACGCTCTGGTCTGGATCGCCATGACCATTCTGTTCGGGTGGATGCTCGCCGATAAAAACGCCACGGGACGCCTTGTTGCCTGGCGAACGATTCTGGCCTGCGTGTTCCTTTTATTCACACTGCTGGTACTGAAACTTGGAAGTGCCGACGCCATTCATGGTCAGGGACATGCTCCCTTTGGTCATTCTTCTCTCCGGACATCAGGAGGAGAGAAGTGAACGTACAGGTCATTTACTGTAATCATCAGACGGCCGACCTTGCTGTCCGGGAGCAGCTGACGTTCCCTTCAAAGGAGTCGCTGCAACGGGCCTATCGTGAACTGCATCACCGTTTCCCCCGGTCAGAACATGTGGTGATCTGTACCTGTAATCGGGTGGAACTGTACATCGCCCAGGAAGATCCCTCCGACTCCCCCACTCATTACCAGCTTGCCGAGTTTTTCGCCGACTTCCATCAGTTGCCGCTGGAAAAGCTGCTGGAAGAAATGCTGGAATTTCAGGGAGCCGACGCGGTCCGGCATCTGTTTGAAGTGGCCTCGAGTATCGACAGTATGGTGCTGGGGGAAAGCCAGATCGTTCAACAGATCAAGTCGGCATATGACGAGGCTTTGCAATCCTCCTCACTCGGCCCACTGACGAACGCCCTGTTTCAACGGGCGATCTCGGTGAGCGGGCGCGTGCGGACGGAAACGAAACTCTCCGAAGGGAAAGTCTCCATCGCCAGCGTGGCCGTTGGGGAATTCGGGAAAAGTATCTTCGACCGGTTCGACAATAAAACGGTTCTCGTCGTTGGCGCCGGAGAGATGGCGACTGAAACTCTCGTCTACCTTCAAGGGGAAGGAGTGCGGGAAATTCTGGTCTGTAACCGGAATCTCGATCGGGCCAAACGGCTGGCCGAACAGTTTTCCGGTCAGGCTAAAGCCTGGGAGCAGTTGCCCTATTGTCTGGCTTCCGCTGATGTCATCGTCTGTGCGACCGGGGCCGAGGAACCGGTGATCACCAAAGACCTGATGAAACAGGTGCGAAAGCAGACTGGAACCCGACCGTTGTTCCTTCTTGATCTGGGAGCCCCACGGGGAGTGGAACCTGCCGTCGGCGATCTGGACGACGGAATCTTCCTGTACGACATCGATGACCTCGAAGCCACCTGCGAGCGAAATCGGAAGAAACGGACACAGGAAATTCATCAGGCTCGATCAATTATCGAGGAAGAGACGTCCCGCTTCATGCAGGACATCTATCACAAAGCGACCGGCCCGATCGTCAAACGCCTGCGGGAAAACTGGGAAGAAATCAGTCGGCAGGAACTTGAGATCCTGTACCGCAAACTCCCGGAACTGGAAGAGCAGGAACGGCTGGCGATCGAGAAGGCAATCTATCGTATTGTGAACAAACTGCTGCATCCGCCGCTGGAAACACTGCGGGATGAAGCCCGTACAGGCACTCCACACGGCATGATCGATGCAATCAAGCGACTATTTCAACTTCGTGACTGAATGTCGTCGTCGGTTTTCCCGTGGGCATTCAGGTGGATCACTCCGGTTACGGCGAATCTGCCAGTTGCAGGCATCAAATCGGAGAGGCCGTAACAACAGGTTGTCCCATTTATGCAGTGACGACCGACAGGGTTTTAATCTTCCTAACCTGAATGGAGACATGAAGATTGAACAAATCCCGCTTGACTGTGGTTCGGGGCGGCGTAGACTAAATGGAGCGTCTGGGGTTCTCGCAGATGTGCGTGATGTCGATGTGTCCGGTTCTATTCCCGCGACAATGACGGTTTTTCACTTCAGGCAATCTCTGTTGAAGTTTCACCAGTCATTATTCGAGAATGAGGCAATCACGTCGACAACCGTCAACGACAATGACACACTGATAGAGCAACTCAAGAACAGTTCTGAAAGAAGATTTCGGCCCTCGTGGTAGGCTGGTGTTGAGCGAATGCGAAACCCGGCACAAGTGGAGCTGAATTATCTTTCAAGGCGACACCGTCCGCAGTGCCTATTGCACTGGAGCGGTTTCACTGTTGACATATTTTACTCCATGATCGTCACCGACTGATCGTCAGGGGAATTCGATGGCCTCGTCCAAGCCGACCGCATTACACCTTTGGTTCGTGTTCTTCGTGATGTCCACGCTGATTCTGGCGTTGGTCTGCTATTTAAACATGAAAGAACTGGCCACCGCGCAGGCTGCTGCCGCCACTGCCAATGAAACGTCCCGGCGGGAAGCAGGAGAAAAACGAGTCGCCCTGGATGAAATTCATCTGCTCAAACGGAAACTGGGATACGCCGATTTCGAAACCGTTGGGGCAGAAAATGACACCAGTCCCAATACGGCGGTTGGTAAACTGAATCAGGATTTGGCTCTCTACGGGGCGACTCAGGTTCAGCCGAGCCCTGCCAATCCCAATGTGGCCGCGACTCTGCAATCGTTGCGGTCTGCCTTGAATGCCGCATTGGCCGCAGTGGATGAACGAAAAGCCGAACTGGTGAAAGTACAGCAGGAACTGGCTCAGGAGCAACAGGCTCATATGAGCCGACTTTCTGAAGTGACCAACTCTCAGAAGAGTTCCGAGCAGCAGCTTCAGGAACTGGTCGCCATGCGAACAGAACTGGTCGCTGAGAAAGACCGTGAGATCGGCCGGCGCAGCGAACAGCTCGAACTCGAACGTCGCGAAAAGGAAAGTCTTCGTGACGAAATCGACGCTCTGCGAAAACAGAAAAATGTGGAAACCGGTGAATACGAAGGAACCATCACTTTCCTTCGCGGCAAACTCAACAAACTCGAAGACTTGAGCTTCGATAAAGCGGATGGAGTCATTCGCCGGGTCGACAACACGACTCGTACCGTCTGGATCAATCTGGGAAGTCAGGACGGTTTGAAGCCACAGGTGTCCTTCTCGGTTTATACCAAAGGACATCAGGGGGTCGGACGGGGAAATGCGGACATTAAGGCCAAAGTCGAAGTGACCAGAATTCGTGGGCCGCATCTTTCGGAAGCCGTCATTCTCAATGAAGACCTGGCCCGGCCGATTCAGGAGAACGACCCGATTTACTCTCCCATCTGGTCAAAAGGTCTCAAGGAACACTTCTCCTTTGTGGGGCTTGTGGACATGACCGGGGACGGAAAAAGTGACCGGGACCTTCTTCGTGCCGTGCTTGATACCGCCGGAAGCGGCATCGAACTCGAAGTGGACGATGCGGGAAATCGCGTTCCGGAAGAGGCTCAATTGACGGTGAAGTCCAAGTTCCTGGTGGTTGGTGAACTGGAAGATCCCACCAATTTTCCCGGCAGCAATTTACAGAAGCAGGAAGAAATTCGCAAAACTCACCAGCTTCACAAGGAACTGGCAGCCGAAGCATTGCGAAAAGGGATCAAGGTCATTTCCTTCCGCGACTTCCTGAACTACATCGGTTACGAAAACCAGCAGCGCCTCTACAATCCGGAAAGCAGAACGAACACCCTGCAGGCCGGTCAGGAGAAAACTGCGACGGAATCGTTCGATGGCGACAACCGTCTTCAGCTTCCAAACAAATATTTCGAGGACAGCGCAGCGAAGCAGCGTTGATTCGGCTGAAAACAGTCAAAGAAACAAAGAGGCTGGTGGCAGGAACGACCTGCCACCAGCCTCTTTGTGTATGTGCATTGCTGTTTTTCGGGAAACGTCAGTTGACTGCGGTGTTTCAGGGAATTCAGAAACGATCCGGGAAGACCGACGACGCACAATATGTTGTCTGTAAGTGATGCAATGACAGTACTTCCAAGTCTGTTCACATAGAGGCAAGGGGCCAGGATTCAGGGGCCAGGGATCAGGAAAAGGCTGGAAATTCATGCCATTTCCTACCCACTATCCACCACCCACTTCTCTCTTATTCATATCAAACTTGGAAGTACTGAATGAGCATTCGATATCGCCGTGACATCGACATTTCCGGATAGACTCTCAGTCCTGAACGCCAGGGCGTTTCCGCTCGATCAACACCGAGCAGACCGAGTGGTGCAGGACGCGGTGCGAGACACTTCCCAGAATCGCCCGTTTCCAGCCCGACTTTCCGGTACTGCCGATCACAATCAGGTCGGGTTTGAACTGTTCTGCTTCACTCAGAATTCGTTTGGAAGCATCCGGGCTTTCCTTGATAAGTGTCGTCACGACTGCGGTGGTCTCTTTGAGTGACTCGGCTTTGCGATTCAGGCGATGCTGAGTTTTCTCCAGTAACATCGTCAGTTCCGGCCCTTGTTGCAATGTGAATTCTGCGTGAAACTCGTGGAACGTATTCAGCACCGTCATCAACCGGAGTTGAGAATCAGGATGGAACCGGCTTTCCGCAATCCGCTGAATTCCCTGATTGGCTTCAATGCTGTCGTCGTCAGCGATGAGGATTTTCCAGTCGTTATTGGCGGCTTCCCGTTTGAGGGGGCGCACAATCAGTGTAGAACAGGGGGAGTATTTGACAATCGCTTCAGAAACGCTGCCAATGAGAAACCTTTCAACGGCTCCCATTCCTCGGGCTCCGGCCACGATCAGATCAACGTTATTCTTTGTGGCTGCTTTTACGATTGCCTGCCCTGGCACCGCGTCAAACAGAAGTTCCGTCTTCACGGAGTTTGCCCAGCTTTCACATTTCTTGGACGCCTCTGCCAGAATCCTTTCCCCTTCTTTTCGGGCGAGATCCATCAGATGAGTCATGTCGACCGGAATTCCAAACTCTGAATAGGTGTAATCCGGCGACAGACAGGCATGAACGAGAACAATGTCTGGAGTGACCGGGAATGGAAAACGACTGACGAATCGAATCGCTTCGTCTGAGTAATGTGAACCATCAACGCCCAGAAGAATCTTCATTGTCATGACCTTCGCAAATGACTTCGATACGTGCTGCGCACTCGGGAATCGCCTGTGTCAGAATCTGGCTCTGATGACAATACTATAGACTTTATCGCGGTTTCTAGCGAGCTTTTAGAAGACCGAGCCGAATCGGGTGTAGCAGTTATGGCGAACTTCTCTGCAAATCTTCGCGCCTGCACCTGTTTGTTCTATCATGTCGCTGCACGGTGCGGTTCCCGATTGAAAAAACGTTTCATCAAAAGATTCTAGACATGTATCAGCCTAACAAAACGCTGCTGGCCTCCCTGTTTGGCTACTGTTTCCTGATTAAGATTTTGCCATTTGTCCTGATGCATTTTGGAATGGACATTCAATCGGATGCAACCTATCCGTGGACATTCACTCCGTTGTTTGCCGTCGGGCTTTTCGGGATGGGGCTCTTCAAGGATCTCCGAATGGGGTTCTTGCTTCCTGTTGCGGCGTGTCTGGCCGCAGACGTGACGATCGGAGTCCTGGCGGGAATGCAATACGGACTTCAGGAAGGGCTTGCCTACGCACTCTATCCCGGACAGGTTTTGAACTATCTGGGTCTGTTTGCCGCAATTGGCGTGGGATTGATCATTCGTCGGGTTCGTAATGTCGGAACGGTTCTGGTCTCAGCGATTCTGGCTCCGGTCCTGTTCTTCCTGATCAGCAACTTCGGTGTCTGGGCCTTTGATACCTATATCGGGTACCCCAGAACACTGGCCGGATTCCAGCAGGCTTATTTCGCCGGGTTGCCGTTTCTCAAGAACTCCCTGATCTCCACGCTGGCTTATTCGGCCTTGTTGTTCAGTCCCATGGGAATTGCGCAGCTGAAGCAGAATGCCGTCGCTTCCCGAAGCAACGTCTCTGCGGTGGCAACACACAAGGGATAAGGCAGATCGCTCCAGGGCTTTGGCTTTATTGAAGATCGCCAGGGAGGGCGAAGCTCCTGCTGAGCCGCATGAAAGATGTCGCTTTCCGTGGTTTGCGGCTCGGCAGGAGCCTCGCCCTCCCGAAGATTGCTCTACTTCACAGGGGCGTTTTTCTTTACCGGCAACTGTTCGATGATTCCCGGAAGGAACTGCCCGAGTCGTTCGGCGGCGAGTTGAGCATTCTCACGAAGTCCCCACAGGTCTTTAACGCAGCCGGGGCGTTTGAGTATCGATCCGAATAAGGCACCCGCGCGAACAGATCCCTTCGGGCCAAGCAACGCCAGAACCTCGGGGGGAAGATCCGTCGACAGGTCGTCACTGATGACACGAACGGCCAGAAATTTTGTAGACCGTTCCTGACAAACCTGAGCGACTCCCAGAGATTCCATATCCACGGCAATCGCCCCCGTGCTGCTCGCCAGTTCTTCTTTTTCCTTGACCAGCCGGACAATGTGATCTGTCGTGCAGATGTGTCCGACGTGCAGTCCGTGCGCAGGGTTCTGCGGCATCTTGATATCGATTTCGAGTCGGGTCTTTCCATCAGCACTCGTCACTCCATCGGCGACGACGATGTCCCCTTTCTTCAAGCTTGGAACCAGTCCCCCTGAGAATCCGACAGACAGAACATAAGGAGGCTGAAAGGCATCAATGAGGGCCTGAGTCGCCTGACGTGCCCGGGTGTATCCGGTTCCACCTTCAACAAGACAGATCTGGGTCCCGTTCCACCGACAACCACGAAAATGAAACCCGTTCCCGGACTCTGTGCGAAACTGTTTCACCTTCGCCAGGAACGGCGCCACTTCCAGATGGAGTGCACAGACAATCCCGATCACCGGGCCGACTTCGGGGCCATCGATTGCATTGGATGAAGGCTTGTTGCCGAGAGACTGTGGTTTGGTCATGGTTGTGGCTTTGAATCCGAAGATTCGTTGTCTGGTTCTTCGCTGTCTGTGTTTTCTTCGGGGGCGGCTGTGGATTCGTTGGCAATCTCTTCGATCTGTTCGCACCAGATATCAATCGCGTCACGCCGTTCCAGAAACTTGCTGAACGATTCGTACGCCTGGGCATCGAAAACGGTGGTCAGCACCGGGGCGAAGAAGTGCATCGCCTGGGCGCCAAGAAAGTTCATCGGGCGAGACATTTCCAGAAACGCCAGCGCCGGCGTCGTCATGCGACGGTTCACAATCTCGCGGGAGATTTTTTCCAGTAACTGTCGTTGTTCGTCGGTAGGAGGATCAAGATGCGGGCCGACGGCAAAGGCATTCCTCAGCCAATCACGTTTCAGAGACATCAGTCTGCTTCCATTCTTCAGTCGCTCATTCTGCAATGGGGGACCGACGAAAGTCGGCTGCACAAAATCATTACCGGATCCCCCCGCATACGACTCCATTCTCCGGCATTGCGAGCCATTTGGCGAGTTCAGGTCCGACAGATTTTTCAGAATTGCTTTCGAGTGCCGAGCCACCCAACATTACTGCACCTGTTGCCAGAGTGTTTCGGACTTGCTCTTCAGCTTCGCGTTCCCCATTTGCGGGTAGAGTGTTCTCATTACGCCAATGATCTTCTTTGCGGCCGGGTGATCTTTTTGTTGAATCAGAATGGTCGCCTGTTCCAGTCGGGATTCAATCCATGGGACGCTCCCTGGGGAGGCCGATCGTTCGAGTTGTTGCCAGAGTGATCTCGCTCGTTCCAGATCTGCCGGGAGTCCCTGTTGGCGGGAAACGTGAATCAGTTCTTTAATGATTTGCTGGTTTCGAGGGTCTGCCTGATGCAGCGTCTGATATGCCGTGATCGATCCTGACCAGTCGTTCACAGCCACTCGTGCTTCGGCGGTTGCGAGTATGAGCCATTGTTTCTGCTCAGCCGAAAGACTGTCACGTTTCTCCTCCAGTCGACGAATGACTTGCAGTTGCAGATGTCCGAGTTCATAACGCTGATCCGATTGAAACTGTTCGGTCAGGCGATGCAGTCCGGTGATCATGGACAAGAGCATCTCTGTATCATTCGTCTCGAAGGAAAGCAGAAGTGTTCTCGCCTCATCCAGACGTTTTCTCGCTGCCAGTGAAACAATACGGAGTTGCCATGTTGTCTGCTGAATCTCTTTCCACTCGGATGAAAGGGGTTCCTGATGCCGCGCTGCCGCCGCTTTTTCAACGTCAATACGTTGTTGAATCTTCTCCAGCAGCTGGTCCGCCTGTTCCCCACCCTGTAACACAGGAGAGGCCAGCAACTGGACTGATTGAAGCAGGATCCGGCATTGCAGCGGAGTCCATGGTTCGGAGTTGGCCAGAATTCGTCGAACCGAACGCTCCACCTGCTGACCGCATTGTTCAATTAACTCCTTCGGAAATGCACCTGCTGATGCCGTTTTCACGAGTTGCAACAGAAGCGTCAGGCTCCGGGCGTCTGCTTCATCACGACTGACATGATCGTCCGGAATCTGGCGGTACCACTTCAATGCCTCTTGCGGCTGATTGGCCAATTCCGCAGCGACCGCCAGCATTCGCGCGGCGTCCCAGCGTGTGGGGGAAGTCGGATACTGTTGCAAATGTTCTTGCAGTCCCGTTTGAAAATCGGCGCCGGAGGGGTCATGTCGTCCCAGTGCATAGCATCGCAATAAGTCTGCTTCCGCCGCGCGAGGATGCTGGGGAGATTGATCTCGTATTTGTTTAAGAAACTTGGCGGCCTGTTCCCAGCGTTCGGACTGAATCAACAGCGAAGCCCCTGTCATTCCCAGTTCGAAAGCCTGATCGGACTTCCCGGTGTTGAACGCCAGTTGGTTTGCGTCCACATATCTTTGAATGGCTTCATCGATCTGCCCTGATTGCCATGCAGTTTGGGCTCGACGCACAATACCGGCCAGTTCGTCACCGAATTCCCGGTTTTGTCGAGCCCGTTCCAGTCGAATTGCGGCTTCCCGTTTCCAGCGTCCGGAGATCTTTCCGAGTTGAGTTTGGGCGCCGGCGAGGTGCTCCTGCTCCTGCATGATTTTTCCAGAAGAACGGGCTTTCTCCGCTGCCAGTATTACCGCATGAACGATGACCGCTCGCAACTCATCACTGGGAAGAGAGCTTTCCTTCAAGCGAACCTGAAGAAGTTCGAAAACGGTATCGAGCCGCTGTCGGGCGATTTCCAGTCGAATTCGTTCTGATAGGATCGCGTCCCCTTCAACGGAATCCCAGGCTCGTTCCATTGTCATTGTCAGCAGACGTTCTGCAACGAGTTCTTCTTTCTGGAGGCGAGCCACTCGGGCTTTAAGAAGTGTGGTTTTCAGTGCGTATGGATTGTCTTGAGGGATACGGCCGATTTGTTCGCTGAGATTCGCGGCATCGATCAGCAGCACTGTTCGCTCTCTCCCCGGCGGAAGGAGTTCTGCCAGCCAGAGATCGCAGTTCGCCAGATGCCATTGATTACGTTGTTTGAGGAAGGACCGCTCGTGGAGAACCGCTGTTGCTCCCTTGATGTTTGCCGTCTCCGAGAGACGCTCGTTCTCCACATGCAGTTTTGCGATGGCTTCTCGTAATCGGGCTTGCGCCTGCTTGCTTCCCGTTTCATCTTCCGGAGAGAGTCCTGCTTCCCATCCCAGAATGGCAGCTTGTTCTGCAACAAGAATTGCGAGCCAGGCTTGAAGTTCTTCCTGACGAGGATTGTCTGTCGACTTCTTCAGGAGTGATTGGACAGACTGTTGTGCGCGTTCCCACAATTCGGCCCGACTGCCGCCATTTTCAAGGATTCCGTGTTCAAGAAGCGTGATGGAAAGCTGGAACGTGAATTCAGTCTGCTGTTCTTGTGACAAGCGTGAATGATTCAAGACCCGGGTGAAGTTCTCTTCCGCCAGCAGAAAAAGAGAACGGGCACGCAGCGCCTCGGCGTAGGTTCGAATCGCTTCCGGTTCTTGTGCCAGAAGGCCGGATGAAGGGAAGAACAAACCGATCACCATCAGGAGAATCAGACGGAGTCCATAAGTCATGTCTCCTTCTCCTTCTCTCTAAATCAAGGACCCCGGGTGGCCCAGATTGCTTGCAATCTGGGTGGCGTAGCCATACGAGGCCAGTGTACACGCATTGCTGACTCCATGCCCGATCTGAAGACAGATGGGAGATGAGTTTGAATGGAGATTGAGCAGGATGGAAAACATTTTAGAGCCGCGACAAAACCTCTCGAACGATGAAGATTTCCTTCCCGCGAGCGGATCGGGGAAGGTCTTGTTAGGATTTTAGAGTCGATCCGGAAATGTCGGTGTCACAGCGATATCGAGCGCTCATTGCACCGCCTGCATACTACATGTTATGCGTCGTCAGACTTTCCGGATAGTTTCTTGGCAAATAATGTACGACGTCCTGCCACGCGGGCACATGATAAACCAAACTGGTCTAAGGCTAAGGCCTCTCACGGCTGCGCCGCCCCGATTGCAGGCAATCGCGGCCACCCCGATCACCTCCATCTTAATTTATGATTTCACGGAACCTCAAGGTTAGACTTATGTTGCCTGCCAGGGAATAAATGGCAGGCCGAATGTTTCGGCGACCGCCTGATTCGTGATTTGTCTCTGGTCCATGTTCACCGCACTGGCTAATCCCGGGAAGCGGCGGCAGGCTTCGTTCAATCCGCGATTGGCGATTTGCAGAACATAAGGAAAGGTGACATTACATAATGCATACGTACTGGTTCGTCCAACCGCGCCGGGCATGTTGGTCACGCAGTAATGAACAATGCCGTCGACGACATAAGTGGGCTCGGAATGTGTTGTCGGTCGACTGGTTTCAAAGCAGCCCCCTTGATCGATGCAGACATCGATGACCACAGCCCCAGGTTTCATGATTTTCAGATCGTCCCGGGTGACGAGTCGCGGAGCCTTGGCCCCGGGAATCAGAACGGCCCCAATGACGAGATCCGCCTGTTGCAGTTGCTGACGGATGTTGTGCCGGTCGGAATAGAGTGTGGTGACGTTGGAGGGGAGAATGTCTTCGAGGTAACGGAGCCGATCGACGTTGATGTCGGTAATGACGACGTTCGCCTGAAATCCGGCCGCGATCTGAGCCGCGTTCTTTCCGACGATCCCTCCTCCCAGCACCAGAATGTTTGCTGGTTGCACGCCGGGAACGCCGCTCAACAAAATGCCGCGTCCTTCCTGCGGGCGTTCCAGATACTTGGCCCCTTCCTGAATACTCATCCTCCCGGCAACTTCACTCATCGGTGTCAGCAATGGGAGACTGCCGCCGGGTCCTTGCAGGGTTTCATAGGCCAATGCCGTCACTCCGGTATTGAGGACGGCTCTGGTCAGTTCCTCGCTCGCGGCGAAGTGCAGATACGTGAACAGTAATTGTCCCGGTCGGAGGAGCGGCCATTCGCTCGGTTGAGGTTCCTTGACCTTGACGATCAAATCAGACTGCGCGAAGACTTCCTCGGCGGTGCTGATGATGGCTGCTCCTGACGCTGCATAGTCTTCGTCAGTGATTCCGCTTCCCAGACCGGCTCCGGATTGAACCAGAACACGATGTCCGGCCCGAACGAGTTCTTCCACCCCGGCCGGGATCATCGCCACTCGATATTCATCCGACTTGACTTCACTCGGAACCCCAACCAGCATCACATTCTCCTGTCACTCGTTATCACGGCCGGGAGGGCGAGGCTCCTGCCGAGCCGCAAACATAAGGAAAGCGCTGATCCTGCCTGCGGCTCAGCAGGAGCTTCGCCCTCCCG
>DATMFC010000591.1:0-33443 GCA_035556335.1 Planctomicrobium sp. | reverse complement strand
GCTCTATGGTCTCAGCGGACCGGAAGGAAATCACGGGGAAGACGTTAAAGAGTGTTATTACTATCTCGACGCCACTCCGACACATTCTTATGCAAAAGGGCTCTATAAGTACCCGCACCAGGTCTTTCCGTATCAGCGATTGATTCAGGAAAGCTCCGCTCGGGGACTTCATGAACGGGAGTTCGAACTGATCGAGACCGGAATCTTCGATCAGGATGAATACTTCGACGTCTTCGTTGAATACGCCAAGTCTTCGCCTGACGATATTCTGATCAGAATCACCGTGGCAAATCGCTCGCCTCAAGCCGCGACTCTGCATCTGTTGCCGACGTTCTGGTTCCGGAATACATGGTCGCACCCGAATACTTATGAGAAGGGGATTCCCAAACCTTCGTTGACGCAAGTCGATCGGGACAGCTTACTGGCGGATCATGCGACGTTGGGGCAATACCGTATTTTCTCAGCCCCCGGCCCACGCGGAGCCTTGCCTCGCTGGATCTTCACCGAGAACGAAACCAACGTCGGACGAACGGAGTCTCCTCGAAACTATCGCCCTCATTGTAAAGATGCATTTCATCTTTATCTGACTCAAGGATTAAAGGGGGCATTGAATCAGCAACAGACCGGAACCAAAGCGGCTGCGCTTCACGTTCTCAATGTTCCCGGCAAGAAATCGGTAGAGATCTGTTTTCGACTCTGCAAAGAAGACGCGGTGCCACGTGAACCGTTTGGGGAAGGCTTTGAAACGGTTTTCGAGCAACGGATCGCAGAAGCAGATGCCTATTATGATTTCAAATCAGGAGCCGGGTTAACATCAGATGAACGCCGTGTCATGAGACAGGCGAGTGCCGGGCTGTTCTGGTCCAAGCAGTTTTATTTTTACTCCGTGGAAGACTGGTTGAAAGATGGTCCGCAACGGGCACCATTCGATACAAAGTCACCTCTTCCACGAAACGGAGACTGGCCGCATCTCTTTAATCGAGACGTCATCTCGATGCCCGACAAATGGGAATACCCCTGGTATGCCGCCTGGGATTCCGCGTTTCACATGATCCCGTTTGCGCATCTGGATATCGATTTCGCAAAAGAACAACTGATCATGTTTCTGCGTGAATGGTACATGCATCCCAACGGCCAGATTCCGGCATACGAATGGAATTTCAGTGACGTGAATCCTCCGGTTCATGCCTGGGCCTGCTGGCGGACTTATCTTCGATCAGGACCGCCGGGACAACGGGATCGGGTCTTCCTGTCCCGTGTCTTCCATAAGCTGTTGCTCAACTTCACATGGTGGGTGAACCGGAAGGACGTTCGGGGAAAACATATCTTCACCGGCGGCTTTCTCGGGTTGGATAACATCGGGGTGTTCGATCGATCCAAGCCCCTTCCCACAGGAGGGCATCTGGAACAGGCCGACGGCACGGCCTGGATGGCTTACTTCTGTGCCAGTATGTTATCGATCGCCTTTGAACTGGCCGACGGCAATCCCGCTTATGCTGACACCGCATATAAATTCTTTAATCATTACATCGCAATCGCGGAAGCGATGAATACGCTCGACGGTTCCGGGCTCTGGGATGAAGAAGACGGGTTCTATTATGACCACCTGCACCTGGGAGGTCAGAGTATCCCGTTGCGAATCCGTTCTCTTGTCGGACTCATTCCGCTGTTGTCGGTCGATGTGATTGATGAGCGGATTATCGATCACATTCCGGAGTTCAAGCGTCGCGTGGCATGGCTGCGGAAGCATCGTGATGATCTTGGTACGTTCATGACGTTCCTCGACAAGAGCGAAGACCAGAACGGCGGCAAAGGGATGTGGCTCCTGGCCATTCCGACTCGTCAGCGACTCGAACGAATTCTGAAATATCTGCTGGATGAGGAGGAATTCCTCTCTCCGTTTGGGATCCGTTCTCTCTCGAAATATCATGAGAAGCATCCGTTCAATTTTCATTTGAACGGACAGAATATGGCAGTCGGCTATGTGCCCGGAGAGTCGGAAAGTGTGATGTTCGGCGGGAACTCCAACTGGCGGGGGCCGATCTGGTTCCCGATGAATTATCTCATCATTGAAGCTCTCGACCGTTATCATCAGTTCTATGGAGAGACATTCCAGATTGAATGCCCAACGGGTTCCGGGAACATGATGACACTCGGTCAGGTGGCAGATGAAATCCGGCGTCGACTGGTGCGATTGTTTCTCGTGGATGAAGCAGGGCATCGCCCCAGTTATTCACGCGGAGAACGTTTCCAGAACGACCCGCACTGGCGGGATCTGGTCTTGTTCTATGAATACTTCCATGGTGACACCGGTCGCGGGATGGGAGCGAATCATCAGACCGGCTGGACCGCCCTGGTCGCGCCGATTCTGGAACACATTGCCAAACGCCGTTCTGCCCAGCAATAGGAGCATATGAACATTGACCGTGGTGTTTGGTCTGTTTTTAACACAGTTCCGTCTTTTCCGTTTCTTCCGTGGTTGCTCCGCATTCCCCGGATGATTCACACTTGTAGGGTGGGGCGAGCCAACATGATGGGGTGGTGGGTCTTCAGTCGCAGGATTCACTTCCAAAGAACACAGACTGCCGCAAGCACAATCGGCCGTTGGCGACGCTCCACCTTCACGTTGCGCGACTTTGACCCACCCTACTTGGCTTTTCCGTTCCTTCCGTGGTTACTCTGCATTCCCCGGATGAGTGCGCTCTACTGCTTCACTTCCAGTTCCGGTTGACCTTCCATTCCAGGGGACTTCGGTGCGATGTACGCTTCCATCACTTTATGACGGCGGCTTTTGCGGACCAGAATATGGGCCTGCGGTGTGTCAATCACTTCGGACCCTTTGACCGGGCAGTCCAGTTCGTTTGTGATCCATTGGCTCAATGTCTCCCGGTCGATTGCCACCGTTGGATCAGTGAGATCAACGCCAGTCTGCGTTTTGACTGCCTTCAGATTGGCACCCCCTCCGACGATCCAGCCCTTTCCGGTGGCCACGATCTGTGAAGGAAGCCGATCGTATTCGTCTTCGATGTCTCCTACTAACTCTTCAAGTAAATCTTCCATCGTCACCATGCCGACGATCTGTTTGTCGGAATCATGGACCAGTGCGATGTGAGAGTGTTCTCGAATCAGTCGTTCGAGGACGCGCGTGATTGGAGTACTGGCGTCATAGCTCCCGATCTGCCGGACGATACTTCGGATGGAAGGATCACTCGGAGAGAATCGCATATGAGCCACGATATCCTTGAACATCACATAGCCCACGATTCCCTGAGGATCGTTCGGATGCTCGGTGACTGGAAATCGAGTATGCATATCCATGTGTGCGGCGATCAGCGCGTCACCCGCCGAGCTGTCGGTGTTCAGCAGACTGATGAATTCCGCAGGGAGCATGATTTCCCGAACCGGGCGCTGTGAAAGTTCGGCGGCTCCCAGAATGATCTGTTCCTGACGCTTATCAATCAGACGAGAGGTTCTGGCAATCGCCGCACTCGCACGCAGTTCCTGCATTTCGCGGGATTCCTCTTCTTCCCCCGGAGTGGAGAAATTGGACCGCATCCGTTCGATCAGCGCCAGAAGTTTCTGCACACTGGTTTCCAGCATCCAGACAATCGGCCAGACGCAATATGAAAACCATTGCATGAGAGGAGAAAGACGCAACAGCACCTTCTCAGGGTTTCGCAGAGCGAAGACTTTCGGAATCAGTTCGCCGAAGATGATGGTTGCCACTGTCAGCGGGATGACAACTAACACGACCGAGATGAACTGTGCCAGAGCATTGGAAAAGTGCAGCGATTCCTTGAGAAAGGGAGAAATCCCCTCCGTGGCACCGGCTCCGGCGGTTGCCGCGGCGATCGCTCCGACCAGAGTAATTCCCAGCTGGACAACCGCCAGACTTCCTTCCATCGATTGTTTCATCGACAGAGCCGCTTTGCTGCCACGGAGTCCTTCCGTTGCCAGAGCCTGCAGGCGTGCCATTGTGATCGAGGCCAGGGCAATTTCGAATGCGGCCAGTCCTGCGTTCAGCAGGATCATGACCAGCATGACTCCCAGTTCAATTCCCCACATTCAGATCCGTTCAACTTTCATAAAATGAGATTACGAGCCGAATTCATGCCGTTTCATCCCGAAACGTAATGTCTTCAGGTCGTCGGCGCGGCCAGCCAGCCTGTTCGGGAATCTCCCTGCTGATTGGCCTGCCAGTATTGTCCTGTGGCAACATCGAGTCCGGTGAGCCACCCTTTTCCATAAACCCAGGTATCGATGCAGACAGCGAATCCCCGATTGTTGGGAATGCCGTTCTTTTGTGCGGTGTGCCCGCAAACGACCGCTTTTCTGGAGGGGTACGGTTCAATTTTTTCGAATCGTTCCCAATACAACGTCGCGGGATATTGAGCGGAGAGTGGGAGAGTCGCATCCAGACAGCCATGCACAAACAGATGCGTCTCCGTTTCCGCGTACGGAAGAAGTTTCTGGTCGAGAAACCGCAAATGCTCGATCGGAATCTGATCAGGATCCAACGTTCTACCGTCGGATGAGTACGATTTCAGGGCATCGCGCCCTCCGAACTGCAGCCAGTGTTCCATTGGCATGCGTCCCTGAAGTGCCTCCAGCATCATCACTTCATGGTTGCCGCGCAACGGCAGGCAACGACCCAGTTCGGTCTGCTCCATGACCCATTCGACGACCCGTCGCGAATCAGGGCCACGGTCAACATAGTCCCCCAGAGTGATGATCTGATCCTGAGGTGTCAGCGGGACAGCTTTGAGAAGCGTCTGAAGAGCCGTGTAACAACCGTGGATATCGCCTATGGCGAAAACGCGCGACAAAGTCCCAGTCTCATTAAGATAAATGTCTGGAGCCCGACATTCAGGCTAGGGCCGATTCACGACCGTCCCCCATTGATCATGGGGTTCCAAACGATGGCGGCACAGTGAATTCCGTACTCGCCTCAACATCGTCAAGCCAGCGAACCCTAGCTTGAGAAACTCATTATTAGCAGAATGCTCGGGAACTTGAAAAGCACGTTTTATGAAAAATTGAGTTTTTCCAGCAAACTGTTTTCGTGCCAGAAACGGGGAAAACATCCTTGACTCCTCGTTCCCAAGCTCCAGCTTGGGAACGCACTCACCTCGAAGCTCTGCTTCGCATTTCTGACCAAGCGCTCCAGGCACACACACTTCTTCCCATCAGGAGAAGAGGGTCAAGAGAAACCAGAAGGCTGGCCAAGCAGGAGCTTGGGAACAAGGGACATCCGGTCGAGGAAACTGCTCTTTCAGAAAAATTCCGCCATGACCGTGTCGGCGAGGAAGCGACCGGCGAATGTCAGCCGGACATGCTGATCGACTTCTTCCAGCCATCCTTTCGCCAGGCAGGATTCATACGATTCGGGTGCCAGATCCCGAACCGTGACTCCATAACGTTCGTGAAATTGAGCTAAGGGAATCCCCCGCGTTTGGCGCAGTCCGACCATCACGGCTTCTCTCGCCAGAAGATCCGCGTCAAGTTCATCCACTTCCTGAACCGGTGATGCTCCCTGTTTTAACCGTTCGATCCAGACCGTCACACTCCGGTGATTCCGGCGTCGTGTCGTCTGAAGAAATTCGGCGGCACCCGGACCGATTCCGTAAAAGGGCTCCGCTCGCCAGTACACCTGATTGTGTCGACATTCGTAATCGGGTTGGGCGAAATTGGAAAGTTCATATTGCGGGTAACCCGCTTCCGGGAGAAGTGACATCGCCAGTTCGTACATATCCCGTTCCGCTTCTTCGGCGACAGGATGAATCTGGTTTCGTTGCAGACGTGTCCAGAAGGGAGTCCCTTTTTCGAAGGTCAGTCCATAGGTCGAAATGTGATTCGGTTGTAATGCCACGGCAGCGCGGAGGGTTGTTTCCCATTGCGACACACTTTGCTGGGGAACGCCAAAAATGAGATCGAAGGAAATGTTTGTGAAACCATGATCACGCAACCGGGTCACGACATCTTCCACTCCCTCCGCCGAGTGAGAACGTTCCAGGGTCAGCAAATGTTCAGGATGCAACGACTGCACTCCTAAGCTGACCCGATTCACACCCGCTCCTTTCATGACCGCCATGCGATCGGACGTCAAACCGTCGGGGTTACACTCCATCGAAAACTCCCCTCCAGCGGTGAGGGGAAACCAGCGTTGAAGTCGTTCAAACAATTGCTGCATGTCATTCGGGGAAAGATAGCTCGGTGTTCCTCCTCCCAGAAACAACGTGTCGACCGGCAGGGGATGAGTCAGTTTGCCGGCCAGTTCCCGTTCGAGTGCGTTGAGATAGTCTCCGATCAGATCGTCACGACCGGCGATGACGGTGAAGTCACAGTATCCACAACGATGAATGCAGAACGGAACATGCACGTACACGGCGCGCACCGGAGATGTGGTCGAGTCAGTGGTCATGATGCAGGCACATTCGACAGGCGGGCACACATCTCATCGGTCAATGCTTCTGCTGATGTGGGAGAGGAAAGAAGTAGCGGGGCTACACGATGGCAAACAAATCGTGGGGAGGTGAAGCCGAAATGTCCAGCCAGATTGATGTCCCGAAGATAAGAGGGATGAAAGGGAAGCTCTTCGTATTTTTCCCGTTCTTCCGGTTCAAGCTGACGACAGCGAAATCCCACCATTCCCCCACATGGAGAATGCCGTCCATCAACCGTGCCAAAGACGGCAGTGAACACTCCCAGAAAGAAACAATCTCCCCATGATGAGAAATTCCAGACCTTGCGATCGACGTGACGTAATGCAGGGCGGAGCGAGTAACCCGGAGAGAGAGCCGCTCCCAGTAAAACGACTCCGGAAATGGAAGTCTCTTCCGGCAGGCATTCCAGGGTCAACACACACATCCCGCCCCCGCCGGAGTGGCCAATGAGATAAACCGGCCGATTCGGATACGTTCTTTGATAGTCCTGAATCTTCTTTGCGATGGCCTTTGCCTGCTGTTCGTGGAGTCGTCGAGACCGCAGATTGTAGAAGAACATCGGGAGACCCAGGACACGGCAGGTCCAGTCATGAATTTCAATTCCGAAAGGAACGCCCGCTTTGATCAGTCCTTTGGCGATGCGGCGATTCAGCAGACTGTACCCTTCGATTCCCGGCAGAATGAGAACGTACCCCTTCCGCAGGCGTTCATCAGTTCGAAGTTCTTTCAACCATTTTCTCATGGCGTCACCGGTATCATTCAGGATACCCACCAGGTGCGACACCGAACAGGGCTCCCGTCCAACTCTGCGGGGGAGAGAGCCAGTGGAAGCTGTTCCAGTGATGGTGTCACAGCTGGACACATTTCAGAATGGAGCCATTTTCCCGGTCCCCATTTCTGTCCCCATTCCCAGCCAATTCGCCCCATCGTCCAACGGGCGTTGATGTCTTGAATCGGACGAATCCGTTCGGATTCCCCATCCCGAAACAGCATGGCATCAATTCCGACCGGTCCGAAATACCCGAGTGCCGCAATCCGCTCGATGGCTCGAGATTGAATACGAAGGCATTCATTCATTGCCTCAACTTCAATCCCGTGGACTTCGCCTGGATGAATCGCGGTTCCCAGATAACGTCCTCGATCATCTGTCAGCAATTGGGTGATGCCATCCAGTTCAAAATCTCCTCCCTGATGAATTCTCCATTGAACACCAATCTCAAGGATTCGGTTCAGCTTTGGTTCAACGAGGACCGCCTCTTGCTTCGATAACCGGTGCAGTATCGTGGCCAGTTGCTGTTCCGCGAGAAAAGGAGTCTCCCCTCGAAGTTGCCCCCGTCCGGCCTGTCCCTGATTCGGCTTAATGATCCATCCGCCTGATTCAGCGTGCGCGTTCTGAATCGCCGGCATCAGTTCTGGCAATGAACGAACCACGCTCTCGCCGGGAATCCTCACATTCAATTCCCGACAGAGTTCATATCCGAACACTCGTGAGTTCACGGTGCGAATGGTTTCCTGCTCCGGGGCGACAATAGAGATTCTCAGTCGATCAGCCAGTTGACGAATGCCGGGAGTCCACCCCCAGGGAACGAGTTCCGTGGCGCGAGACTGGTCAAGCTGATCGGGAGAAAGAAACTTCGGTTGAACAGAGCAAAGCTCAGCGAGTCGACTTTGTTCCTCCTCCGAGATCACACCGCCACAAAGAACCTCATCACCGTCACGAGCGACCGCCAGCCAGATGCAGGCCAGTTCCGCTTCAAAACGGGTGATAGTACGACTCGGTTGATGACCCGGCAAAAGCCCTTGTTCAAACGAAAAATTTCCAGCAAACAGACGGGGCATTTCGTTCGACTTTGTCAGGCGAGGATCAACTGTACTGAGACTCTCTGGTTCAGCGATCGACCGAAATCTGATTCGCCGGGTTGTTTAATCCTCGAACACCGCCGCGTGCGAAGAATTGATTCAACTCGATGATCGCCGGTCCCATCAGCAGGAGAAACACCGCGGGCATCAGGCACAGTACAGTGGGGAACAGCAACTTGAACGTCGCAGAATTGGCCTTTTCATCAGCACGCTGCCGTTGTCCTTCACGCATTCCGTCGCTGTATTCCACCAATGCTTCCGACACGCTCGTTCCCATTTGCTCTGTCTGAATCAGCAGCGATGTGAACGAATGGACTTCAGGAGCGTCGACACGCTCACTGAAGTTACTCAGTGCCTGCGAGAGAGATCCCACACGGGCCTGATCGGCGACAATCCGCAATTCTTTAGACAATGCCGGATAAACGGAGGCAAATTCACGACTGATGCGAGCCAGGGCATTGATAACCGTCGTCCCCTGAGAGACGCACATGTTCAAAAGGTCAAGCATGTCCGGCATGGCGATTTCAATCTGCCGCATTCGTTCTGCGGCACGGCCTCGCAATGCCAGTACCGGTAACGCCCAGCCTAGTGCTGGTCCTACCACCAGACCTGCAATCAGCCAGGGTTCGAATCGTTCGGGGGCCAGAATCAGTAAGACACCGAAAAGAATCAGCGGCAGGATCATCCAGAGATAGCGTCGTGCCGCGAAATTTTCCCAGGCATGCGGCTCGAAAAACCCCGCGTTTTTCAGCAGCTTTCGTGCTTCCTGACGCCCGCGGTCAGAAGTGGGCATCATCTCTGCCATCGCAGGTGTCAGCGATCCGAAGCGGTAATCCTGATCCGTTGCATACGGATACTCAACCCCGACATCTTCGAACAGATTTTTTTTCTTCTCAGAGGATTTCGGTTCAACTGACCAAAAACTTGCCAATGCGCTAGAGGAATGATTTCGTTCTGTTGGTACAGCAGAAACGTAGACTTCTTCCACAGCGGGAATCGTCTGTTCTGTCGACCGTGGCTTTTCCGCCGGGAGAGGGGGCGATTTCCTGCGGCGAACCTGATGAACGGCATTCGCCTGGCGACGACGCGACCACCACTGAATTCCTTTCACCATCAGATAAATGGTGACAGCAATCGCGATCCCGACAATCAGGAAATTGATCTGTTGAGGTGTCAGCATGATGGAGGTACCAGATCACTTAGGCAAAACAGAGACATCAATATAATCAAAAACTTAAAACTGCTATCAACCACGATTACTGGTCTGCAGAACTCGAATGACCCACATTGCGCCGATCATCTCCAGAATGAATGCCAGTACAGTGGCCCGCATTCCCCAACTTGATTCAAATAACATGGTTAAATAATTGGGATCTCGAAAGACAAAGAACGCGATAATCGCCGGAGGTAACGTGATCATTAAAATCGCTGTTGCACGACTGGCAGCGGTCGCGGCCTTCAGTCGTCCCTGAAACTGGATACGGTCACGTAATGTGGTCGAGAGCCGGTTCAGCACGGCCACCAGATCTCCCCCCGTCTGACTATGTACGGAGAGTGCCGTCGCCAGAACACTGGTGGCAATTAATCCCGTTCGTTCAGGCAACTCTCGGAGAGATTCGTCGATAGTTAATCCGAGAGAAAGTTTACGCGTACAATGTCGTAATTCCGCGCCAAGTGGATTCGGAGTGTCGTGTGCCACAATTCCCAGACAGTTTTCCAGGCTGCGTCCCGTACGTGCTGCTCGGGCCAGTTCATTGATCATTGCCGGCATCTGACGCAACATCTGGTTCTGACGGTTGGAGCGAATAACGACCGCGACAAGAATCGGAGCCAGAAACCCGATAAATCCCGCCATCCCAGTGGTCAGCAGATTCTCCTGCCAGACAAAGATGAAGCCGGCAGCGGTGATTCCGGAGCAGATGCAAAGCATCAGTAAGAGTGTCGGAGAGATCGACATCCCGGACTGCAGCATGAGTCGATCGAACCAGCTGTTTAACTGATTTCCGACAGACGGATCATTCTCCACGGCAAAGCTTTCGCTTTCCCGTAAGATTCCTGCAAATTCTGATTTCGGCTGTATGATGGAAACGGCCATTGTCAATCTCAGTCAGTTAATATAACAGTCACCTGATCGTATGCGGTTATGGAGAATCACGGCTTAGGGCGATATTCCATTCCGGTTTTCAGTTCACGCGGTGCATAAATACGGGTGTCTGTTTCAAATCCTCTGGAGGCCATACGACGGAGACAAACCGGTTCATGTCCGGTTGCATAGAATGACCCCATCATCTTGCCAGAGGAATCAACACCTGCGAGGCGATAAACGAAAATGTCTTCCATCACAAACTCGCCGTTAACGACCCCTGTTAATTCAGAGATTCGCATAATCTTACGTTCCCCGCTGCTGAGACGGGCAATATGTACGAAGACCTGAATTGCAGAAGCGATATATTGTCGGGCGACCGAAGTGGGCAGTTCGGCACCAGACAACGCAATCATTAACTCCAGACGATGCAATGCATCGGCGGTATCATTGGCGTGAATCGTACTCATGGAGCCGTCGTGACCGGTGTTCATCGCCTGCAGCATGTCGAGAACTTCACCACCGCGAGATTCCCCTACAATGATCCGGTCCGGCCGCATTCGCAATGTGTTTCTCAGCAGATCACGCGGGGTAATTAACCCTTTTCCTTCAACGTTCGGCAGTCGTGTTTCCAGGCCGACAACGTCTGCCTGCTGAAGTTGAAGCTCAGCGGTTTCCTCGATGGTGACGACACGTTCTGACGCGGGGATGAAACGGCTCAGGTTGTTGAGCATCGTTGTCTTCCCGGCTCCTGTTCCCCCGGAAAGCAGAATGTTCATTCGAGAGCGAACACACTGAATCAGAAAGTCCGCCATTTCCGGGGCGAGCGTATTCATTTCCACCATGTTTTCAATTCGCACGATCTGCGTTTTGAAGCGACGAATGGACAACGTCGGGCCTCGTAATGCGAGTGGCGGAATGACCGCGTGCAGACGAGAACCGTCAGAGAGTTTTGCATCGACCATCGGAGAGACTTCGTCGATACGTCGTCCTGCCTGACCGACCAGTCGTTGGATGAAGTGCAACAGGTGAGTGTCGTCTGCGAACCGGACATCAGTTCGTTCAAGGATTCCGTTTCGTTCCACGAAGACCGATTCCGATCCGTTGACCAGCACGTCACTCACCGCTGGATCATCCATCAGTTTCTGTAATGGCCCGAATCCGTAGATCTCGTCCATTAACTCATGGATCATTCGACTCCGGTCACGTTCCGGTAATCGAGTTTCCGGGCGATTGCACAGGTGTGTCGCCAGACCTTCCAACTGTCGGCGAAACTCGGCTTCCCCCAGTTCTCCCGCCTTCGACATATCAATCGCATCGACCATCTGCCGATGCAGTTGTGTCTTGAGATGTTGAAACTGGGAAACGCTGTCGATTTCTTTTTCCGCGACTGCCACCATGTTAACCTGCCTCCTGCCGCTTATTTATGCTTCATTTTGCGGACTATGATACACTAATAATTCTTTTTCACTGCGTGAGTGAAATTTTGTAGATATAAGGATTGCCGCGGGTTTCTCCCCGGGACAACGCCTCCTGATCAATGACGGCAGTTCTTGTTGCGATGACTGCCGGTTGAAAGATCAGTTGAATAGTTCCTTCTTCTTTATGGATCGCCATTAACCTCGCTCCCACAAGACGGGTGACATGGACCTGCACATCATCTCCAGTTGCTTCGGAAAGGCGTTCATACAGGAACAGAATTCTCGCCATTCCTAACTGTTGTTCGAGAAGGGACAGATCGATGTCTCGAAGCGACTGCTTTCCGGGCAAAAGTATTGAAGGAGTATCGAAGACGAATTCCCCTCCCCAGTCTTCAAGATCCTCCGACGACCAGCCTTCCCGAAACTGCCGATCGAGAATTTCTTCATTCCATCCAGAGCCGATATCGACCAGACAGACATTGCCCGGTTGATCGTCGGTCTGCTGTGTCAGGGTGATTTCAGGAAGTCCATCCGGCCCGCTGATGACCGCGTGATTGCTGCTGTCCCAACCGTATTCGTCCGTTCCCAGTCGCTGTTCAATCTGCCGCGTCCAACAGGGAAGCCGTTCGTCGTCACTGGTTTCCAGAATCGCTATTGGCCAGGCCGGAACATTTCCTGCCCCCACCGGACGCACTCCAGAGATCACGTTACAGATACTTGCCTCGGTCGTTGCAGTGACATCGGCACCAGACTGACCGACAAATGCCGGAGCCATCAGTCCCACGGGATTTCCACGACGTCGATCACGATGAGCGGCGACCAGAACATTCGTTGGGAAGTCATCGGTTTCTTCCGCATGCTGCTGTCCGGTGACAGGGTCGATCACGATTTTTCCAAGCCGAACTTCCAATCGAGCCGGAACGGGTCCGGAAACCTGATTTCGCTGACTCTGATTCTCCACAGCCAGACGAACATGATCAGCATTTTCGTAGGAATCGAAATCCGGCTTCAGCAAGTCGTCACAAGCGAGTTGCTGTGCTCCTGCCAGCGCTGCAGATTGAGCTACGGTGCGCAACTCTTCCTGAGCATCAGAAAGCCAGTATTGATTCAGCACAAGAGCCAGGCAGGCACCGCACACAAACAACGCGACCGCTATTGCCGGCATCAGGCTTCCCTGACGACGAACCGTAACGACGGATTGTGGCGAACGAATAAACACTCGATTTTCTCTTCAGATATCGCCGACCTGTTCTGCTTTAAACACATTTGTTTAAATGGCCGGTCTTGTAAGAATCACGCAGAAGGACCTGACCGAGTACCGGCGCCCGGCGAGCGTCCTTCTGTCTGTCGTCCTCCAGATGGACTTTGCGTCCCCGTTCCACCCCGGCTTCCATTTCCGGAACGAATACTATTGTTTTCGTCCCGTTGGACATCGTCCACAAAACGACCATTGCGGAAAGAATTCACTCCATGGGACGTTCCGTGAAAAAGGTCTGTTGAAAATGGAGGAATGGCGGGAGATTCAGGGGTTGGCTTATATCCCAGAATCTCATAAAGAGTGGCGCGGTCTGCATCACTTACTGCGACAACACCTGTCCCTTTTCCTTCCGGAGCAAGCGTAAAGTTTAAGGTTCCTTTATCCTGTGCCAATAACAGAATATTCGCCTGTTCCTTAGTTAATTCAAGCTTTACGCCCGCTTCTCCTCCTCCCCGTCCTGTCGAGACGAGTTGCAGGACTTTCACTCCTTGAAACAGCGTCATAATACGTCCGCCGGTTAAGTCGGAATCCGGGTCAGAACTTGGAGTAAAGTGGACATTAACATACTCTCCTCGTCTCGCTACAAACGGAGACGGGGCTCCTACGACGACAGCGACCATTCCGGGATCGATATCGAGCGGAGCGTCCTCCCCCGGAGGATAAAGGTCGAGTGTACTGATGGGCTGAGTGGCTGTTATTTTATTCTTCACAACACGCCCCACCAGAACGCGGGGAGACAGCGCGACGTGTCGATCGATCTTTGTGCGGTCTGCCGGTCCTGTTGCCAGATGTGCTTCCAATACACGTGTTCCCGGTTCCAGATCGGTCAACGCCATTGGAACAGAAATCCGGTTGTCGACCGGTGCCGGAGCTTCCCGGGCCAGTAGTTTCTTTCCGACATACATTACAACCAGAAGTCCGACGACTCCCAGCATTGCGACCGTTAAAAAGGCAGGTGACAAACGACGCACGGTTCACTCCCCGTATTCAGATGCGAAGCCCATTCGCATTAAAATGATTCAATGTAATTATCAGGGTGGAGAATTCAGTATCGTCAGGTCTTAAAAACCTGATGACGATAGGGAACGTCTCGTTCTTGGTTGTACTGGTGCCTTGTCAGGCTTCAAACTTCGGGTTGCCTCACATGTTCCGCGGCTCGTTGGCCGCTTCCGTTACGATTCATCTACCCGAATTTTTAATGCTGACGCAACACTAGTTTTCTCTTGTGTACTAAGTTATCAACTCGATTTATTCTTTAACCATTCTGGTCGAAGCGACAAGCTCCTGTCCGCGAATGTTATATCCCAACGGCCAGAGAAGATTTGGAGCAACTGCTGTCATTGGAACCCGTACAGTCACAACCACTTCTTCTCCGGAGTATTCCGGCAATTCCGACTCAACACGAAATGCATTTTGAAAACGAGGCCCTAATGAACGCCCGACTTCCTGCTCGACATCTTCCGGCCACACGCCGTTGAGTGTCCCCAATCGAGCACCGGCCCGCGCTGCCTGAACGACATCGCTTCGGGCATACATCAGGAATGAAAACTGAAAGATGCCCATCAGCAGTATGAACAGGATCGGCAACGTCAGAACCAGTTCCATACTGATCATGCCGTGCCGCTTCGGCAGTCGAGTTGTCCTGCAACGGATTGTCCGGAGACTTCGGTTCATCGCGTGAGATCTCCAGCAGGTTGTCCCGTGGGGGCAGGTCGAGCCGAGTGATCTGGTCGATGTGGATCAAGGCTCGGCACATACCAGAACATGACCAGCCAGGTTGCTACCGCCACAGGTCCGGCATAAGCCATGACACGGCGTTTCATTTTTTGTTCCTGTGATTCAGGAGCCACAGCCTGACCGGCTGGTGTTTTTCCGGTTGCCGAGTAACGTTCATGAGTTTTGCGGAATCCACTCTGGCGTGCCGATCGAAGGATGACAAACAGCGTGGCAATCAAGACCAGAACAGTGCTGACCAATAGTACGGCGACGGTCATCTTGAATCCGAGCCAGACACTCAGTGCTCCCATCAGTTTCACATCGCCTCCGCCCCCTCCACCGACGATCCACAGGGCGAACAACAGACCGAAGCCGACGAAAAATCCTAATGCGGCAGAACCGAGATGATGCCAGCCATAGGCTAAGGACATTGCGATCTGATAGACCCAGCCCGCAAAGAACATCGGCAGGGTGAGTTTATTGGGAATGCGTTTGGTTCGAATATCCAGAAACGCGGCCGCTGCGGTGAACAGAGAGACTGCGACCACTAACACCACGGAACCGGCACTTAAACTAAACATAACGCAAATTTCCCAGAGCAGTGTGCTCGACCGAGTTCCTGCACACCACAGATGTTCACAGAAGAAAACCTGTCTTCCGTATCGCAGGACGAGGCAGATGAGTTTTGAAAACGGTTAAACCGCAACGTTGTTCATAAGGTTCCCCGGACGTGCTTCTCTCATTCAATGACGCAAAAACATGCCCGAAGATGTTGCAACAATACGACACGTTTCACTCAGGCAGCATCTTGAGCACATCGAAATCACAAAATTCCCCAACCGCATTCTGTAAACAAAGCGGTAGAATCAGTATGGTCGGCGCGAGTGGTTTAATCGCTTTCTTCGGACTGGCTGGAACAATATGGCATTCACCATAATCGCATGTTCGGCATTCCTTGCCGGTGTGAGTGACTTTCTCTCCAGCAAGAGGCAATTTCTGCAAGAAGAGTTTTTGTACATGCCATGCCGATCGGTTTTGCTGCCTGCACGGGATGCTCCCGATCCAGCGATTATTCAAGGGGAATTCTGTCGAACTGAGTTATTGCCAACCGAAGATTCGCGGAAGATCGCCCCGTTCTGCAGAAAATGCCGATCTGTATTGTGAAGGCGTCACCTGTTTCAGATCAACGGAATGATTGGGAAACTCACTGCTCAAAAGAGGCCAAGTCAGGCTTCATTTCCCACAATGATCATTCAAGATGCTCTGATGAAGACGTTGGCTATCTGGTCGGTTGTACTCTGCTTCAGTCTGGTTTCCCGACCCGGCGTCGCGGATGATCAACTCCGGAGTCTCCGTCATCGGCATGCTTGTGACCTTGCTCTGGAGGAGGGGGTTCTCTCCGTGCAATTGGTCAACACGAAGGGGGAGGGGGTTTCCAACGTGACATCCATTCTCCGCTATCGGGGACGTCCCCTCGCAATCCTGGCAACCGATTCCAGTGGACTTGTTTCGTTCAGGCACCTGACCGCGGGGTTGTATGAATTAAACGTGGGGAGTCGTATGGAGTTCATTCGCGTCTGGGAGAAGGACTCCGCGCCAAAAGCTGCGTGGAAAAAGCTGGTTCTTATCCAGGATGGAGATCCAATCGGAATCGCCGGGCCGTTTGCCGTGATTGAGCTCATGGGACCGGGAGGAGCCCCCGCTCCCTTAACACCGGATCGCGAGAAACTGGTCGAGACCTGTCGGGCTGCCGACATTCGAATCCTGCTCTCACGGTGATTGACCGCGTGCCTATGTTGAGGCCGGTTTGTTCTAACTGTTCTTAACGATCGCGCGCCAGGCGCTGATACAGAGAATTGTTTGAATTCCAAAGATCAGTTGAAGCAGCACAAAGACGATATCTTTGATCGTGTTTGTAGAATAAACCTCAGGATACGGGGGAACAATCCATCCCATTAACGTGACAAAAACAAATAGTGTTAATAGGAACGCCAGGGTTGTCGCGATTGCCACTCCCCAGATTTTTTTGTAGGCAATTCCAATCCCTGAAACGACCAGTCCTGCATGAACCGCAATGATGGGAATACTATATGGCAGTAATTCCATCATTTTCAATGACATGGCAATTTCCAAATCAAAGATGATTGCCACTAACCAGAACAAAATCCACAGGACAAGAATTGCATTCATTATAATGGTGAAGGCCGCTGCGTCACGTATTCGTACTGGAGATTCGATAACTCTCGTAGCGATTGTCACCGCACCAACGGAACGGGCTTGGATTCGTTCGCCTGTCAGAAATCGATTCAAGTCGTCGCGAAGTTCATTTGCTGATTGATATCGGTCTTCAGGAAACAGAGACAACGCTTTTTCGCAGATCATCGCCAGATCACGTGGCACTTGCGGCGCGGCGGTTCGCAGTCTGACCCATGTTCCGTTGCGAACGTCATCGAAAACCTGAATGACCGTCTCTCCTTGAAACGGAGGGCTTCCGGCCAGTGTTTCATATAAAACGGCTCCTAATCCATAAACATCGCAGGTGGGAGTCGCGGCATTTTTGTTCGAGTTCAATTGTTCTGGAGCAATATATAGTGGGGTTCCAAGAAGAACACTGGAAGCGGTATCGCAAATGGCTTCTTCCATCAGTTTCGCGAGGCCGAAGTCGGACAGCCGTGGAACATAAGGAAACGCATCCTTTACAGGCACCTCTGTCGGAAACAGCAATACGTTCGCCGGTTTAATATCGCGATGCAGAATCTTTCTCTGATGACTGTAGTGTACGGCATCTGCCAGCTTCATTAATAACTGAGCCGCCATCTCTGGAGGCATCGGTCCAGAATTTTTAATCCAAGTCGATAAGTTCGGTCCGGAGCAAAATGCGTACGCGATAAATGGGATCGGTCCGTCTTCACCTGCTTCATATGCAGAAACAATGTGGGGATGATCCAGCTGTGCGACAAGTTGGGCTTCCTGGATAAAACGTTGACGACTCTCCGAGTTCAGTAGCCCCGGGGGCAATGGTATTTTTAAGGCGACATTACGATTGAGATAAGGATCGTTCGCCAGGTAAACAACCGCGCAGCCTCCGACACCTACAAGCCGCTGAATTTGATAACGTCCAATTCGTTCCGGCAGACTGGATGCCCGCCCGATCGGCGTTGTCTGGCGCGGTGTCGTCTGGATCGAGGGGATATGAATTTCATGCAACCGGACAAGCAGTTGTTGAACCGGTTGCAATTCCATTTCAACCGCAACCAATTCCGCGGCAGGGGCAGACTGTAGTTTCTCGTCCAGTGCCACCACGCGATTCAGCCATCCCTGTTCCAGGGAATCGGCTTTCTGATCCGGACCTTCTGAGGCCTCATTCATGGTGCCCCAGCATTTTCAGAAGTTGTGCAATGGCTCGTCCCCACAGCATTCGAGCACTGTCGGGAGTACGGTTCAGACGTTTCCCGATTTCCTGAAATCCCAGCCCCTGACTTCGCAACTCGATCGCCAGTCGTTGGTCATCGTCCAGGAGTTGGAGCGCAGCATAGACGCGGTCGAGTTCTTCTTTGTCTCGGATGGCCTGACTTGGGGACTGGTCGTGTCCCGGGAGAGAATCTCCTGGCATTACTTCTTTCCGAAAATCACGTTTTCCAGAGGAATGATGCCGGACGGAGTCAATGACCAGATTTTGCAGGATCTGTTTTAACCAGGCAGAGAATTCCGCTTCTGTCGTCCCTTGGAATTGGTCGAACTGCGTGGCTCCCCGATATAGCGTGTCCTGGACGAGGTCCGATGCGTCAAGGCGCGCACGAAGAGCGTCTGGCACGAGGTTTTCGGCCAGTTGCCAGAGAACCGGCCGATAAACGGCCAGCAACTGTTCTAATTGAGAAGGATCCCCCGAGCGAACCGCGTCGAAAGGCCCACACGATTCGTTCGAGGAATTCCTTGAATCTCTGTCATTCCTCAAGACGTAATCCGTAATTGAACCGAACAAACTTTCTCAAAAAGAATTTTGATTTCTGAAAACAATTCTGTCATTCCCGTTATGCCACAAAATGTGACATTTTCTCGGGACGTTCAAAAATTTGTTATTTCCCGCAAATCCAGTCGCATCAAAAGTTATCGATTCGTTGGCCGGAGACGACTTGAAAAGTCGCCTTTCTTTCTCAGCGAGCAAGAGACGTGGCATCTCTCATGAAGACACGCGCTATTGGAATCAAGACGGCGAACTGGGGGCAAGATTGTGCTGCCTTGGATTACGGATTACCCAATGGCTCCCTGATCAGGTTTAGAGAAAAGTCAAACCTGCCCCTTCCTCTGTTCCGGTCACGAGAATGAATGGGCGATCATCGAATGAAGTCGCTTCTCAGTTAGAGTTGCGTCAGCATTCAAAATTAAGGTGGATGAATCGAAACGGGAGCGGCCAGCGAGCCGCGGAACGTGTGAGACAACCCTAAGTTTGAAGCCTGACAAGGCACTAGTGCAGGGAACACACTCAAAATTGTACTCAGAACAGTGCTTTAATAAAGCGGCATTATGCGACAAAGCAACATCCGCCTGCACGATCTCCGACAATGAAAATCGTGTCGTCAGTATCATCTTGAAATGGATGCTGCCCGAACAGGATGCGCGGTCAGCATCCACAGACCAGCGTTGATTATAGCATACGATGCTGCAAGGCAAGAAAATTACGACATGCGTCAACAGAAATAGATTGGATATTCAATCAAGGATTGCAGTTCAGGTTACAACAGCGGTTCGATAAATTGTCGTGTGATCGCTGGACCGAATTTGAGATTCCCTGAATTTCACATGCTGGCAGGAATGAAACTTGCCATACCCTTCGGGGTCAATGGCAGAATGGTCTGTCATGAAATAATTTCAGTGATCCGGCATCAACCGTCCAGGCGTCACGGATGAGGAGGCCAGGATGTTGACCGATTGCTCGGCCGTCGGATTCTGCGACGGTTCTCTGACACGTGCTCTGGAACCGCCGTAAGGTTCTCATCCATCAAGGATACTTCGATGTTGAAGGACGTCAGTTTTCATGCGCTTGCCCTGGCCATGCTGGCAGGAGTAGCAACGGCAGCTGAACCTGTTCAGGCTCCTCGGGAAGTGAATCAGGAAAAGACACAAATTCAGGTTCAACCAGGAACCCGTCAGCCAGGAGTTCAGCAGCCCGGTGTGCAAATTGAAAAACGCCGTGACCATGTTGATTCCAATCGCCAGGCGACTTCATCTCTGGAACAGCATGTCGCTAACTGTTTAGCTTTACAGAATCAGGAGGAAATCAATCTTGCTCGATTTGCGATGGAACGAACCCAGAATCCGAAAGTCAAAGAATTCGCTGAGATGATGATCCGCGATCATGAAGCACTCAACCAGCGACTGCAGCCTTTTGGAAATCACCGTGAAACCGCTTCAGCGGAAACGCGGACCTTCAGTACAGAGAACGAACGTCTTCCTGTAACGACTCCGGCCGAACGTCGAGAAGCACGGCAGGAACTTCGTGAACAAGGGGTCGCTCCGCGAGACGCGAGAGAAATCGTGCGGGACGGTACCCAACAGGGTGGTGCTGTTATTACCGGTCAACAACCAGCAGTTCAGCATCGCACGGGATTCCGTGGTGATCAGGCGGATCTTGGAGACCGTTTGTATCAGATCGCTAAAGAAGCCCATAAGAACTGCGAACAGATGACTCGAGATGAGTTATCCAAGGAAAATGGAGCAGACTTTGATAAGGCCTATCTGGGATCGCAGATCGGTGCTCATATCGGAATGCTGGCACATTTAAAAGCCTGTCAGTCACAAGTTTCCGGTGAACTGCAACAGGTTTTGAAAGATGCAACCCAAACTGCTGAACAGCACAAGCAGCATGCAGAGCAGCTTAAGAAGGAGCTGAAAACCGCTTCAAATCAACGTCAGTAATCTCACCTGAAAAGGTCTGTGATCAATGGCAGATTTGATGCACCAGGCACGGAAGGGATCGACGCAGGACTCGCAAGATGACAATCCGACGTAAGACAATGTTTATGGGATTGTCCTGTCTGATCTTCAGGCAGATAGCAGAATCTTGAAGTCGAATCCTTCCGTGCCTCTTTTTATATCGGGCAAGTTAATTAGCAATTGTGTGGGAAATTAACAGGGAGTTTTACGATGTCGACACAATCACTATGGCTCAAGGAACACTCTGTTCAATTTCCGGCTCTCGAAACAGAAAAAATATACGATGTCGTCGTGATTGGAGGAGGGATTACCGGTGTGACATCGGCTTATCTTCTCAAGCAGGCGGGGCTGAAAGTCTGTCTGCTCGAAAAAGGACGAATTGCTGGAGGAGACACCGGCCACTCGTCGGCACATCTCACGTATGTTACCGATACCCGATTTCATGAACTCGTTAATATCTTCGGAAATGAATCTGCGGAACTGGCATGGAAGGGGGGAGAAGCAGCCATTCGGCTGATCGAAGTTCTGGTTGATCGCGTGGGAATTGACTGCGATTTTAAGCGAATCCCAGGTTATCTTATTGGAGATCTTTACGGCGTTACCACCGACGAATTCTTCGTTGAACGAGATTTCGTCTTCTCCCGGGATCGTGGATTTCATTCATCGTTCGTGCCATCTGTCCCCGGGGTCGGAATGCCAGGTGCTCTTTTTCCCAATCAGGGACGATTTCAGCCTGCGACTTATGTGAAATCATTAGCGCACGAGGTGCCTGGAGATGGCTCTGATGTTTATGAACAGACAGAAGTCACGGCGATACGGAAATCTCCCCTGAGTGTTGTTGCCAACGGGATCACGCTTCATTGCGGAAAAGTGATTATTGCCACACATCATCCCCTGGAAGGCTCGTCGGGCTTTGTCCCGACGAGTCTTTTTAATACAAAACTCTATTCGTATAACAGCTATGTTATCAGTGCTCCGGTTCAGAAAGGGATGTTACCGGAAGCACTCATCTGGGACACGCGTTCCCCTTATTCTTATCTTCGAGTTGATTCTGGAATGGAAACGGATCGAGCGATACTGGGAGGGAAAGACCATAAAACAGGTCAGCAACCGGAAGTCGCCGATGAGTTTGAACAACTCACTGAATTGTTAGGCCGGTTGACACCGCATGGCGCTGTTGACTATCAGTGGTCAGGTCAGGTGATCGAGACAAAGGATGGACTCCCTTATATCGGTGAGTTTGACAAGAACCAGTTTATCGCCACTGGTTTTTCCGGGAATGGATTAACGTTTGGTTCACTGGCGGGGTTAATGGCTGCCGACTTTGTTCATGAACGCCAGAATCCGTGGACCCATCTGTTCGATGTTCATCGCAAGCAGATCTGGGGCGGAACATGGAACTACCTGATCGAGAATCTGGACTATCCTTACTACTTCCTTCACGACATCCTTATTCCCCCCAGGCATGAAGACATTTCTTCAATTCCTGCAGGGGAAGGAAAGGTTATTAAAATCGAGGATCAAACGATTGCCGCTGCGCGTGATGAAGATGGGGATGTCCATCTTTGTTCAGGCGTCTGTACTCATATGGGATGTCTTGTTCGCTGGAATGGCGTGGAAAAAACCTGGGATTGTCCATGCCACGGCTCACGGTTCAGCATTGATGGGAAAGTGATTAGCGGACCTGCAGAAACTCCGCTGGCTTCCATTGCACAGATTCCAGATCCCGTTCACCATTGACCGGTTGGAGTTCTTATGGGCCGCACATTGCACGTTCTTCCAGGAAAGCTCTGGTGTCAGAACGACCGTGTTATTGAGATAGTAATGTGATTTGTGAAAACGCTCTAAATGTCCAGCCAGGAGGAGGTTCGGAAGGCTTCTTTCTCAAAAGTATCTTCAGTTTCTGTTGTTGATCTGATCCGCTTTAGAGGGACTCCAACCGAGCAGCAGTGATAAGAAGAATGCCCTACGATAATTTTTTCGGGTTTCACTGAACTATTAATATAAAGCTTTACTGGCGTCAGGAGCGTGCTGAATGTTTCACTGGTTGAACTGGAGTAACAAATACGGACTTTACGGCTTTGATAGTAAGCGTTAAAGACGGTCTCTAAGTGCTTCTGCTGTTCCTGATCGTCATCCTCCTTGTTCTCCTCAACCTCAATCCAGCCCAACGCGGATTGGATTCGGGCAGAAACCTGACGATCGAAGCGATTCACAATCTCCGTTTCCAACATAGCGATCGCTCGTTTCAGCGGAGGTGTGTTCGCGTTGGAAAGTGCTAAGGCAATCCAAATCGCCCCCAGATTCCCCAATTTCGCATTCGAAGAAATACCCTTTGGAAGAGAATAGCTTTTGGTGTGCGGGTTCTTTTGAAGTGGGACACCCGATGCTTGAAGGGTACTGAGATCTCGGAAAACGGTTCTACGGCTGATTCCTAAGGTGTCAGCAATCTCCTGTACCGACCGCTCCCGCACTCCTTTTAGAAGCTCAACCAACCCAAGTAGCCGTGATAAACGTGGGTATTCATCCGACTGACTCCGTTCCGGATACTGCAACATAAGGCACTGTCCTTATTGCGTACGCCATGGACAACTTCAGTCGACAGGATAGCATTGTTATGAAACATATCAACAACTACTTGGTTTGAAACGATGCAGATTGTCAGAATTCGTCATCGATTTCAGCATCTGGAAGAATCTTCTCAAACGCCAGCAGAACTCGATCGAGATTTTCCAATTCCAAGGCGAGCCGTTTGTATTGCTCTTGCAACATCTTGTAGATTTCCAGCAAAGCCATGTCGTTCATCGTTCTCTTGCCTTTAACCCGTACTTTTCATCTGATGCAGCGTTTGGGAAACCAGAGCAGTTATGCCCTTCTCTGGCTTCAGCTTCATGCCTCCTGTTCATTCGCTGCTGCAATCGCACTCCGGCTGATGTTCCTGATGTCAAAGAATGTTTTTCAGATAGGATTCATATCAAGGATGTGATTATTCTGCGGTGACCGGTTTCGGAAGGTGACCAGACCGGTCGTTACCTTGCTTCAGCCACATTTCTGAACTCGTCAATTCAGATTGTACAGTTATTATACTCTCCCCGTCTCCCCGTCGCGAGCAGATCGTGCAGGCGTTGCAGGAATCGTCGACTTGTCTGCCGTCACGGATTAAGGGGGACGGTGGCGGAGTCTTCGCTTCCCTCCCGATACATTTGTAAATCCGATGGTTCCTTGCTGCAGCAGAGGGAGGGGCTCCGTCTCGTCTCTCATGCGGCTGCACTGCATGTGTTTCAGCAGTAAAAACGCTGGTACTCAGTTGTAGGGAGTCAGCAGGCGACAAAAGAAAAGAGCTGCCGGGATAGAATGCCGAGGTTTTCGAGTATCGTATGCGACTATGTCTCAGAAACCGATGGGCCGAGCAGGCCACGAAGCGTCTGGATTGTGGTTCTGGCCGCCGTTTCGGAATCGGGCCAGGGGAACGCTTCGGCCGAAAGATAGCCCTCGTAACCAATTTCCTTGAGGGCGACGAGAATCGGGGTAAAATTCAGCTGTCCATTTCCGGCCGGCCGACGATTCGAGTCGACAAAGTGGACATGCCCGACGTATTGTCCGGCATCGACGAGTGCCTTCGCCGAATCACTTTCCTCAATGTTCATATGAAACAGGTCTGCAAGGAGAAGAACATTCTCCAGTGAGGCGCCTTTCAGGAATGAGACACCGTCGGCAAGTCTGTTGCAGAAATTGGTCTCGTAACGATTGAGTGGCTCATAGATCAGCGGGACGTCGAACTTGCCGGATTTCTCGGAGAGTTTTCGCAATGATTCCGCCAGCCAGGCAGACCCCTGTTCTTTTCCGGTTGCCGGAGTCCAGCGTCCCTGCATGGAGCCGATAATTGCAGGGGCTCCGAATTCTCCACCGAATTGAATCATACCAGTCACAAACTCGATGGCTTGTGACCGTCTGGAAGAATCTGCGTCACTGAGGCTGAGTTGATGCATCACCATTCCGGCCCCGGTGCCGACGGCAGCGACTTTCAGACCTGTTTCATCCAGTAAGGTCTGCAATTCTTTGGGATCAATTGAGTCGGGACCGGGGAGAAAGAGTTCGACGGCATCGTACCCCAACTCAGCGGCGCATCGTATTGAGCCGGGCAGATCGTCGTGAAAGACAAACGGTCCACTTCGTGCCTGAGGGACCAGACTCACAGTGACTGCGGATTGAATCATGGCGGTATGGGTGTCTATCCGGAAATGTCGGTGTCACGGCGATATCGAATACTCATTGCATCGCTTACATATGACATATCGTGCGTCATCGGACTTTCCGGATCGTTCCTGCGAGAGATCAAGGGTGACGACGGGCTTTATTTGAGTGAACCGGCCCAGTCTGGCTGATCGTCAGTCTCATGGGAAGCCGGGCTGATTGTGGCCTTGGCCGCCGGCTCTTCTGCTGCGAGTTGAACAGGCTCTTCACGCATTGGTTTTGGAGCAGCAAAGGCGACATAGTGCGGGAGTTCTTCTTGTGTTTGTGCGGCAACTCCGGTCGTGGAATCTTTCACTTCTTTCTGAACCGAGCCTGATCGATATGGTCCGACTCCGGCAACGAACCAGTTGCTATCGGTGGAGGAGGAGAGCGTTGTTCCACCGGTTCCGAGAATGGCATTGGTTTTCGGGTCGTAAGCGACCAGCCCCAGCTTTGCGACCGCATCCTGGCGACGCCGCTCTGCGACTTTGAGTTCCGGTACCGTCAGCATGCCGGGCAGGGCAATTTCCGGGGTTCCGAGGAAGGTGTTGGAGAAGTTGGTTCCGACGGCACCAGCCCGCATTTCAACGACAACATCGGCTTTGGCAACGTCATCCACAAGAAGAGCACCTGCCGTCAGAAGACGGTGCCGGGTCGATGCGATGATATAGTTCTTGTCGACACAATCCATATATTTATCTTGCAGGAAGACGTTTGACCCGGCAAAGTAACTGAAGTTCACTTTATCCAGCGACTGGTCGACGGCATTCGCCAGCAACAGTTGCTCGATGGACGTTCTGGCTGTGTTGGAACTGGAGCCCGTCGCACAGCCCAATGCCGACACGACCAAAAGGCACAATGAACATCCAACTCGAATAACAAGTTCACGATTCATTACAATGACTCGAATGCCCGACTGATTCAATAAGGAGAATGGTAAGATTCTCTGCGTCAATTTTGCTTTAGCGAGACGCTATAACCCTGCAGCAAAAATCAGGTCAATGTCGATGCCGCGAAAGACCGTCCGTGACGACAATATTGAGTTTTTGCATGGTGAAAAGTCGCAGAATTTGCCGTTTTACACCTACGTTCCTGGAGTGACGCCGCATCCTCAAAGCGTGCATCAGGAGACAGTTCCATTCGCGCAGGCACTGGAGCGGGGACGAATTCTGTTTAACCACGGGTTCTATTGGGAAGCTCATGAAGCGTGGGAGCAGGGATGGATTACGGCGGGGCGAACCGGCGAAATCGCGGACCTGATAAAAGCGTTCATCAAACTGGCCGCCTGTGGCGTGAAGTGTCTGGAACAGAATGAATCGGGGGCGATTCGGCACGCCACCCGGGCGGTGCAGCTGTTCAGCGGATCGATGAATTCCGCAACTCTTCCGGAGATGTTGAGTCGGGAGAATCTCTCGATACCGTTGGAGAGGCTGATCTCATACGGGGAGAACCTGAGTAAGCATCCGCCGATCGCAACTGCGCAACAACGGGAGTCGGCACGAACCGGCGGAGTTTTGTTGCTGGGAGAATTACCTGACGAAACAAGAAACCCCGCAGAGAGTTGATCATTTCTCTCTGCGAGGTCAATTCGCTCTAGATCGCCAGAAATGATCTGGCCGGGGTGTCCGGAATGGAACGTCTAATTCGTGTGCCACTGCTCTGTGAGCAGTGTAAACGTCAGAACCGCTTTCTTTTGTCCAAGGTCTTTCCGCGATCAACATCGTTTTGACATTCGGCACTGCTCGCAGAGCAGTGGCACACAAGACGACTTTTCCTGGATTGTGGCCAGATCGGACAGATGATTTGTGGAGACGCTCTAACACAGGCTCAAGAGCAAATTGCTCTATTTCTTTTCTGGTGGGTTACCGTTGATCCACGGACCGGCCAATGACATATAGGCGGGGTCTTCCAGCGTGCTGCCGTAGTCTCCCGCTTTCCAGCCGGGCACATGGTGTGGCTTGCCGCGTGCCTCTGACAGATCTTCCCACTGCTTCGCCCAGCTTTCTCCGCTCTTGTGAGCTTCGAAGGCGTTGTAGGGACCCCGTTCTTTGTTGTAGTAGTAGACGATTCCGTTCCGGTAGCTTTGGGCTCCCAGAATCACAGTGGCGACGGCAGCGGCTCCCAGTTCTGGATCGTTGTTGACCAGTTCCGGTTTTCCGGCTTCGATGGCATCGATCCAGTTGGAGAAGTGAGCGTGGTCGTCTCCCTTTGTCTTCTCCACGTCGAACGTTTCCGCAACGATTTTGCTGTCTTTGGTCACCTGAGGGCGTTCCGGAACGAACTGAATCTTCCCTCCTTCAAAGGTGAAGCTTCCGAAGTGTCCGCGAATACATTGCTGCAATCGGGTTTCCTGAGAACACATGGTGGAAGAAACGAGTCCCTGAACTCCTTCCGGGTAATCAGCGACAACGGTGGCGACATCAGGGACGTCACGACCATCGTACTCCAGGTAGATTCCGCCGGCTCCGGTGACTCGACCCGGGAAACGTAATCCGGTCGCTTTCAGCATGGCGGTGACGCGGTGGACGAACAGGTCGGTGAACATCCCGGACCCGTATGGCCAGAAACGACGCCATTGAATGTAAACTTCGCGGTCGAACGGGCGGTCTTCCGCCAGTCTTTCCTCCACCCCGAGCCAGCGTTTCCAGTCGATGGTCTGCGGGGTCATTTCTTTGGCGAGTTGATAGTATCGCCACTGTCCGATGTTGGAATTCCGGAAGTACTCGGTCTGGAACATCAGCACTTTGCCCAGTTTTCCTTCATCGATCATTGCCCGGGCCTGGTTCCAGCAAGGATTACTGGTTCCCTGAACCCCGACTTGCATCACTTTGCCGGATTTTTTCCAGACGTTGGCAACGTCGATCGCTTCCTCGACCGTTTTGGTCATCGGCTTTTCGCAATAAACGTGCAGACCGGCGTTCAATGAGTCCACGATCTGTTTGCGGTGCCAGTGATCGGGAGTGGCGATCGCAACGGCGTCGAGATTTTCTTTCTCGATCATTTCCCGATAATCAACGTACTTGGCTGGATCGTTTCCGTTTTCTTTCTTGATATAATCCGCCACCTTGTCACGTTGAACGGAATAGACATCGGCCAGGGCAACGAGGTCGATTTTTCGGCCTTCGTTCTTCAACGCTGCCAATGTTCGGACGTGAGCTCCGAATCCACGCCCACCGGGGCCGATAAAACCGATTCGCAGTCGTTGATTGGCGTCCTGGGCTCGAGCGGGGGCTGTTGACAGGAGCGTCATTGCTCCGGCAGCGACGGAAGAGGTCTGAAGAAAACTTCGACGATTGACAGGTGAGCTCATGACGATTGACAGGTGAGCTCATTTCGTGTCCTCTTGAGGATGATTTGAAATCCGGCGGGAACAGTGCATTTTCCCCTTGGTAAGGGGAGCGCACATTCCTCTCAACAGTATCGGTCTGGCTAATGAGTCGCAACTCGGAAACGGAAGTCCTTTCCTCTTCATTCACTCCTTTGCTGAATGTTGTCTTGTATGCACCGGATATCCCCCAGAACACCGGCAATATCGGGCGTAGCTGCGTCGCGGTCGGGGCGAAGCTCTGGCTGATCCGTCCACTCGGATTTGTGATGGACAGCCGGTATCTCAAACGGGCCGGGATGGATTACTGGGAACATGTCGACTGTGAAGTGGTCGACAATTGGGAACAACTGCTGACCCGACTTTCGGAATCGGGCTCACCGGTCGGCCAGTTCTGGTTCTTGACCAAGTTCGCAGAGAAACTGGTCTGGGAAGCGAATTTTCAACCGGGAGACGTTCTGGTCTTCGGAAGTGAGTCACGGGGATTACCGGAATCTCTGCGACTGGCCCATCAGGAAACCTGCCTGAAGCTGCCGATGTACGATCAGGTGCGCAGTTTGAATCTGGCGAGTACCGCGAACACGGTAATGTATGAAGCAGTTCGTCAGATTGGGGGACTGCCTCTGAAGTGACGGAAAATTCGAAAGAGGGAAATTTCAGAGGAACCACGGAATGAACGGAAGACACGGAAATGAAGAGGGGGAGACGGCGATCTACTGAAAACAGACGGTCGTTTCAGTGATTCACCGAATCTCTTCATTACCCGTATTCTTCATCCTTGTTCCGTGATTTCCGTCTTTTCCGTGGTGAATCACCCGGGCTTTACAACAACTCCAGCGTCGGCATTGACGGGCGTTCGAGAAGATTTTTGGCGATTCCCATGGCGACGTTGCTGGCAATGCTCAGCAATTGCTCCCGTACTGGACTCTCCTCATCAAACAGAAACGCCATGCGTCCTTCGTCTCCGTGTTCCCGGATGATGGCATTGGAAGGGAGTTCTCCGAGGAAGGGAACTCCCATGGCTTCGGCTTTCGCCTTGGCTCCTCCTCGTCCAAAGATTTCACCGGTCATGTTCTCGACCATTCCCAGTACCGGAATTTTGACAGTGTTGAACATGGAGATCGCCTTGCCGGCATCCAGCAGGGCGACCTGTTGCGGAGTACAGACCACAACGGCACCGGCCAGTGAAACCATTTGCGAGAGTGTCAGCGCGACATCTCCGGTTCCGGGGGGCATGTCGACGATGAGATAGTCGAGTTCTCCCCATTCGGTCTGCTGCATGAACTGAGTCAAGGCTTTCACCAGCATCGGTCCACGCCAGATGACCGCCTGATCGGGATCAACCATAAATCCCATGGAGATCACCTTCAATCCGTGAGCTTCGACCGGTTCAATCCGTTCAAAGGTTCGTCCGTCCTGTGTTCGGTATTGCCGAACTTCCGGTTGCCCTGAGGCACCGACTAGGTGAGGGACACTTGGGCCATACACGTCGGCATCCATCAGTCCGACCTTGGCTCCCCAGTGTTGCAGACCATAAGCAATCGAAGTGGCGACGGTCGATTTCCCGACCCCTCCTTTACCACTTCCGACCGCAATCACGTTCTTGATTTTCAAACCGATGTTTCCACCGGAGTCTTTCCCTTTCACCACGGCAGTGATGTTCACATCGACATTCGTGATGTCCGGAAAAGCAGTCTTCACGGCCTGTTGAATTGCTGCCGTCAAAGCTGCGCGGGCGGGATAAGCGGGGGTTGGAAGTTCGATTGAAACGACAGCATTGTTTCCATCGACAGAGGCTTCCCGAACCATTTTCAAATGGGACAGTGAAAACTGTAAAACCGGATCAATAACGGAACCAACGGTTCCCAGAATGTCCGCGGAAGCGGGCATGGCGTGTACTCTCTTTTCAAATAGTCAGAAGAAACAATTCAGGCGGAATCAATGCCGTCGGGTGACCTGTTCCTGTCAATCCGGATGATTTACCACGGAAAAGACGGAAATTACGGAACAGGGATGAAGAAAACGGGGCGTGGAGAAATTCGGTGATTCATTGAAGTGACAGTCTGGTTTCAGCACATTGCCCACTCTCCTCTTCGGTTCCGTGTTTTCCGTTCTTCCTCTGCATTCTCTGGGTTAATGAGTGATGGTATTACTTTGCTGGTTCTGGAATGGGCTTGAGTTTCTCCAGAACGATGGGCTTCACTCCACTTCCTTCGTAACCGGGAAGTGGTTGGCCGTTCTCTCCCAGTTTACCGACGGTCCACAAGGTTCCCCGAGCAACAACATCAAGCCATTCCGGAGTGTTGATCGTGTCGTTGTGATGTCCCAGCGATGTTCCAAACACACGGGCTTTCCCAAAGGTATTCACCCAGATCACCGGATGGTCTCCTTCCGAATCGACTCCCGGAGCAACGGCCAGAGGAGTGCAGTTCGGCCAGACTTTCTCGATGACATACAGTTCCCCGTTGGGGGTATTCCACTTTTCCGGAAAGCCGATCAGAACAGGGTGCTCCACATCCAGACGGACGACCTGCTCCGGACGGTGTTTTTCATGCCGCTTGGACGTGACTCCAATCAACTCCCGCCAGGAATCGGCCGCACCGGATGTGCGATAACTGTGCAAGGAACAATGGACAATCACGGCCGGAACACCGTCGAAGTGCGCTTTGGCGATCCCTTTGACAAAGTCGGGATCGGTCACCGCTCCATAACATTCATTATGGAGAATCACGTCATACCCTTTGGCCCAGTCGGGATTTTTATAGGTCGGAACTTCGAAATCCCGCTTGTCCCCTTCGTGATGGATGATAGTCCATTCGATGTTGGCCCGTTGACTGAGTCCTTCTGAAATAATCCGCTTCTGGTTCTCATAGTCATGGCAGCACCCTCCGGTGATCATCAGAGCCTTGATCGGTTCCGCAGCGTTCGCAGAGGAACCGGCCAGAACTCCGGCCATCAGCAATAACATCGCGAGTCCTGTGATGGAACCACGACATTGGAGAGCGAGAAGATCGAAAAACCGCATGAATTCTTCCTTATGACATAATCCCCGCAGACCAGACTCATCTCAACCATGGTCTCGCAGCACCATCATGGTGGATTCGTCCTGCTTCATCAACGCCATCGGAGCCTGGGCAGATTCAGACGAGTCGGAGTGAATCACATCTTCTTTCCGGAATGGGACTTCAAAGATGGTCGTGACACCGTGTCCTTTGGGGGAATAGCCTTTGCGGATTTGCACCCGCCAGACCAGAGATCCCTTCAGCTTTTCAAACCCTTCATCATTCGATGCAAGATAGGTGATGTACGATTCCCCGGGCTTTAACTCTTTTCCCAGTTCCTGATCTTTGAGATCCCAGTCCCCTTGAGTCGGGAGTCGGTAAAGCTGCACCGACTCGGCCGCACGAGAGGTGGCTCCCTGCGAGGTGATGTACTGATTCGTAAAGTCCCGGTTTTGTTTCGCCTTCGAAATCCAGCGAAGAACCAGTTGCCGGTCGAGCGGGGCGATGGTCTGTGAATCAGACACATTCGTCACCTTCAGCCAGAGTTTCCAGGCTGGATCACTGGGGGGCTTGACCCGTTTGGGGTTCCCACTGTAATGCACGAACTCAAGCGGTTCTTCTGTGATTTTAATGGGTTCAATCAGAATGTTTCCGAATCGCTGCTGTTGGCCAAGTGGAATGGAGTGGCCGCGCGGCAGCTTCATGTTTGCGGGAACATAGGACAGGTTTTCTGCTTTTTCACTGGGAAGATCAGGCAGGCTCTCCAGTTGATGAGGGCGGAATGTCTGTGTCAGGTCCTTGATCAGCATCAACAGGAAGGCCAGTGTGATCGTGACCGCGTACATCGCCAGAAAAATTGTGACGAGTCGGCCTTTGCCACTTGTGGGACCTGTGGCTTCTTTCTTGCCGGAAGCTTTCTGGCTGGGACGGGAGGAACCCGATGGCTCATCATTGCCGAAGGAGAGGGAACTCCCAAAAGGAGATGCTGCTACGGCCGCGCCGGCGCCGATGATCGCAGGGGAAAAGCCAGATGACTCATTTGTTTTTCCGGAATCATTGGTCGGCGGCGAACTGAGGACTTTCTCTGGAGTTTCTCCAAGCGTTCCTTCCGTCGTTGTCTCGGGATGGGGCAGAATAACCGGTTCTACAATCACGGTGTCGGAGAGCAGTTTCGGATCACACTGCTTCGGTTTTTCTTCCCCTGAATCAGAAGAGTCGTCTGATGAGGTTTCGGAGGAAGATTCCGTGGAGCCCTCCAGCGTGGCCTCTGGTTTCGGCTCAATGACCGTCTGTTCATCAAAAGTACCGACTTCCGAACCGACTTCAGGCTCGGTTTCAACACCGGCGTCATCGGCAATCATTTCAGCATCACTGTCGGTGTCACTGTGGGTATTACTGTCGGTTGTTTCGTGATCGGCAACCTCCTCCGCAGCCAGACTCACAGACTCTTCATCGGCAGAGGGATCCGTCGATGGCGGTTCATCAGACGTGGAATTCGGTGAGGAAAAATCTTCGTCGGGAGTTGCGTCAGAAACCCCGCTCAGAATTCCTCCTGGGTTCAGGTCGCGATCCCGCAGAATCAATGTTGATCCGTCGGATGCATTCGGCACTGGGGGGGGGATGTCGTCATCGTTGAGAAACGATTCGGAGTCTTCCTCCAGAGGAAGATCTCCTTCGAATGTCTCAGCAAACTGCGGCGGACGGAATGGCGGGGCCGGGAAAATCGGTCCCGCAGCAGGAGGAGTTGGTTCCTTTGGCCCTTTCCCCGGATTTCCGATTCCCTGTTTCAGCCAGTTGAAATCTGGTGTTTTGTCGTCACCACTCATATTGATTGACTCCGCATCAAGATCGTGCCCGTGCCCTTCATGACCTGCTTTGTGGTTCGATGACATTCAACCTGCAGACTGCGTCAACATCAAAATGACGCACCGAACCGAATGGATTGTGAAATCTTTTCAGCAATCTGTCGAATCGTGGGAAACTCTTTGGCGGAATGATTCCAGGGGAGTGGTCCCCAGACTGGAAGATCGGTCATCTTGCGAAGAACACTCACATTCGACATGCCTGATTCATCATCCCGTTCCTGTGCAGAGTTGACAACGATCCCCAGGGGAGAAAGCGATAAGTTTCTGATGGATTCCAGCGTCAGCAGCGTGTGATTGATCATT
>DATMFC010000590.1:0-28598 GCA_035556335.1 Planctomicrobium sp. | reverse complement strand
CAACACTCAGGAGAAGCAGTGAAAGCATGAGTTCGGAATCAGAATTCAAAGGAGGCCAAAAACAGGAGAAGAGAAATTACGTTCCACTTCTCTGGTCATAAACATGCGAACTGGAAATTATTAACGCAAGTAGGAGATTACGTATAGTAATCCGGCAATAACGCTGACAAACATGACCATGGCATAGGAGGGAACCAGACCATGGTGCAGGCTTCGAGGAATGACGCTGATGATCTGCGGAATCCGGCTGACAGCACCCACAATCCCGGCAATCACCACCGTATCGAACAGGCCAGCCAGTTTTGCAATGAGTCTCAATGGGGAGACGATCAGAGCGAGATAAATCTCATCCAGATAAAACCGGTGATAAGAAAGTGCATATAGCGGATGCACCGACGTTGCTAACTGGCCTGGAATCGACGGTGACTTTACATACAGGAACCATGCTAAGGCAATCCCCGCCATCGCGAGGAAGCCGCTGAGGATCATAACGCCGAAATGGAGCGTATGAGGACCCGATTCCGGAAAGCCCTGAGTGTGATGCAAGTAGTGACCGAAGAACCCGGTGGGTCCCACAACTCCACCAATCACAATTGCAGCAACAGCCAGAATCCGTAACGGCCAGGCCATGATGGAAGAGGCATCATGGGGATGGTGCCCTGCTTCTTCCGGAAACTTCTCAGGTCCCCAAAAGGTCATAAAATAGGCTCGGAATGTATAGAACGCCGTTAACAGTGCCGTGACAGAAGCCGTCCAGTACAAGACGACAAACACGCCTCCATGAACGGGATGATGACCAGCCTCGGACAGTACCCCGAGTATTTCATCTTTACTCCAGAAACCGGAGAGTAATGGGAACCCGGCAAGAGCTAATGCACCACACAGGAAGGTCCAATGAGTCACCGGCAAGACTTTCCTCAGGCCGCCGAATCGCCGCATGTCGATGACGTCTCCCATCGAGTGCATCACACTTCCGGCAGCAAGGAACAAGAGCGCCTTGAAGAAGGCATGTGTAAACAGGTGGAACATCGCCGCAGAAACCGCTGGCGTCGCGGACTCCAGACCGGCCGCAGCCCCCAGTCCGATAAACAGATAAGCTAACTGGCTGACGGTGGAATATGCCAACACACGCTTTAAGTCATTCTGAGTGAGAGCGATCAATGCTGCTAATAATGCCGTAATTCCACCAATGACGGCGACGGTAATCTGGGCCTCTGGAGAGGCAATAAATAACGGTGTACATCGGGCCACCAGATAAACACCTGCCGTGACCATTGTTGCAGCGTGAATCAATGCACTGACTGGTGTGGGGCCTTCCATTGCGTCCGGCAACCAGACATGCAATGGGAACTGAGCCGATTTACCGGCAGCCCCCAGAAACAACAACAGACAGATCGTCGTGATCAGTCCGGGGTTCGCGGTCGCAATTTCTGTGATCTTTTCAGGATGTCCGAGAACATCTGCAAAACTGACGGAGCCAAATGTGGTCCAGATCAGAAAAATCCCCAGCAGCAGGCCGAAGTCGCCAATCCGGTTGACAACAAAAGCCTTCTTGGCAGCCGCTGCGGCACTGGGCTTTTGAAACCAGAATCCAATCAGCAGATAACTGCACAATCCAACGGCTTCCCATCCGATAAACAGCATGACGAAGTTATCGGCGAGTACCAGCAGACACATCGAAAAGACGAACAGCGACACCTCGGCAAAGAACCGCGCGTACCCTTTATCGCCGTGCATATAGCCTGCCGCAAACAGGGCGACCAGAGAACTGACTCCGGTCACCATCGACAACATAATGGCGGTCATTGCATCCGCAGAGAGACTGATCGTCGTACGCAAAGAGCCGACAGTCAGGAAATCATAACCACTTGCTAATACAGCGGTGTTATGCCCATGGTTCCCAAATCCTTGTGGAACAAGCTGAATGAGCAACACCAGCGAACATACAAACGACGTCAGCAAGGCCGTGACACAGGGGATGTGACTTTTCTCGCGCAGGAACTTTGGCCCCAGCAACGCGATCAACGCCGCCGCAATCAGCGGTGCCAAGGGAATCAGCCACAAAACCGTATGAGACATTGATCAGACCGAGTAATGAATTATGTGATCACACAGAAAACAGAAAGTGAGTTTTCACTTTGCTAAGTCTTAGGTGTTGTCGAGTTTCGTTTAATAACAACGGGACGCTTGGGGATTTCAGGGAGCCGACCTGCAGGTGTCAGCGTCGGAAATTTCTGTTCTTCCGGCAGTTCAATGGACGTCAGGTCATCAGGCGAGACCGGAGCCGGCAAATCCAGTTCTCGCAGGTCGGTCCAAAGTTCAATATCAAGTGACCGTGTTAATTGGAATAACCCAAGAATCAGAGCCAGACCGAATCCTGCTTCGCACGCAGCAACGGTCAGTGCCAGGATATTCATTACCTGACCTTCATTGCTGAAATGCATACGCCCGAACGTGACAAACGTCAGTCCAATCCCGTGCATCATTAATTCAGCAGAGAGAAAGATCAGAATCAGATTTCGTCGGGTCAGAAACCCGATTGCTCCGAGGATAAACATCCCGGCAGCAATCACCAGATAGCGTTCAACTTCGCCTGTCATAGTGTTCCCTGCCCCCTTCTTGGAGCAATGGCGATCGCTCCAATACTTGCGATCATCAGCAGGACTCCCGCCAGTTCGACGAAGTGTAAATAATCCCCGAACAATGCCCGTCCTAATCCGTGCAGTGTTCCTAATTCTTCTCCCGCACAAGGACGGCTTAACGAGTTAAAGACTGTCACTTCTTCCTCTGGTGCGGTATCAACTGCAATATCGGCGACTGCCGGCTCTCCAGCGACTGCAGCAACATCTGTCTGGTGCAACACTGTCATAATTGCCCCCACAAGTACGAATGCGGCAATAACGGCTAATCCTGGTCGACGTGAATGTTGATCATAAGTCGTCGCCCCGGCCTGTTGAGCCAGCATGATCACGAACACAAATGTGACCACGATTGCTCCGGCATAAACAATAATTGTTGCCGCCGCAAGAAATGGAGCACTCTGCATTAACAGCAGTCCGCAAGCAGAAAGTGTTGCCAATGCAAACCAGAGTGCAGCATAGACTGGCTTATGGTGCGTCACCATTAATGCTCCAAAGAGCAGCGTACTTCCGCTAAACAGCCAGAACAGAATTTCGTTGACGAGCGGATTTCCGGGAATTCCCAACAGGCTCAGCTGCCCAATAATCCCCAGCAGTACACAAGACAAACCGATAATTTTGTTCCCCGGCTTCGGCTTTGGAATTAACCACCAGACACCGAAGAGGAACAGTGCAACGGAAATCAATAACGGACTCTGTCCTTGAAGGAGTGTCATTTCTGCTCCTTCATTTCAGGAGCAATAACGCCGGGAGCGGCCGCCTGTGCAGAACGATCGGACTCAGGAACCTGAGTGGCCGGGCCGACTGTGGGAAGTTGACTGAACTGGGCAGCGGGGCCAAGTTTACCACGTCCGGTTCGAATCGGATCCCGCGGATTCGACTTGGTCTGATCGAAGACATCCAGCAGTTTATTCTTGTTATATAACATTTCCTCACGAGTCCGACCGGTGACGTCATAAATGTGAGTCAACTCAATCGCATCGACAGGACAGGCTTCTTCACACATTCCACAATAAATACATCGCAGCTCATCCAGCTCGAACGAAGCGGGGTACTTATCGCGATCGGGCCATTCCGGTGGCGCCGCGGCGGCTTCAATTGAAATGCAGTTTGCCGGGCAGGCTGTTGCACACATCATACAGGCAACGCACTTCACCCGATCCTGTTCGTCACGGTTCAGGCGATGAATGCCACGATAGTGTAACGGCAGGTTGGGTTCGACTTCCGGGTAGAACTGCGTCACCGGCCGTGGACGAACAACATGGTCCAGCGTCGTCTTCAAACCACTGATAATGGCGGGGAGGAATGTGGCTTCCCAGAACCCGATCTCGGGTTCTTCCATCCACTCCACTTCGTCTGGCTTAATTGCCATGAATCCGATTCCAGTCAACGAAACAAATGAAAATTTCTGATCAACCTGCGCGCTGTAAACTAGCTCTCTCCACCAGCCAGAGCCCGTTGGGGAGCAAGTGGCCGTCCTTTAATTTCGCGCTGCTTGGCAGCAACGCTTACCAATCCCGCGACAATAAACAATGCAATTGACAGAGGAAGCAGAAGCCATTGACTCCAATTGAATTGAAGCACAGTCGCGACGGCGATCATATTAAAGACACCTAACGGCATTAACACCTTCCATGAGAGCGACATGAGTTGATCAAATCGAAATCGGGGAATTGTCCAGCGAATCACCACAATCAGCAGGATAACAAGTGCGACTTTTGTTAAAAGCACTCCGAGTTTCACCAGTGATACGAGTGGGTAAGCACTTCCAACTTCCGCGATGAGCGGAAAGTGCCATCCCCCGAAGAAGAGAATTGAGACCAAAAAGCTGATCAGGATGATGTGCGTATATTCGCCAAGGAAGAACAAGCCGAACTTCAATGCACCATATTCGGTATGGAAGCCGCCGATCAGTTCCTGTTCACACTCGGCCAGATCGAAGGGGAGGCGATTCGCTTCTGCAAGGGAAGCAGTAAAGAAGATCAGCAGTGCTAACGGTTGTGTCCAGCAATACCAGCCTGCAATTCCGGCGCTGGCCTGATTGTTCTGAATCTGTTCCAGACTGAGAGTTCCGCCGAGGAGCGCGATTCCGATGATCGACAACCCTAAGGGAACTTCATAACTGACGACCTGTGCGGCGGCACGTAGCGAACCCATCGCACTATATTTATTATTTGACGCCCATCCCCCGAGAACCACGGCATACACATTCAAGCTGCCGATGGCGAGAATATAGATCAGTCCGATGTCAATTCCCGGGGCGATAATGAACCGCATAAACCAGGGAGCATCGTCGACCGGTCCGAACGGAACGACGGCCAGCGCCAGCATGGCAGTAAACAGGGCCATGGCCGGAGCCATGACGAAGAGAACCCGATCGACATGCGACGGGACCATTTCTTCTTTGAAGAGAAATTTCAGGCCATCGGCGATCGGTTGAAGCAGTCCCCAGAAGCCAACCCGGTTGGGGCCGATACGATCCTGCATCACAGCGGAGAGTTTACGCTCGACCCAGATCAGGTAGGAACATGCCCCCAGAATCACGCCGATAACGACGCTAATGGTGACGATGGTGATCAGTATCTCTGGCATACGATGTTCTAACAGGCAGCTATTGGCAATGAACGCGGAAAGAGAGTCTGTAAACGAGGCCGATTCTTATCGTGTTCCTGTTTCAAGTTAATACGGGTAACGCATGTTGTAATGGCATTTGCGGAGTCAGCGGACGGTTATCCTTCTCGGTACTGAAGCTTTCCTTGAATTTAGCAAACTCCGGGATGGCCTTCTTCGCTTCTTCCCGCAACGGACCGACACGAAACAGTCCGGGGCGTTCGTTCAGTTCCCAGAGCAGCCGTCCATCTGACTTTGCATCACCGGGAGTGCGGACCGCCCGACGAAGTTCCTGGGCTAAACCTTTATAGTTGACATAAGTTCCCTCCCGTTCGACAAACGTTCCGGAAGGGAAAAGGTGCGTTGCATAGTCAAGGGCTGGCGAAGGAAGGATATCCTGTACCAGAACTGTTTGAATGTTTTCGAGAGACTTTGCCTCTTTGTCAGTGATCCAGCCTTTCGGATCTCCGCCGACCAGATAAACAGCATCAAATTCGTCGTTCGCAAATTTCTTCAAGGCGGTTTCGAATGTCTCAATCCGACCGAAGAAGCGGTTCAATACCGTTTCGATTCCGATCCGGTTTGGTGCCTTCTCTGCTTTAATTGTAAACTTGACGTCCGACTTCGGTTGACCATGGACATCTTTAGGATACTGGTCGTCGACACCTTCAATCGGAACCGGTCCCATAAAGAAGGATGCCTGTGGATCCACGGATTTAATAAACTGCACCAGTAAATAAGCTTCTTCCACCGTCATCCATGGAGAGAGAACAGCAGCCACCCGGCCGGGTGATTTTGCTCCAGCCGATTTAAACGTCTGGCGAACATCCGCCTGAAGAGTGTCCCAGTCGCACTCGACCAACTCCCCATTTTCTTTTCTGGCGGGAACGGTCAAACGGTCTTCACCTTGAACATACTTCCAGCCGAAACGCCCGTCATCGCACATGAAGTATCCCTGATTCTCCAGGTTGGTGCGGGGACGAATGCGGTAGACGGTGTCTTCATTCTGGTCGATATGGATGCTGCAATTACTGCTGCATCCGGAGCAGATGCTGTCTGTCGTCTTGAGCCACCAGACACGTTGCTTATACAGAAAGTCTTTACTGCAAAGGGCACCGACCGGACAGAGGTCAACGACGTTTCCAGCCAGCTTATTGTTGCATGGATCGTCTGGGAAGATGTCGACTTCAGCGTGTGTTCCGCGATTGATCAGTTGCAGTTCTGCAGTCCCGGAGATCTCGCGAGTAAACCGAACACAGCGACTACACATAATGCAGCGATCGGTGAATAGTGTAATCTGATCGCCGATATAATCTTTATCCGGCTTGATGTTCTTCGGTTCCTGCAGACGACTGTAACCGCGACCATAGCGATAACTGTAATCCTGCAGATAGCATTCCCCGGCCTGATCGCATGTCGGGCAATCCAGTGGGTGATTCAACAAAAGATATTCAAGAGTCGCTTTACGCGCGGCCTGAACCTTGGGGCTGTCGGCAACAATGACAGACCCTTCTTTCACCGGTGTCTGGCAACCGGGAACCAGTTTCGGGACCCAGGCGATAGTGCCGTCCGGTTTCGTGTCGCCGTACTCCACCAGACACATCCGACAGCTTGCGGCGATCGAAAGTGACGGGTGATAACAATAGGCGGGGATTTCAACTCCGGCGCGCTTCGCAACATCAACACAATTCAGGCGTTCGCCTGCTGCGATTTCAATTGGCTGATTATTGACGATTACTGTGGGCATCGCGTTTATTCTCAGGCGATCTCTGGATGAACTCAACGGAGTTGAATGCACTCTGTTTGAATTCCCCGCGACAGCCATTCTGTTTATTGGTCAGTATACTTACTTTGAGCAGTGTACTTATTTATCAGTGTGCGAGTTGCATTAATTCCTGAGCAGAGGTCACCGTGCTGACGCCGCTCTCAATATAGGATTCGAACTCATCCCGAAACTTATTTACTGCGTTCTTAATTGGCCATGCGGCTCCGTCGGAGAGTCCGCAAATCGTTGTTCCCGGGATAATTCCCATTGAACCGGCCACTTCAATTAATAAATCCAAGTCCTCGCGGCGGCCCTGTCCTTTTCGCATCCGTTCGAGGATACGTGTCATCCAGGAGGTCCCCTCACGGCAAGGGGTACATTGTCCACACGATTCATGTGAAAAGAATCGGGCCAGATTATACAGGACATCGACCATGCGGGTTTGATCGTCGATCACAACGACCGCGGCGGTTCCTAACCCCAGGCATCCCTTTTTACCGGGACCGCTGAAATCGAGCGGTGTATCCAGTTCGTCGGCGGTGAGAAAGCCCATGCTGACTCCGCCGGGAATCACCGCTTTCACTTTGCGGCCTTTCCAGACACCTCCGCCATATCTTTCAATCAACTCACCGGCGGTAATTCCCATCGGCAATTCGACACAGCAGGGCGTGTTGACATGCCCGCTGATCCCGTAGAGTTTGGGACCATAACTTCCGGGGTCGCGTGGATTGTTGGGATTAGGAGGGACACCGATCGACTTAAACCACTCACCTCCTAATTTCAGGATTTGAGTGACACAGCATAAGGTTTCCACGTTGTTAACGATTGTCGGCTTCCGAAAGAGTCCTTCAATCGCTGGAAACGGTGGCTTAATACGAGGCCAGGCTCGTTTTCCTTCAAGGCTTTCGATCAGACCGGTTTCTTCCCCGCAGATATAAGCTCCGGCTCCGCGATGCAGAACGATGTCGAGTTTAAATCCGGTTCCGAAAATGTTATCGCCGAGAATTCCCTGAGCATAACATTCTTCAAGGGCTTTCTTCAGAGTCCGGTAGCTGCGTCCATATTCATAGCGAATATATAAATATGCTTTCTGAGACTTGATAGCATAGCAGGCAATCGCGATTCCTTCGATCAACTGATGCGGATCCTTTTCCATCAGGATCCGGTTGTTGAATGTGCCGGGTTCACTCTCGTCGGCATTCACACAGAGATAGATCGGGCCGGGATGATCTTTCGGGAGAAAGGTCCACTTCAATCCACAAGGAAATCCGGCTCCTCCGCGTCCACGTAACCCTGCATCTTTGACGGTGTTGGTCGTTTCTTCCGGAGACATGGCGAGCGCCTTTTTCAGCGCGTCATAGCCCCCATCCGCCAGATATCCGGCCAGAGAGGCGGAATCGGGCTTGTTGATGCGTTTCAGGAGAACGGGTTCGTACTCTGCCACAACTAATCCTGTTGATCTTCTGTCTGTATCCGGTTGAGACACATACTAACACTGCCGTTACTTTAACCGGTCCATCATTTCAATTGTTGATTCGGTCGTCATGTCCCCGAACATTTCGTCGTTTACGAGAACGCAGGGAGCCTGCTCGCATCCGCCGAGACATTCTGCATATTCCACGGTGACCTTGCCGTCTTCGGATGTTCCGCCGGGAGTGACCTGATAATGCTTGCAGAGATTTTCGAGAATCTCTTCCCCGCCGCGTAATCCGCAGGACACACTACGGCAGACCCATAACCGGTCTTTTCCGAGTTGATGTTTCTCATCTCGGAAGATGCCGTAGAACGACATTGTGTCGTGAACTTCGGACGGATGCAGTTCGAGGATTTCTGCAATTTCACGAATCGCGGGCAATGGGACGCATCGCAACGCATCCTGCACATGATGCAATGCCCACAGCGTGACTGCCCGTTTGTCCGGGTAGTCAGGGATGTGTGATTCAATTTGTGAGCGAAGCTCGTCTGACAGAAAGGCCATGATTTCTTCAGGTCAAATTGTAAGGTTATCGATCCAGTTCCGCGGCAATAATATTTAATGTCCCCAGAACGGCGACAACATCACTTAACTGATGCCCTCGAATCATGTGAGGGAACAGTGAAAAGTGAATAAATGATGGAGGACGGGTTTTGACACGGTAAGCCCGTGTTGTGCCGTCTCCAACGAGATAAAACCCTAACTCTCCCGCAGGACCTTCGGTTGCAGCATAAACTTCTTCATACGGAACCGGATATCCCCGATTCGGCATAATCACTTCGAAGTGCTGAATCAATCCTTCGATACTGCGATAAACAGAAGGCTTGGCGGGTAACACCATGTCCGAAACGACGTCGATATTGACCGGACCGGATGGAATGTTTTCCAGTGCCTGCTCGATGATCTTGAGGCTCTCGAGCATCTCTTCCATGCGGACGAGATACCGGGCGTAGCAATCCCCCCCCCGGGAGCAGACGACTTTAAAATCAAGATCGCCGTAAGCGAGATACGGTTCGTCTTTACGAAGATCCCGCACGACACCACTGGCCCGGGCTAAGGGACCGGTGACGCTCATGTTAATACAGTCGTCGTAGGTCAGGATGCCGATCCCTTTTGTCCGGTCGATAAAGATCCGATTGCGGGTCAGCAGCTTATGAACTTCGGCGTGAACCTTCGGGAATTCACGGACAAACTTACGAACCTTTTCGACCCAGTCGTTATTGACATCAAATAGCACGCCGCCGACGCGGGTATAGCTACAGTGAAACCGCTGTCCGGAAGCGTATTCGACGATATCGTAAATGTGTTCCCGTTGCTGGAAAAGATACAGGAATGCGGTAAACGCTCCCAGATCGAGTCCCACCGCGCCGATATTCAGCAGGTGGTCCTGAATCCGCATCAACTCTGCGAGAATGGTACGTAAATATTTCGCACGGGGAGTTAATTCGATCCCCAGCAATTTTTCGACGGCATGGTGCCATGCGATCTCGTTGGCGACCGGAGAGACATAATTCATCCGGTCGACAATGGTGACGTACTGGTTGAAATCGAGATGTTCTCCGAGTTTTTCGAATCCGGAGTGCAGATAACCGATATGCGGAACAGCGTCAACAACCCGTTCTCCGTCCAGCGTTAACACAATCCGCAGTGTTGTGTGCGTGGCAGGATGTTGTGGTCCGAAGTTCAGCGTCCACGCGTATTCCTTCTCCTCAGGAGTGGCGTGTGGCTGGGTATCAACGAGGCTCAGTGGCATGATTTGTTAGCGTTCTTGTCCGGGGCAGACTTAGCCAAATTCGCTTAGCAATGTTTCGGGCAGGTCTCTCGTGCAATATCTTTATGTTCGATCAATGTTCGAGCGGTTTCATTAACTTTCCGCTCTGGTAATGACCGGGAAGTTATGTCGTTCTCCACGCCCCTGAAGCGGGTAATCTTTTCGAAGCGGGAAGGATGCAAATTCGTCGGGCAACAGGATCCTGCGGAGGTCGGGGTGTCCACTGAAGACGATCCCGAACATGTCATAGACTTCCCGTTCCATCCAATTCGCCCCTTTCCAGAGGGAATAAATGGTGGGAAGTTCCGGCTTGGGCAGATCGACAAATGTTTTCACGATCAGTCGTTCCCCTGTCGAAACTGACAGGAGCAGGTAGACCACACCAAAGCGGTGTTCTGCGTCGGGATATTCCAGATAGTCGACGGCCGTGATGTCGATTAACTGATCGAAACCGAAGTCCTGCTTCAGACCAGACAGCACTTCGTAAATTTTTTCGCAGGGAACCACCAGTCGATGATTGTCGCGAAATGTGCTGGCGGTCAGTTCTGATCCGTAGCGATTCTGGAGTTCTGCAAGATCAACCACGAATTCCCCCCTTTCCGTTGGCGAATCCAGTGTGATGGCCGGTCGCCGAATGCCCGGGGAGAACGATGGACGAAGATGATACACCGGAATTCGAGAGAATCGGGAGCCCCTGAATTCGTCGGAGTTCCTTGGGGTCGAATGGATTAGGGCCGCGCGGAGTCGTTTCCGCAGCGAACTCGCGTCCCATGAGTGTCCCGCCTGATTTGATCTTGTCTTGCAGATCAATCACAGCGGCCAGCAATTGTTCCGGGCGGGGAGGGCAGCCGGGAACGTAGATATCGACAGGAATGAACCGGTCCACTCCCTGAACGACCGCGTAGGTGTCGAAGACCCCCCCGGTACAGGCACAGGCCCCCATGGAGATGCACCACTTCGGTTCCGGCATCTGCAGCCAGATTCGTTGCAGGACGGGAAGCATTTTCATCACGACTCGCCCGGCGACCACCAGTAAATCGCATTGCCGAGGGGAAAATCGCATGACTTCCGCGCCGAAACGGGCCATGTCGTGGCGACTCGCTGCAGTCGCCATCAATTCAATTCCGCAACAGGCTGTCGCGAATGGCATGGGCCATAAACTGTTTGACCGGGCCCAGTTGGCCGCGGCGTCGAGCGTGGTCATGAACACATTCTCAGGAAGTCCTACCGCCACTTAAATACTCCCTTGCGCCATGCGTAAATGTCGGCCACGGCCAGCATGAAAATCAGAATCATCACGGCACCGTAGACGGTGTCGCGTAAATCCACCGGAATTCCGCCTTCGGAATAGGCACTCACCGCCCAGGGGTACAGGAACAGCAGGTCCATATCGAAAAACAAAAACAAGATTGCGACCAGGTAGAATTTGACGTCGAACGGCTGTCGGGCATCGTTGATGGGATCCATGCCGGATTCGTACGGCATTTGCTTGACCGGCGTTTTCTTCCGGGGACCAACAGCATGCGCGATCACCAGATTGGCGATCACAAATCCAATCAGGATCGTGGTATAGACCAGTAGCGGGGAAATCCCATCCATTACGTCGGCGTGCCTTTGTTTGAACTTTGGAGCGGTGATCCACTCAGCCTTGCCAGGCGGATGGATCCACAAAAACGAAGCCGGGGTCGCACAACATGATGACCACCCGGAAACCGACTTCTTCCCGCAATTGATCTTTATAAATGCGGTTTCTCTCCATAAATATCGGCTGTTCCGCACCGGAGCGATTCAACACGAGCTGCATTATTCTGTAGGGTCGATTCTAGGGGGGGTTACTCCCCCCAGCAAGCAATCCCCTATCATGAGAAAACGCTTTGCAGGAAAGGATCTGCAAATTCTCTTCTCCTTGTTCAATTCGACAAGAGACCAGTCGATTTTGATGGATTTAGGAGCCCGGATTTTCAATATCACTCGCAACTGAACAGCATGACCTTGCCTTGTAAAAGCTCAACTCCCCTTCAATCTTGGGGCTGAGAACCGGGGAGAGGAATTGGCCAGGCCTCATGTAAGCTCCAATGGAAGGCTCCTCCCGGCTGAATGCCTCTCGTTTTCCCTGCACACGCTAGTGGTATTGTTTGGATGATTAAGTTGCAAGTTGTTGTTTTGAAATAAAATACGTCTATTTATTTAATTGGAAGCACCCGCAATTCCACATCCAAACGGAGAACCTCAGAGGCCTGTCTCATAATTGGGAATTTTCTGGCATGAAAATCGGGAACATTGAGTGGGAATCGCTCCATATCCAGCATCAAAAGAGAGTGTTCTTCATCACCGAATTCTTCTGAATGCACGTAATATCACCGGTAAACAGGCACAGGGGCTTAGAAATGCCATGCTTGTTCCTATATTTGGGAACACGGGCATTCTCATTTTTGGATTATTGATTGTTTTGGTTGCCGGAATCCACGGATGTAATCTTGGAGAGAGATTTCTCGATATGAAACAAGGAGATGTTTTTTAGGGGCCGTCAGACTGGCGGCATCTCACTGAAAAGATTATCCTGCTCGTTTCGATTCGTGGTCACCGCGAAAAAGTGAGACCCCGTTTCCGCACTCAGCACATTGAAACTCGATTCCAGATTACCATGCCGAATACACCCAGCGCAAAAAAAGCTCTTCGTCAAAGTGAAAAGCGTCGCCTGCATAATCGTGCCGGTCGATCCACACTGAGAACCGCCGTGAAGAAGGCTCGTGCCGCTGCGGAATCTGGTGACACAGCTGCCGCAAACGAGGCGTTGCGTCTCGCTTCCAAGAAGCTCGATCAGGCCGCTGCCAAGAACCTGATCCACAAGAATGTTGCTTCCCGCACAAAGTCCCGTCTGGCCAAACTGGTCTCCAAAGGGGCGAAGAGCGCCTGATTTCAGCGCCTCTTCCAGAAAATCAATCACGAAACACTGCAGCATTTTTTGTTGCAGTGTTTTGTCATGCGCTGATTTAGCAACCGTGAACCGCAAGCATGTTCTGCTGGTGATCGCTGATTAAGACACAGCAAAAACAGACGCGGTAAAACGACGCGTCTCCAACGTCACTCCTGCAACTTGGATTGAGTGGTATTTTTTGTTCGCATCAGTCGATCTCACGACGGATCTCACGGCGTAGTATATCGCAAATTTTGCTCGATTTGATTGACAGGTTTGCCTTGGGCTTGCCATTCTGACGCGCTTGAATTGTCTCAAACATTTGTCTGTCAGTCTGGTCAACGAGAAGTATTGAACGTGATGAAAGCCCTCGCGGTTCGCCCCGGTATTCCACATAGCGCCTCTCTTGTCGAAATTTCTCAGCCGAAAGTTTCGGATATTCCCGACGGTCGCGGTGTGCTGGTTCGCACTTTGCAGGTTGGTCTGGATGCGACAGACGCCGAAATCAACGAGGCTCTGTACGGACGGGCTCCTGCCGGAGATTCTCACCTCGTTCTTGGCCACGAAGTTTTCGGAGTCATTGAGGAAATTGGGCCGAATGTCAGAGATTTGAAGGTAGGGGATTACTGCACCTGTACCGTGCGCCGCCCCGGACCGACACTCTTCGACAAGATTGGCCGCAATGACATCACCAGTCACCCGGAATATTACGAACGGGGAATCAATCTCCTGCACGGGTTCATGACGGAACGTTTTGTTGATGATGCGGAGTTCGTCGTGAAGGTTCCGGATGGCCTGAAGCATCTGGGAGTTCTGTCCGAACCGGCGAGTGTCTGTGCCAAGGCGATCGAACAGGCCTATCTCGCCCAGCAGCGATTGCAGGTCTGGAAGCCTCGCATGGCGTTTGTGACCGGAGCAGGGCAGATCGGTCTGCTGGCGACCATGATGCTCCGTTTAAGAGGGCTCGAAGTTTACACGCTGGCCCGATCACCAAACCCGGGATTGAAAGAAGAAATCGTACGAGATTACGGGGCGACCTATGTCAGCACCCGGAATACTCCGATGTCAGAACTGGTCAAGAAGGTGGGGGCTCCTGATCTGATTGTCGAAGCGACTGGCTCCAGTGCGGTTGCGTTCGAATGTATGGAGCATCTGAATCTGAACGGAGCGCTGGTCTGGACCAGTGTGACCGGTGGCAAGAAGCAGCTCAATGATTTCCCGTCAGACAAAGTGAACCTGGATTGGGTACTGGGAAACAAACTTCTTGTTGGTTCGGTGAACGGAAACCGAGACCACTTTGCACAAGGACTGGCGGATTTAGCTTTGGCAGAAGTGACGTTCCCGGGCGTCACGGCAAAACTGCTGACGACTCCGATCAACGGATTTGGTCAACCAGAACAACTGATGCAGGAACTGACCGACAACAAGTCGGCCATCAAGGTCTTTGTGAATGTTTCCGAGTGACTCCGACGAACGCCCTGAATTTTCTCTGATCAACTGGATCGCTCGAAATGCGTCGTCCTCCCCGGAGGTTTCTCTGGGGATCGGAGATGACGCTGCCATTCTTGCCCCCTCTCCTGAAGAGTGGGTGGTGACCAAAGATGTGATCACCAGTGGCGTTCATTTTGATGAGTCGACTCCGCTGGAACTGGTGGGACGTAAAGCCCTGGCGGTGAATCTCAGTGACATCGCCGCTATGGCCGCACGGCCGGTGGTGGCTTTCATTGGAATCGTTCTCCCTCGTTCATTCACCCGGACGCAGGCAGAAACACTCTTACAGGGAATTCAATCACTGGCTGCCGAGTGGGACGTCGCGATCGCTGGAGGAGATACCAACAGTTGGGACGGCCCGCTGGTGGTCAGTGTGACTGTGATGGGACTCGTCACACCGGGAACAGCCGTGCGTCGCGACGGAGCAAAACCCGGCGACGGAATCTTTGTGACGGGACCATTAGGAGGTTCTTTGCGGAGTGACCGGCATTTACGATTCACTCCCCGACTGAGAGAAGCGGCCATTCTGAAGCAGTCGGTGACATTGCATTCCATGATGGATCTGAGTGACGGGTTGGGAAGTGACCTGTTTCATCTGTTGAATCGCAGTGGTGTCGGAGCCCGTCTGATTGGGGAATCGATTCCCATTCATGACGATGTTGACCCCGCGCGCTCTCCCCGGGAACGCCTGTATCATGCCCTGAGTGACGGCGAAGATTTTGAGTTGCTGTTCACCGTCAGTGCGGCGAAGACAATACGGCTGATGAACGATCCTCCTGAAGGAGTCACCCCGATTCGTATCGGAACTGTGACGGAATCGCGGGAGGTGATTCTGGTCTGGGGGGAGAATGAAGAGCCGTTTCCACGGTCTGGCTGGTCTCATGGATTCGGGGGAGATGGGGCGGATTGCTGAGCGGAAGAGGGCGTCAGGTTATGGGGCCTCTTACGGCTGCGCCGCCCCGATTGCGAGCAATCGGAGCCACCCGGGAATTCCACTTTTTCGCATTACACAAACGCATTCATCTCTTCTTTCGAGAGAGAGCCGCCGGTGCGGAGGAGTGCTTCGGAAAGCTCCTTTGCCCAGCCGGGGATTCGTGATGTTCTAGTCTGTTGAATCGCAGCATCGAGGTCGTATTCGACACGGTGCAATGAGACCTTGCCGTCTTCGATGATGGCGTAACTGGCCCGCCAGTCTCCGTCGCGCGGTTGTCCGACACTGCCGGGATTGATGACCTGAACGTCTCCCAGATCCAGATGGAACGGGAGATGGGAATGCCCGACACAGACAAAGTTGGCGTCAATTCCGGTCAGACGCTGCCGCCAGCCTTCCGGGTCGTTCCCCAGGTATTCGTCCATGGGATCCCGGGGGGTGGCATGAATCAGGAAAAAACAATTCTGACGATCCCGAAGGTAACTGGTGACGGGGAGTCTTCCGAGAAATTTGAAATGCTGTGGTTCCATCAGTTCCCAATGTTGTGGGCGCGTGACGGAAGCGAGGCGACGGTATCCCGACGTTCCCGTCGCCGGAACCCGTTGCGCCAGAGCATGATCGTGATTTCCGCGAATACAGACATCCGCATGCCGACGGACCCAGTCCAGGCACGGAAGCGGGTTTGTTCCATAATCGACCAGATCGCCTAAAACGACACAACAGTCGAATTCTTCAGGAATTGCGTTCAGGGCGGCCCAGTTGGAATGAATATCGGCCAGAACCAGAATTCGCATGGTTTTGTAGAAAGTCTGAGGTGATTTCGCTTCAGGAGAGGTTACAATTTCGAGGAAAGAGCATTTTGCCTATTTAGAGCCGCGAACAGAACCTCTCAATCGATGAGAATTTCCTTACCGCGAGCGGATAGGGGTCAGTTTTGCCAGGGGTCTTATTCTCAAACATCCTCTCTTCACACACGTACATTTTCAATGCATCCGCAGATTCGGGTTCCTTTCTGGAGTCACTCGAATTCCGGAATCGAGTCGGTTGATTCGTGACAAAAGTCCTTAGTTTGCAACAAGTTCGTTGATTTTCATCAGATATCCTCGTTTATCAATTTGAGGAATCTGACTGGGAAAAATCAAATTTTCGGGAACCAATTCAGGTGAAACGGGGTTCTTTGACGAAGGAGTGATTCTCCTCATTTCAAGTAAGTCGATCATGTCTGAATTCGGCATCGAACAACAAATCGGTTCAAGCGTACAAGGGCTGACCTTCATTCGCCCCTTGCCGCAGGTGCAGAACTCCGCTTCCACCGGGGGGGGGAGTGACGGGTCGTCAATACGTCCGCAGACCTACGGGTTGGCCGAGCGGTTGTTCCCCGCTCGAACGGCGCTCGATTCCGGTGTTTATCCTCCTGTCAGTGGGTTGGAGCTGGCACATTTCGTCATTGAAGAACGAATTGGCCGGGGGGGAATGGGGGCCGTTTTCCGGGCAATCGATAAACGTCTGGACCGGGTTGTCGCGCTCAAGATTCTTTCTCCCGATTTCGCCAATGATTCTGACGCCGTCATCCGGTTTCAGAACGAAGCCCGATCTGCTGCGAAACTGGATCATGACAACATCGCCCGGGTGTTTTACAACGGGTCGGAAGGACCGATTCATTTTATTGCGTTTGAATTCGTCACAGGAACGAACATTCGCAGTCTGATCAATCAAAAGGGACGCCTGTCTTCTGCGGATGCAGTCAATTATACACTTCAGATCGCCGAAGCGCTGAGACAAACGAATGCGGCGAACGTCGTTCATCGTGATATCAAACCGTCGAACATCATTGTGTCAAGTACCGGTCGGGCAAAGCTGGTGGACCTCGGTCTGGCCCGCATGATCGATCCGCAGGCCTCACGCGATCTGACGGTTGCTGGGACGGCCTTGGGAACATTCGATTACATCGCCCCGGAACAGGCGATGGATGCCCGAAATGTGGACGTTCGCAGTGATTTGTATTCCCTCGGATGTACGCTGTATCACATGCTGACAGGGGCTCCGCCGTACCCCACCGGGACGATGTTCGAGAAGGTGATGAACCACCATCGCCCCGTACCACCGAACCCCACCGAACGGGTTGCCGACATCAGTCCACAACTGGCAGCCATCGTTCAGAAGCTGATGGCGAGCAATCCAGATGAACGCTACGCCACTCCCGATCTTCTGATCGCCGACCTGATTCCGGTCGCGCATTCTCTGGGACTGGAGCCATCCCCTGCCGAGTCCATGATCTGGGCATCACCCGTTCCACCGGCGACTCGTTCGCGCTGGCAGGGAGCCCCGGCCTGGGGAGCGGTGGCGATGTTGCTGTTGATGCTCGTGCTGGCGGATCGTTTGCGGTTACCACAACGTTCTTCCACGGTGGCGCAGCTGAGACTGAAGGATGATGGAGTTCCCGTCGTCACAGACACCAGCCCGAGGTCGGTGGCTCCGTTGATGCAGGATGAGAGTGGCTCGGCTCCTCTGCGAGTTCCGGAGTACGACCAGCCGGACCTCCCGGCAACTCCTATGGGAGCATCAGTCGTCTCCAATGATGAGACCACTCCTGGGATTCCCGGAACGACGACGACACGGACCTTACCCGGAACTTCAGAACAGGAGGGGACGAATCGACTACCGGTTCGCCTCAATACCGCAGACAAATTGTGGAATGAACCATTAGTCAACCTTTTCCCGACACTGGTTCCTCCGGGGGGGGAGAATGCATTCTCTCCCTCCACTCCTGCCATGATTGATAACAGGGATGAGACTATTTCCGATACGGGACGTCCTTCATCGAATGTCCCTAATGGGGGAACGAGTCCAGACTCCGTGCCGGCCCGTTCGATGTCATCAAGTTCTCAAATGCCGGCGGTGTCAGGGTCTCCGACCAGACGTCTGGTTGTCACTGAACCTTTTGTGGTCATCGACCCGGCGACGAACAAACGTTATCCCTGTTCGACTCTATCGGCCGCATGTGCTCTGGCAAAGGACACCTGGGCAATTGAAGTTCAGTTGAATGCGAACCCGTTGATTCAGCAGGAAGCGTTTGTCATCAACGACAAGCAGATTCGAATTCGTCCGGCGCGTGATTTCCAGCCGGGGCGCGATGAGCGTCCGTTAATTCGGTTTGACCTGACCAATCAGAGGATGATCGGCAGTTACAGTGATGTCACCGATGTGATCCGCCTGAATCGCGGTTCTCTGGAGATTTATGATGTGGATATTGAACTGGTGATTGACCCCGAATCGATCTCCGAATGGTCGCTGATCACATTAGTGAATGGATCGCAGCTGACGGCCACCGGGGCATCGATCACGATTGTCAACCCGTTCAACATTCCGACGACCGGTGTTCTGGTTCCAGAGAACGAATCGCGCGATCTGACCGACCTCATGCCGGAGCGAATGATGCCCCGGTCCAACAAGGTGGAACTTCAGGATTGCGTTGTTCGGGGACAATTCGATTTCCTCGTTCAGCAAACCAGCGATCCATTGAACGTCACACTACGGAACACCGCCGTCGCTGTTGCAGGGAGACTGATTCAGATTGACGGGTCGAGTTCATATCATGTCGGCACTCAACAGGACGCGAATCGGGCTGTCAGTCTGACATTGGAAAATGTGACCGCAGTGACCGGCAATGGACTGCTCAAGGCCACTTCCGGAGAACATGGAATGCTGCCGCTGATGAAGGTCACCATCAACAACGGTGTCTTTCGGGTTGATGCGACTGATCTTCCACTGATTGAAATTTCCGGGAATGAAAGTTCCGATCGATTGAGGCAGGCATTTCAGACAGAAGCGATTCGCAATCGCAGCTTCGTCCAGTCGACGGGGCCATTGTGTCTGATCCATTCTTCAACATCACTGCTGCAGGATGCCGAACAGGAGCTCGGACCGGAAGCCTCCGGACTCCCCCTGACAGAAGTCTCCCCTGAGAGCCGAATCGTTCTGCGCAGCAAGCTGGGAATGAACAAATGGCACTCGGTTCTCCCCAGTGAACTGGATCTGAAGCAGGCTCTATCGAACCCGGCGATCGAGGCATCAGGGGATCGCCAGAATGCCGGAGTCAACTGGCAGACAAACCGTATTCCCCGTCTGACCGAAACATCCGCCCCCAGCCAGACCGATCTCAAAGAATAAGAACGCCTAACTTGGACTTTCGCACTTTTCGTGATGAAGAAGAGAAGACTCACGCAAAGTCGCCAAGGCGCAAAATTCAGGATCAACCCGTTCTCTGTGATTGTCCCTGATTGGACGACTCGAATTCTTCAACTGCAATGAAGGAAGAATGCCCCCCTCAAAACAATGTTAAACGTCGTAAATCCTCAACGTTTTTCTCTGATCTGTCCAGATATTGTCTCGCCTCTTCTGTTCCGTGTTTTCCGTTCTTTCCGTGGTTCCTCTGCATTATTTGATTTGGGCTAGCTCAGCGACATTCCTGCGGCTTCAAGAACAACGGATTGCACCAGCAGATCATGTTCGTACGGGAAGTCGGTTTCTTTTTCTCCGCGAATCACACGGGCCATGTCTGCGGCGTCGGCAATGTAGCGATGGAATCGGGGCAATGTGATTGTCTGTGTTCCGGCTGGATACGAACCCCGTTTTTGTGACAGCGAAACGGTTACCTGAGGATTGTCGAGCGGGCGAATTTCGAAAGTTCCCTCTGTTCCACAAACAACGAAATGTCGACGGCGAAACCCGTCCACTTCGAGTCCGCTTGACCGGATCGTGGCGTTGGCTTTGGGCCATTTCATGACGGCCAGGCAATTGTCGTTCAACGAATCGTTGACGGAACTGGAATGCTGCAGAATCGGAGTGACCGTTTCCGGCCTCCCGAGCAGAGTCATCGTCATGTCGATCAGGTGGCAGCCCAGTTCAAACATCGTTCCACCAGAGAACTCAACGAGTTCCTCACGACCGCGCGAGTCGAGCACTTTGCTCATGACGGCATTCACTTCAAAAATTTCCCCTAGCCAGCCTTCTTTGAGAAACTGTTGCAGCAGGAGAAAGCCGGGGTTGTAGCGATACATGTACCCCAGTTGAACGACGAGATTCTTTTGTCTGGCCGTGTCGATAACGTGTTGAAATTTTGGGTAAGACGCTCCGGCGGGTTTATCGAGATGGATATGTTTCCCGGCATCCACGCATTGTTGAGCCGTGTCGAGCAGGTCACAAACCTGAGTTTCTACCAGAACGGCCTGAAGCCCTGGAATCGCCAGCAGTTCCTTGACCGTCATCCATGGCAACCCCTGATAGATCGCCTGCTTTTCTGCCTGACTTCGCAGTGCGGCTTCCGGTTCCGCGATCCCGACAACGTCATAGTCAGGAGAGTTGCGATACACGGAAATCTTGTTCGCATGCCCGTGACCGACGCCGATTTGTGCGATCCGGATTTTCTTGTCGGAATCCGCAGCGTGTGTTGGCCGATTTCGAGAGGGAAACGTCAGGGCGACCGCACCGGCAGCGAGTTGCTGCAATGTCTGCCGTCGATTTTGAACGGGGTTTCCCATGGTGATCTCTCCGGAGGTAAAAGGCTTACATTCGTAATTCTTCAAAGCCGAAGCCGTCGATACGAATGGCCGTAGCGATGGCGACAACAAGTTGCACAAGAAAACAGATCGAGAGGACGCGCCATCCAGATCGGGTGCCGTTCAACTTCTGAATTCCGAGTGTGGCGCACCAGAGAGCGTATGGCATCAGGAAAACCCATAGCCGCGCGGCTTCTCCCATATTCTTGCCACTCAGCCAGAGCACCAGCCAGACAGCGACCGGAATCAGTAATTCCCAGCGTTTCCCTGCATTGTGTTCTCCTCTATGTTGCCTGAAGAGACCGACAACTCCAAGTACAGCGAGAATGGCAACGGGGAGTCCCAGCGAAAAGGCCAGTTCGATCGGGATTTCCAGAAGCCACGCGGGGTAGGTCCGGACATTGTGCGCATAAAACGCCGCATGATTTTTGAGGTTCTGAATCCAGATTCCCAACAGGTTCATCTGTCCGGCAATCCCGCAGACAAGGAGCCAGGCCAGGAGGGCAACAATAGCACCGACAGGAGGTCTCCAGCGTTGTATGAGCGATGATTTCCACTGACTCAACGGACCAGAGAGGACTGTCAGGACGATTCCCTGTAAGAGGAACATCAAGGCAATCGGGGAGAAGGCCAGCGTCAACGACAATGCCACGCACATGACGACACCGGTCCAGAAACCTGTTGAGAACCGGTTCCTGTCGAGTGCGGTGAGCCAGAGAAACTGTGCTCCCATTGCCAGGAGAGGAAAACAGACGTCCGACTTCGGGAGAAAAATGGGGATCGCAGGAACCAGCAACCAGCATCCCGCTCCCCACCATGCGGTTGACGGATCGACAAACCGGCGCGCGAGCAGATAAAGGGGGAGACAGGTTCCTGCCGCCATGACTGCGGTCAGCAGCGCGGCCATCCAGAGAACAGCAGCTTCGTTCTGCTGAAGCGTTGGCGGCTTTCCATTGGCCAGTTCGAATTGCCGAATCGTTTCCACGCTCTCCTGAAACGCCTGCGGTTGCGTGACAGTGAACAGGGAGGAGACGCCCGGTACGTTCTCGGTCATCCACATCATGCCAATCAGAGCGGAAGTCAGCCCCGGAGGATGGGTTCCCAGATGCAGATGATTCTCAGGATTGCTGCTGTCTTCAATCCGCTCCCGGTACCCCTTGAGAAACTCGCGCACATTGTGGCGATGCTCGTAAGCCTGAGTGAAGTAACCGGATGAACGTGTATAAAACAGAACAAACGGAATCCGGTTTAATCCGGCGATTCCCGGAGCCGAACCGACCAGTGACAGAATCCAGACAATGCCGATCCCCCACAGTCCGAGTAGAAGAAGTCCTCGGCTCCTGCGTTGAAAGTGGTTGAAGTTCAACGCATTCAAACAGACATAACCTGCGAGAACGGCTCCCATCAGCATGGCCGGCCAGATCATCGCCAGCAGTGGAACGATCGGTTTCAATCGGGGCCAGACCCATTCTCCGGGAATGCCCAGTGGAATGGATGAGAACCACAGTAACCCGATCTGGACCGCTGCACCACAGACCACCGTCGCGAGAATCAAACTCGATAAGATCAGGCGTGAGGAAGATCCACTCATCGAGCTTTCGACTTCTTTTTGGTCGATTTGGCGGCATGCTTTCCGCGTATCTTTTCTGGTTGCAGCCGCTTCCCGTTCGCCGTGCTGGGAGCACTCATCGTCGGTTCTGGAGCCCCATCCAGGGGATCTCCTCCCTTGCAGCGTTCCAGCCGAGCCAATCCTGCGGTGATGTAATCTTCAGAGAGATCAAACCCGATGAATTCACGCTCCAGCTTTTTCGCCACCGCTAAAGTTGTGGCACTTCCGGAGAAGGGGTCAAGCACGCGATCGCCCGGGTGCGAACAGATTCGAACGATGCGTCCGAGTAACTGTTCCGGCATCTGACACCCGTGGAATCCGGCTCGTTCTTTGAAGGTTCCGGCCACACGGGGGAAGTACCAGGTATCTTCCTGAGCAGAGAAGCAGTCCGCCAGATCCTGAGGGCGAAGAATCCACGTGTCGTCAGGGAGACGCCCCTTGGGATTGGCCCGCCGATCGTTGTAAACAAGCTGTCGTGCAGACGGGATGCGGTTCTCCAGTTCCTCCGCCCGGAACGTGAAGTCCTTTTCATCTTTGACGAAATAGAACAGATGGGCATGAGAGCGGCTGAACTTGTGAGAACAGTTCACTCCGAACGTGTAATACCAGATGACCCAGCTTCGACAATGAAACCCCACCTGTTGACTGATCAGCTTTAATTCGGCGGCGTACTCATCACCGATCGCCAGCCAGAATGTCCCGTTCGGCTTCAGCACACGATGGACCTGAGAGATCCAGTTCTTCGACCACTCTAAATAGAGTTCGTGTTCCTGGCGATCATTGTAGACATCATATTCATATCCAACATTGAACGGCGGATCAGCAAAGGCGAGGTCAACGGTTCCGGCGTCGAGTCGTTCCATCCCGGCGACGCAGTCTTGAAGATGAATGGTATTCCAGGAAAGGGGCATGGCATCGGGTTTCAGGTCAAACAGGAACTGTTGCCGCATGAAGGGGCCTCGCTCAATGTCAGAATCGTGAGGCAGTTGTCGCGAGACGGCATCTTAGCGCATTCACTGAAGCAGTAAAAGTATACGCCCCGTCAGAAATGAAACTTCCCCGCTCAGTCGGAACCGGTCGACTTCCAACAGTCGTAACTTTTGATTTCTTGGGAGCAGGTACTTGTCCCTGGTTTTCAAGGCATGTAGGATGGAGATGTCGCGACGCTTTTCAGGGTCGCGAATTCCCTCTGCTGTGTTCGATACCGGATTGTATTTGTAGACCCGACTTCCATCCCGCAGGGAACTTCCAGTTTTGGCAGCGTGTTTCTCCAGAGGATCTGACTTCGGTTAGTCCTCTGGTTCACACAACCCGAGACGGCGGTGCCCACCTTAAATTGCGGGTCTGGACAACACGATCCGCCGGCACCATGCGGAGGTTTTTTTAGCAAGCGAATGTGGGCATTTGGGTACATGTGTGTCCAGTTTATCGCCTGCGGAACGCTTATTACGGATGCGAGTGACAGACCATCCAGCAGTTCAGCTTCTTTAATTTGAATCAATATGCTGGTGATCTTCGGAAAGAATGGACAGGTTGCCCTCGAATTGCAGCGCGCGGCAACGATTCTCCAGATTCCATATGTCGTCTATTCGAGCAGTGAGGCGGATTTCCGCTCTCCGGAACGTGTAGTCAAAGTCCTTTCAGAAATCACTTCCCCTGCTGTCGTGATCAATGCAGCGGCTTACACTCAGGTGGATCTCGCGGAATCGAATGCCGAAGAAGCATTGTTGATCAATGCGAAAACACCTGAAGCGATTGCATCGGTCTGCCGGTCAGCAGGTCATCAACTGATTCACATTTCGACCGACTACGTCTTCTCTGGTGATCATCCTGCACCTTATGTCGAGACGGATGAAACAAACCCGCAGGGTGTTTACGGTCGAACGAAGTTCGAAGGAGAACAACGAATCCAGGAACAGTTTCCTGATGCGGTGATTCTTCGCACGTCATGGGTCTTCAGTTCGCATGGCAAGAATTTCGTCAAGACGATGCTGCGTCTGAGTGACACCCGGAAGGCCGTTTCCGTAGTCAGCGATCAGCAGGGCGGTCCCACTTCTGCCGAATCGATTGCTGATTGCTGCCTAACCATTGCCGCAATACTGAAAGAGACTCCGCGCCATCACCGGGGGGGGATTTATCACTTCAGCGGAACTCCTTCAACAACCTGGCACGGCTTCGCGAATGAGATCTTCCGACTGGCACAACGGACGGTCACGGTTCATCCCATCACAACCGCTGATTACCCCACCCCCGCAAAACGCCCGGCTAACTCCCGGTTGGATTGCAGCAAAATCGCACAGACATTCTCAATCGAATTACCGGATTGGCGGAACGACTTGAAACGAGTACTCGAGGAAATCGAGACCCCGGAGTAATGCGTCTCAGCCTCCTCCAACGAGAGTGACGACTTCGATCTCGTCGTTCGGCTCGAGTTGGCAGTCGGCATGTTGCGTTCGTGGAACCAGTTCACGATTCCGCTCCACAGCCAGAAAACGAGGATCCAGTTCCAGCAATGCCAGCAACTGGGCCACCGTCGTGGAATCCGGAACTTCTCGGGATTCGCCATTCACCTGAATTTTCATCTCATTCACTCAGATTCGTAAAGACATTGCGATGCATCTTCAGGAAATGAAAATTCAAAATTCCAAGCAGGAAATTCGAAACAAATTCGAAGGAAGAAATCAGAAATTCAAAACGCGGAGAGCTGACCTTTTGAATTTCTGATTTTGAATTTGTTTCGAATTTTCAATTTTTGAATTTCGGATTTCCCTTATAACCTGCTTCAACAAAACTCCTGCGTCGTCGGCTTGATGACCAGTTCAGGAACGTGTGCCCGGGGAGGAAGGGCAGCAAGGGCGACAATCATGGACGCAATATCCGATGGTTGCAGAATTCGTGCGCGATGTTCGGCACTGACCGGAACGGGACGGGCATCGAGAATCGGGGTTTCCACTTCACCGGGATAAACGTTCGTCACTCGAATTCCGTTGTTCCGTTCTTCCAGTCCCACACAGGTTCCCAGCGCGGTCATGGCAAATTTGGAAGCACTGTAAGCAACTCCCCCAAGAAGGCTGGCTCGCAGACCGGCGACTGAGGAGATGTTGATGATCAGTCCATCTTTCCGTTCACGCATCTGCGGCAGAACGGCGTGAATCGTGTTGAATGCAGCAGTGGCATTCACCTGCATCAACTTGTCCCAGTCTTCCGGGTCGATCACTGACATCTGGCGTTTGGCGATGTTGATTCCGGCACTGTTCAGCAGGAGATCAATCTGTCCAAGTTCCGCAGTGGCCCATTGAATCAGTTCGTTTGCCTGTTGTCGGTTCGAGACATCGGCGGCTTTGTAGAGAATGCCCGGTTCGCCCGGGAACTGGGCCGCGACTTCCTTGAGTTTCTCTTCACGACGCCCGGCGATCACCACCTTGCATCCCGCTTCAGCGAACGCCAGAGCGCACGCTTCACCGATTCCTGTTCCTCCTCCAGTAATGACGACCGATTTTCCTGCCAGAGACATGGCCACTCCACACGTTTTCAATGATGATCAATAATCTTGATTCGCCAGAAACAAGCTCGATCACGTGAAATGGAGAGTGATCTCATGCAAAGGCGCAAAGGCGCAAAGAATCAGGAAAGAAACTCTTTGCGCCTTTGCGCCTTTGCGTGAGGATTTCCGACTTTCACGTAATCCACCCGACCCGGCGCAATTTGTTTTTCATCCCGCCGATTCCACATGGAATCGGCGGGCGGGATGTCAATGTAACGAAGGAGACTTTATCTTTCACTGATCCTGCGTCATTGGAAGGCGAGTCCTCCTCCTCCTGTTTCGCTGTTTTCATTCCGATATCAGATCGAAGTCTTCGTGTCTCAACAGTTTGCGACCAGTGTTGTTCATCAGCTTGTTCAGGCCGGATTCATTGCGTACTGGGCCGGGGGATGCGTGCGCGACCTGTTACGCGGAGTGTTTGCCAACGATTACGACGTGGCAACCAATGCGACACCTGATCAGGTGAGAACGGTCTTCGGGCATCGCCGGACGCTGGCGGTCGGAGAGAGTTTCGGGGTCATCATCGTTCTCGGACCAAAAGGAAGTGGTCACTCAGTTGAAGTGGCGACCTTTCGCGAGGAAGGAGAATACACCGACGGCCGCCATCCCGGACGGGTCTCGTTCTGCACTCCGGAAGAAGATGCCCAGCGACGAGACTTCACCATCAACGGCATGTTTTACGATCCACTCACACAGACCGTGCATGATTTTGTGGGGGGAGAAGAGGATCTTCGTCAGGGAATTGTGCGAGCGATTGGTGACCCGCGTCATCGGATGACGGAAGACAAACTCCGCATGTTGAGAGCGGTTCGCTTTGTGGCCAGTCTTGGATTTCGACTGGAGGATTCAACCGCAGAAGCCATTCGGGAAATGGCCCCGCAAGTGACCGTGGTCAGTGCGGAACGGATTGCTCAGGAATTACGGAAGATGCTTTCCAACAGCAACCGGGCCCGAGCGATGCGTCTATGCGATGATCTTGGTCTGCTCTCATACATTCTGCCGGAAGTGGGTGAATTGACGGCGGGTCAGCAGCAACTGCTGGAACAACTTTCGACCATCCGGTTCGAAACGGCCTTTGCGGCACTGTCGCGACATGTTCCAGTCGCACAAGCTCGAAAAAAAGGGGAAATTCCCGCCGGGACGGTGAACGCCGCCTGTGCCCGACTGAAACTCTCCAATGATGAAACAGGACAGATTCTCTGGCTCCGAACGCATTTTGGAAAACTGGCTGCATTACCGGAACAGCCGATTTCTGCATTGAAACGACTGGCCGTTCATCCGCTCTGGGTCGAACTGCTGGAACTGGAACGAAGCATTGCCAAGGTCGAGGAATCCGACCAGAGTTCCTTTGAATGGATTGAACGTCAACTGGCCGCCATCCCTCCTGAAGAACTGGATCCTCCCGCGTTGCTCAATGGAAGTGATCTGATTCAACAGGGATACAAATCCGGTCCGCAGTTCAAGGACTGGTTGTCTTCCGTACGTGATGCCCAACTCAACGGGGATTTGCACACCACCGCGGACGCCCTGGAGTTCGTCAAACAACTCGCCTCCGTTCAGGAACCATCCTGACGCGGATTTTCCGTAAAATTCCAAAATTTCCTGTCTCATCAGGACAGGGGGATCCGCAATGTGTATTAGCGAGGATGATTCATCACGGAAAAGACGGAAATTACGGAACAGGAAAGAAGAAAACGAGCTGTGAAGGAAGTCGGTGATTCGCTGAGACGACAGCCAGTTTTGATCGCAGCGACGTTTCGCTTCTTCCTTTCCGTGTTTTTCGTTCCTTCCGTGGTTCCTCTGCATTCTCTGGTCGAACGGTTGTGAACAGGCCATCCCATCAATCTGAGCCACGTCACTCGCCGGAGCTTCCGCGCCGAGACCGATCGACGTCTCCCTGTTCGATTTCTCCCTGTCGGGCTCACTCGTTTCAGGTACTCTTCTGGCTTCTGACGGTTTACCTGCTTGCCATCTTTTTCCCGGGACCAGGGAATGCGCTACGCTCCATTTCCCTGCCAGGAGTTCTCGCTGATGCCCCGAATTCGTTGTCGCATCTGGTATTGGGGTGTCTTCTGTTTTGTGCCGGACTGACGGTGGAAACCGCCAGAATGCCTCGTGTGAATCTTCGTCAATACCCTTGGGCGTTACTTCTTGTCTGGGTGGTTCCGATTCTGGTCGTCCTGTCTCTATGTGCTACGCTGCGTCTCTTTGAAGGGTCCAACGGAATTTTACTGGGGCTTCTGATTGCTGCAGCGATGCCTGTGGCAAACTCTTCGGTCGGCTGGGCGC
>DATMFC010000589.1:0-15162 GCA_035556335.1 Planctomicrobium sp. | reverse complement strand
CATGGAAAGCCCGATTTTTCATGCGGCTCAGCAGGAGCTTTGGCGATACCAACCTTGCGGGCTCAAACCCTCAACGATAACGGGTACCTCTTCTGGAACACACTCGCACTGATCGGTCGGCGGACTCTGATCACAGCTGCTGCACAAGTATTGGGGTATTCAAACCCTGCAATGACCCTCAGTGTTTACGCTCACGTCATGCCGACAAACCAATTGGCTGTAACTCAGGCGATGTCTCAATTGTAGCAGAGCGAAACACCTACCGGTCCATATAGTCCAGTTGGATTTGAATAATATCGTCGGCGCGAGCAAAGAAGGCGTCGAGCACCTTCGGATCGAAATGAGTACCACGACCTTCCTCGAGAATGGAAAAACATTTCTCACGTGAGAAGGGCTGTTTATAGGCACGTTTCGTACTCAGGGCATCATACACATCCGCAACGGCAGTCATTCGACCTTCAATTGGAATGTCTTCCCCCTGAAGTCCCAGTGGATAACCGGTGCCGTCCCAGCGTTCGTGATGAGTTTGTGCAATTCGGGCCGCCAGCATCAGCAATGGAGAACTGGGAACATGTAACATACTTGACCCAAGTCGCGAATGCCCGCGCATGATCGCGGCTTCCTGTGGCGGAAGAGGCTGAATGATTTCCTTGCCGATCGCGCAGTGCGATCTCATCATGGAGTACTCGGTGTCGTCGAGTTTTCCCGGCTTATGCAAAATGGCATCAGGGATTCCGATCTTGCCGATGTCATGAAGTTGTGCCGCCAGTTCCACAATTTCGACACGGGAAGGACTGAATCCTAACTCCCTGGCAATCACCGCAACATATTTTCCGACACGCGCAACATGGTGTCCGGTATCGTCGTCACGAAACTCACCGGCTCGTGCAAGACAATGAACCACCTCTTCACGCGAAGCGGCCAGTTCGGCGGTTCGTTTACGGACCTGTTCTTCCAGCCATTCAGAATGACTGGTCTGCTGGTCCCGGAATTGTTTGTTCAACAGCAACGTGCGGACGCGAGGCAGCAACTCCATCGGATCAACCGGCTTGGCCAGGAAGTCGGAGGCTCCCAGCTCCAGGCAGAGATGCTTGATTTCCCGGTCTGTTGTATCAGTGAGAATAATGACGGGAACATGCTGCATCGTCTGATCAAGACTGAATATATGCAGGATGTCAATTCCGCTCACCTCCGGCATGGCGATGTCGAGCAGCACCATGTCCGGCTTTTCCTCGCGCACCAGATCGACGGCTTCAGTCGCGTCGTTGGTGGTGACAAAATTCGAATACCCGGCCTCTGACAAATATTGTTTGAGACTGCGGATCTGCGAAACTTCGTCATCGACAATCACAATTCGAGATGATTTCGTTTCCTGAGCCCGACGGGTCATCGACGAATCGAGTGCCCGCTGCAAAGACGCAACGCTGGCTAACGGTGAGTCGAACATCGATTTGTGCGGGGAATCAACAGTGGTCGACATTTGAGTCTTTCACATCGGGATCAGAGCTGGTGCTCTCCCCTCTGCAGGCAATTGCTTTTTTGACACACATATTCAGGCCAGATTCGGGACGGCGCTACTGTTCCGACGCTTTAACACAACTGGCAATGAAATGAATAGATCACGCCGTTGGCTCAGGCGGTGGAAAAATTCAACATCCTGATGAGAATCTGTTTCTCTCACTGGTCTGCGTTTCAGACTGCTGTGTCGTGATACGACTGCATGAAGATCTCTGCTTTATTCTTCACCTGTTTCGATCCTCAGTCCGTCTCAATAAGCGGTTTGGCGAGGAGGTTTCGGCCGGATACAGCGATTAATGCAATTGGAGAGATTCTGCACCATCGGCGCAGCTTTTTCGAAACGGATGCAAAATAGTGGGTTCTCTGGCACGCTCGGCAACGATACCGTTTTCGTTCAATTCTCAAGAAACCATCCAGACCGTGAACGGTGACGCTCCGCCGATCCCGGTCACCTCTTCCCGAAATTCCGCTTTCACATCACCGCACTGGACCGTAATCTGAATGAACATGGGGAACCCTCCCCGGGCTGTTGAGGCTCCCAGCCTCAAGTTTTGAGAGCCCCCTCCCATCAAGGGGACCTGTCTTCCCTCTCCTGTTCATCTGTACCACCACCATTCAGCGACTACACCCAATGAATGATGTCGGGGTACGACAGGCATGCGTAATGTGTAAACAGATTATATAATTTGCTTCATCCTGAGACGGCCATAGGAACAACTCTTATAGAAACAAGCAATGAAGAACTCCGATCGACTATTGGTGATAAGTTTATGCTTCTTTGTTCATCTACTTATTCCCGACATCATTTCGACAAACTCCAGAGGCTTGGCTTCTGATTTTCAGCCCAATATCGTTGTTATTAATATTGATGATCTGGGTTATGGAGAAATCGGTCCTTATGGTTCAAGCAACAAAACTCCTCATCTTGATCGAATGGCGCGTGAAGGAAGAAAACTGACGAGTCATTATGCCGCCCCCGTTTGTTCTCCGTCCAGAGCATCATTGATGACCGGCTGCTACCCCAAGCGGGTCCTCCCCATTTCCCATGTTCTGTTTCCTGACGCCCGGATTGGACTCAGCCCTGAGGAGCAGACCATCGCGGAGGTTTTGAAGTCAGCCGGCTATGCGACGGCCTGTATCGGAAAGTGGCACTTGGGAGACCAGTCTGAATTCTTACCCAATCAGCAAGGATTCGACTATTTCTATGGAATTCCCTATTCCAATGATATGGGGCCAGCTGCTGATGGGGCGAAAAGCAGTTTCAGCAAGCCGCTTCCCGTTCCCAACACCGCAACTCTCAAATCGGCCCAATCCCAGAAAGACGAGGCAGGGGCCAGAGGACACGCACAACCTCCCATTCCAATCATGGAGAACGGGAAAGTGATCGGGAGATTACGAAATGAGGAACAGCGGCTACTCACGCGGGAATACACCCGTCGAGCCATTCAATTTATTGACGAGCACCAGAATGGTCCGTTCTTTCTCTACCTTCCTCACACGGCTGTTCATTTTCCTTTTTATCCTTCAACGGATTTTCACGGCACTTCCCCGAATGGGCTGCGAGGTGACTGGATACAGGAAATCGATGCAAGCGTTGGAGAGGTAATGAATGCGATTCGACAGAAGGATCTTGCAGACAAAACCCTGGTGATCTTTACCAGTGACAACGGGGGACCACTTCACCAGGGAGGAGACAACTCTCCTTTACGAGGGTCAAAATCCCAGACATTCGAAGGAGGGATGCGGGTCTGTACAATGGCATGGTGGCCAGGAAAAATCCCGGCGGGAACCAGCACTGATGAGATGACGGCCATGATGGACCTGCTTCCAACTTTTGCCAGCCTGGCAGGCGCAGAGAAGTCAATTCAGCATCAGATTGACGGGGTGAATATCTGGTCGACGCTATCCGGAAGCGACATAACACCGTCGGCCCGCGACAACTATTTCTATTTTCGAGGACTGACGCTGGAAGCTGTCCGGCTGGGGCCTTGGAAATTACATCTGGCTCTCGGAGACGGCCCCAATGGACGACGAGAACCCCTGCGGCCCCAGTTGTTTCATCTCATCAACGACAAGAGTGAAAAGAATGACGTTGCCGCGGAACACCCTGATGTTGTTGAACGCCTGCTGGCATTTGCGGAGACGAAGAAAGATGATCTCGGATGGACAGGAATCGGTCCCGGCTGCCGGAAGCTGGGGCGGGTTGAAAATTCACGCCCCTTGATCGATTTCGACGGAACTGTCCGATCGGACGCGGTCGGGAAGATCATTCAGTTTCCATAGGAGTTGGTTAGTCGTCTTCCGTTTACTTTTTTCGAAGCCGAAGCGGGGTTTGAATCTGTTTCGGGAGAAATTCGGCAAGCTCGGCTTTCTTCGAAGAGAATTGAGGATCTGCGGCCAGGTTTGTCCATTCATATGGATCCCGCTGCTCATCGTAGAGTTCTTCGTCTCCATTCGCATAGCGGATATAGCGCCATTTTTCCGTGCGGACCGTATGGTTTCCGGCCCCATAGCTTGTGAGAGCCGGCTGGTTCCATGCAGAGTCAGGGTTCTCCAGCAGGGGCTTCAGGCTGACTCCCTCAACATGCCGGGGAGTTGGAATTCCGCAGAGATCGGTCAAAGTTGGATAGATCGACATCAGGTCGACAGTCCGATGACAGACCTGATTCTCCGCAGTGAGCCCCGGCACCAGCCAGATCAAGGGGGTTCTTGTTGCTTCTTCCCAGAGGGCGAATTTTCGCCAATGTTTCTTTTCACCCAGATGCCAGCCATGATCTCCCCAAAGAACAATGATGGTCCGGTCACGATCAGGCGAGCGATCGTAAGCGTCAATGAGGCGACCAATCATGGCATCGCTGTACGAAATGGCAGCCAGATACCCTTGAACTGCTTCTTTCCATCGTCCTGATTTCAGAATTTCCGCATGATCTCCATCCGGTTTCGCCATCCTGATCGCGGATTCAGGGAGATCGTCGAAATCGTCATCTCGAACCGGTGGAAGCTGGATGGAGTCCAACGGATGCAGGTCATAATATTTGCGTGGAACATCCCACGGCATGTGCGGCTTGTGCAGCCCAATCGTCAGGAAAAATGGTTGATCCTGTTTTGTGGAGAGTTTTTTGATGCCGTAGTTCACAATTTTCCACTCGCGCAGATCCTCATCGGCGCAATCGAGCGGTGCAAAGCGAATTCCTCCCACTCCCTTGTTCCCTTTGGGAACAGGGTCGGATCCGACGTTGGTGAGGTAGTCATCCCATTCACGGCGTCGAGGATACTTTCCGTGATAAATTTTTCCCGCCCCTGAGACTTGATACCCGGCATTTCGGAAAGTGGTCGTCAGGGTCTGTTCCACGGGAATGACCGTTCGCCAGTCCTCATTGTTGTCATAGACCCCGGAGGTGGTGGGGCGCAATCCAGACATCACTGCCGCGCGTGAGGGATTGCACAGCGGAGCCGCGCAATAGGCATGGTTGAATCGAACTCCCCGCGCCGCGAGCTTATCCAGATTCGGCGTGAGTGTCTGAGAATTCCTTCCCATGTATCCGACCCAGTGATTCAGGTCGTCCACGGCAATGAAGAGAACGTTCCATGGTGCCTGCTTCTCAGCAGCAGCCTGTTTCGTGGCGAAGAGAGACATTGTCAGGGTGAGCAGCACAGTATACTTCACGATGAGTCGGTCTTGTGGATTCATCATTTTCATCAGCGGGTATCAGTAAGGTAATTGAATTGATCGAACTGAAGTCGGGTGTTTCGAGCAATACGAGCTACGGGGAGGAGGAAAGGTCGAAGTTGATCTTTTGCCGACCGGTTTTCACATGGGCAGTCAAGGTTCCCGGTTCCCTATACTTGTCTGGAATCCCGTTGTTTCCTGTTTCAGATTTTTTCCCCTGATTCTCGCGAACGGCGGCTGCTCCTTCAATTTCAATCTTCACATCATGATGGCCGACCATGGCTCCCGCTTTCCGAAAGGTGTACTTCAGGAAATAATGCCCATTTGCGTCAGTACTTCCGGATGACGTGGTGCCATTTTCACCAGAATAAATGAAAGTCACGGTGGCATCGGTCAGAGGCTTCCCGTCAAGCGTGATGCGACCTTCGACAAGGCCAAGCTGTGGGCCGGACTGTCCACAAGCTGAAAAACTGAGAAGCAGGCAGAAGCAAAAGACTTTGAGGATACGAGCACACGCGGGCATCATTTTCAAATGTGGGTCAGATTTGGGTTGAAATCGGTAATACATCGAATAATCCGCGCGCCAGGACCGGATTGATCAAGTCCTAAAATGCTCTCTAAAGCAACTTGCAAAATACTTACTCGTCCTCGTCACGCGGACACCAGCGTTTTCACTGGCGAAACGCGCGCTGTGAGGCCACATTCCAGACCGCGATCCGGTCTAGAATTCTCCAATTGTCTGGGCATCATCGATTCCGGCCAGCCGTTGATAGGTTCCGAATTCGCTGGGATCAACATTTGCGGAATAATCGGTTGCCGAGTGATTGATGTTTTCACTGATGAAGCGAACAGATCCATCCAGTAGTAGGAAGTGCGCTCCGCCAGTATGGAGACTGTGAAATCCGAAACGGGGCTGGTTTGCATTGGCCGGACCATTCAATTTGACTCGATGCACTCGGAAGAATCGCCAGGGAGGAAACCTTTCATTTCCTTGTGGATCGGGTGTGCGACAATTTGCCGAGCCTCCCTGGCCAACAGCCCCGTACAAGACCTGGTTCTGCGAGACCTCCCACGTCACTTCTGAAACCGCAGTCGTGTTTGATGTCCCATCGGTGACATCCCGAATCTTCCGACAGATATTGACCGCAAAGACTCCCCGCTGATTCATATTCGGTCGGGGATTTGCCAACCCATCGTTCTCACAAGGTTGCTGTCCTCCTCCGAATGCTCCATAAACTCCGGCATAGCTACTGGTGGCAATGTGTTCGACGTATCCGTCATTGCCCGACGAGAACAGTGAAATCGTTTTCGGTTTGACGTCGGTCGGGCAGCTGAACACCGAGAGCGAAGTCGCAACGGCAGCAATGACCTGCGAACTGCTCAGATTCCCGAACGGCTTGTACCGGACATCGAGTTGTTCCGACAATGGTCCCTGGTCCAATTGGGGAAGAATCCCACGCTGCCAGTTCCACCCGCTGCCGGTACTATCGGGCGCGACCTGATAACCGATTGGAAAGCTTCCGAAGATTTCATGGTAATTGTGAAGTGCGAGTCCGATCTGCTTGAGATTATTTCGACACTGACTGCGGCGAGCTGCTTCCCGTGCCTGCTGGACAGCGGGAAGTAGCAATGCGACCAGAATTGCAATAATCGCAATCACGACAAGCAACTCGATCAGCGTAAACCCGTTCTGTTTCGTACGACTCAAACCCGGTCCCGGTCTGGAACATCCCCGAAGATCAACAATTCCTGCGGGGAGGATCCTGTCAGCAGAGTTCTGTTGCATCGTTGCACCAATCAGCAGTTACAGTTGTCAGAAAATTGAATTTCTGTCGCGTTCGTCGGCCACAGAGACCACCACCGTCTCCAGCCTTCTCAATTCCAAAAAGGAGAAGATCGACACAATATACTACACATCTTGTGGTGATTTAAATATATCTCGGGATATTTTCGGTGTTTTTAGAAAAATAGAAACAAGTATCCGTAGGACCTTTTGGAGGAAGTGCTGGAAGTTTCTCCAGCAATCAGAAATAAAATATCCCGGGATATTTAAGGAAATTCGTTGATTCGGATGGATTTTCCGTGAAAACCGGACAGCTCCCGGTGTGGCTTCCTGAAGCCGACTGCTCTTGAGCCGGGGCGGCGAGAAAGCTCCGTCAGGTCGACCGACGAACGATCAACCGATTCGGAATTTTTTCGATGGCATCATCAGACGTTTCGTTCGGAGCCGCGAATGTCTGCTGCAATCGCGTCACAATTCGGGAAAACAGTTCCGGAAGGTTGTAATCGACCGTCGTCAACGGTGGATCAATCAATGCGGAAAAGTGCAGGTTCCCCCATCCCAGCAGGGCGATATCGTCCGGGATTCTCAAATGCTGACGCCGAAACGCCTGCGCCAGCCCGCTGGCGGTAAAATCAGAGTCGCAAAGAACGGCATCAGCCTTGTGTTGCTCACGAATTTTCCGTGCGAGAGCATCGAAATGAGGGTGAAAATCGGGAGATCCGATCAGCCACCCCTTTGTTTCGACAAGCAGGCTGGTATCCGGGATCGGGATGCCCAATTCGGACGCCGCTTCCCGATAGCCTTGAACGCGCGAGAGAATTGAGGGGGTTGCCAGCTCTTCCGTCACAATGCAGAGCCGTGAGTATCCTCGGGAAAACAGGTGACGTACCGAGTCTTCAGCAGCCAGGCGAACGTCAGAAGAAACGGCAGAGACACCAGGTGCCGTCACTGCTCCCACGGCCACGATCGCCCTGGAGACTCCTGCAAGCAATTCCGCCACTTTCGGCCAATGTGATTCATTTTCATAGGCCAGGTAAATCAAACCGTCAATCCAGCCAAACTGTAAATCTCTCAGAAGCCGCTGCAACGGCTCCTGGGACGGCTCTTCCCGAGCCGTCAACACATGGAGACCATGAGTTTCCGCGACTTCATGCAGTCGGGAAAGCGCTCCCTGTGTGAGGTAGTTCCGCCAGTCTTTGGCGACCATGGCAATGACGCCGCTCCGTTGTCCAGCGAGTTGTCTTGCCGCCGGGTTGGGACGGTATCCCAGCCGATTGGCAATTTCCCGGATCCTCTCTGCCTTGGCAGGTGAGACCGCAATGCGTCCCTGCCCTGTTCCCATGAGCACGGCAGAGACTGCCATTCTTGAAACGCCGGCGAGCCGAGCAATGTCGATCATCCTGGGAGGACCGACTCGTTCATGACGCTCGTTCACATCTCACCTGGATCAAGAGTGTTAATGCAACCCGTTGTAAAAAAGGAGACATTTGCGTACACAAACACTCTCATTTGTCCGCACCGGATTGAACCGTCGGCTCAAGCTCAAACACAACAGACTCGATCCTGTCGGAAAAGGCATTGGGAGCAGGATAGGGACCAACGGCTCCTCCCTCATCCCGACCGACCTGAAGTCCATCCCCAGGCTTGCGAATCAGCAGTCGCCCAACCGCAGTTTTTTCAACGGTTTGGTCACCACACTGAAGGCTCAGCCTTCCTTCAGCACTGAGTTTCGCCGTCAACGTGTGAGTTCCACTTTTCAGAACCGGACCTGCGACCTGACAGGACTCGCCAGCGACTCGCACAAAGAAGATTGGCTTTCCCTTTTCAAGAAACAGAGAGACACCGTGCTGGGTTCCTCCCTGAGCCAGAATGACGCCGTGAGCCGAGTCTCCAGACAGTTCGATTTTGGCGGTTATGGTTAAGGCCCGCCCTTGGATGGGAGGAGACTGTTGAGGAGACAACCTGTCTCCGGCCTTGAGTTCCAGACGTTGTTTTGATGTTCCTTGCAGTGGTTCCGCCCTCGCTCCACGCCATCCCCCTAACGGGAGGACATTGGCTCGTTCCGCATAAGCATTCCATTTTTCCTCCAGATCGCGAACACGTTCCGGATGTGACGTGGCCAGGTTCATTAACTCAGTGCGATCGGTTTCCAGATCATACAGTTCCCAGGGGCGATCGGATTTCGCAACGAGTTTCCAGCGTCCTTCCCGAATCGCCCGGTTCCCTTCATGTTCCCAGAAGAGGGGTTGCGATCTTTCAATGGGCATTCCATTCAATGCGGGGAGTAAACTGATTCCTTCGCGCGGTTTGATATTCTCTCCCTGGAACTCAGACGGATAGTCTGCCTTCGCCAGTTCGACACAGGTGGCCATAATGTCGATGAGATGGCCAGGTTGATGCTCCAGTTGCCCCTGTCGGGTGGAAGAAATTCCTGTCGGCCAGTGCGCAATCAGAGGAGTCGAAATCCCTCCTTCATGAACCCAGTGTTTGTATTCCCGAAACGGAGTATTACTGACGTTCGCCCAACCTTGGCCGTAAGCGATATATGTGTCCGCAGGACCGGGCATGACGTTTGGCCCGGTTCGCGGCCTGGCTCCTCCACCCGATCGCTCTGCCGACACCGAATCTGGTGCTCTTCCGATCGTTTCCGCACAGGCTCCGTTATCTTGCAGAAACAGAATCACGGTATTCTCCCATTGACCGTTCTTCTTCAATTGATCGACGATCCGACCGATTCCCCTATCCATGTTGTCAATCATCGCGCAATAGACTTCCATGCAACGGGCTTCCCACTCCTTGTGGGTGACTTCATCCCAGTTCTTTGCCGCCGTTGAGAGTTGGGAATCAGGCGAAATGACCCCCAGCTCCTTCATTTTTTTCATTCGGGCCTGCCGGTGCGGCTCGTAACCGTCATCGAAGAGACTTTGGTATTTGGCAATGTCTTCAGGAAGAGCATGCATTGGCCAATGAGCCGCTGTATAGGCGACATACAGGAAGAAAGGATGATCAGGTGTCTCTGCAACATGCTGCTGAAGAAAACCGACGGCGTTATCTGAAATCGCATCGGTGTAATAGTACCGTTCCGGTGAATATTCCGGATCCGTCTTCATCGTAATCAGCTCGTTCTGACGGCAGAGTCCATTGGGGCGAAAGAAATTTCCCGCCCCCGCCAGCGTTCCGTAAAACTTGTCGAAACCTCGCTGCAACGGCCAGTTGGCCCGGTCTCCGCCGGCTCCACGCTGCGGAGTGACATGCCATTTCCCGCAGACATAATTCCGATAGCCAGCCGGTCTCAAGACTTCAGCAATCGTCACACACTGACGGTTCAGGTTACCGCGATAACCATCGAATCCACGGTCCTCCATCATATGTCCCACACCAGCCTGATGCGGGTAAAGCCCGGTTAACAGCGACGCTCGTGTGGGACAGCAGCGTGCGGTGTTGTAGAACTGAGTAAACCGGACTCCGTTGGCAGCCAGTGCATCCAGTTGAGGTGTCTTTGCGATGCCTCCGTAGCATCCCAGATCGGAGTATCCCATGTCATCACTCATGATGAGGAGAATATTCGGACGATCAGCTGCCAGAGAGAGAGTCGACAGATTCATCACTGATGCGATGACAAGCCCTAGAATAAGAACCCCTGACAAAACTTGCCGGTATCCCCTCGCGGAGAGGGAATTATCGTCGCTTGATGAGGTTTTGTTCGCGGCTCTAAGAAACATTCTTGCCATGATCGACACACGATGCTGATAAGAACCCTGACAAAACTGACCGCGATTCACTCACGGAATGGGAATGCCATCGATTGATCGACTTTGGTCGCGGTTCTTAAGGAGAATTGGTTACCTGTGCCGGAGAGTGTGGTGTTTTTTACCGTTCACTTTCAAGGCCGGGTCTGGCTGGCGGCGCGAACCTGCTCCAGTTGAGCCTGCAATCGCTGCACCTGCTCGGGAAATTTCCCCGCCAGATTCGTCCGTTCGCCTGGGTCGGAACTCAAATCGTAAAGCTGTGGCAATGGAGCATTTGCCGTTTCGATTCCGGTGTTTTTTATCACCGCAGGACCTTTGCTGGGGGGAATGTATTTCCAGGAATCGCTCCTCAGTGCCAGACCACCAGTTCCTTGCTGCACCACATAACTTCTGCCCGTTGGAGACTTTCCAAGTACGGCTGGCAAGAGATTGAAACTGTCTGGAACCTCACCGGGCTGGAGGGGAATGTCGACAAGCGCTGCCAGCGTGGCGGGCAGATCAATCTGACTCACGACAGCATCGCTCACTCCAGGGGAAACATGATCAGTCCACCGGACGATGAACGGCACGCGGGTCCCTGCTTCGAACCGACTGTATTTTCCACCCCGCAATGGGCCCCCGGGAGAGTGATCTCCCAGTTTCTCGACCGCCTGGTCCTGATATCCGTCATCAACGACGGGACCGTTGTCGCTGGTGAGAATCACCACCGTCTGGCCGGAGAGCTTGAGACGATCGAGAGTGTTGAGAATCTCTCCAACGCACCAGTCCGCCTGAACAATTGCATCTCCACGAGGACCGAGTTGCGTCTTACCGACAAACCGGGGATGAGGAACACGTGGGACATGAGGATCGTGGAGTGCAAAGTACAGAAAGAAGGGAATCGCCTGATGTTGTTCGAGAAAACGGACCGCTTCCGCTGTGAAAGTATCGGCCATTTCTTCATCCTTCCACAAGGCGGTCTTTCCTCCAGTGAAATAACCGATTCGTGAAATGCCATTGACGATGCTCATGTCATGGCCATGACTGGGGTGGATTTTCAGCAATTCAGGATGTGTTTTCCCCGTAGGTTCTCCGGGAAACGGCTTCTGGTAATGAACTTTCAAAGGATCATTTTTCTCCAGTCCGACTACCTGATGGTTTCTGACATACACACATGGAGCTCTGTCACCGGTTGCTGCCATGATGAACGATTCGTCGAAGCCGATCTCCAATGGCCCGGGCTGAATATTCTCATTCCAGTCGATTTCTCCGGCCCCCAGGCCAAGATGCCATTTCCCGACGACTCCGGTACGATATCCCGCTCGCTGAAGAATGGCAGGCAACGTCGTGGTCCCCGGCGGAATAATTAACGAGGCATCACCCGGCAGAATTCCGGTTCCTTTTCTTCGCCAGGCATATTCACCCGTCATCAACGAATATCTTGACGGAGTACAGGTTGCTGAAGTGGAATATCCGTTCGTGAATCGAAGTCCTTCTGTGGCGAGTCGGTCGATATTAGGTGTCGCGATCCGTTTGGCGCCGTAAGCACCGACATCGCCGTACCCCAGATCGTCCGCATTGATCAGAACCACATTGGGGGGAGCGGCTTCACTGGTCGAAAATGAACAGAACCAAAGAACGGCGAGCATCAGACTCGTCAGCATCGTGGCAGACACCGGGCGACGCTCGAGTCTCATATTGAAGTGAGAACGGATCATCATACGAATCTGAAGACCTTTGCAAAAAAGAAGGATGCGGCCTGGTTCAGGGAATTGCTCCGGTCAGTGGACAGACACGGATCATATCGCGACTTGTACCTCCAACCCCGATATCAGGCTTCCCTTCAATCATACCCCGAATCATTCAGAGGAACCACGGAAAGGACGGAAGAGACCAAGGCACCGGATTATTTCACAATGCGGAGTTTGGCCAAGAGGACGTCAAGCTTGAGGGAGTGTTCCGGTGAGACGCATTCCGTTGGAAGGTGGTTTTGACAGGTCTGAAGACACCCGTGTCAGCCGCCGAAGAGACGTGGGCGGGAATCCTTTTCCTGCCCCTGGGTTGCCCTCGCGATCAGCGTCGTTTTCCAGGATGCTGACAGGGCGGGACAGGCGGCCAGTTCGAGATCGAGCGTCCGGTCGCGGAGTTTGGCGTGCATGATGTCGCTCGCCCTGGAAACCGTGAACTGGGGAAACGGGCGATCCACCAGTGTGAGCGGCATACCGGATTCAATGGCTCCCGGCGTCAGCACCCGGAAATACCATCCGGTTCGTCCGGTCTTTTGAACCAGAACCGCCAGATTGGGAATGTTCCACCGTCGGGAGAGCTTCCAGCAGGGCTGGCGAGGTTGAGAAATCTGCAACCGGCATTCACCGATCGCATACACGTCCCCGATACAACAGGTGCTTTCGTCGATCCCGCTCAACGTCAGGTTTTCGCCGAAACCGCCATACGGAAACTCGATCTCCGGCAAATCGCTGTTCCACGCCGGGTAGTGTCCGGCAGCGTAGCCGAGAACAGCTTTGTCGGCACCGCCATGATGTTTCAGGTCTGCCTGTTCATCGCCGTTGATGTTCGTGAAATCCACGAACACCTTTCCTGTAACCGTCTGTTTGACGATTGCGGAGCACCAGGGCTTGGAGCTGTCCCCGACACTCTCCTCGGTGGCGAATTGTCGGGGACGACCAACCTGAATCGATAGGATTGCGGCCTTCATCTGTGTGACTCCCAGGTGGGCAAATCTCTCTCAATCATGACTATACCAACAAAAATGCCTCTGGCCCAACTTCTCAGACCAGAGGCCGCCGTGGGCGGTTTGTGCCTGCCTATCGCTTCGTGGAGCTTCGGCGGTGCCTAGTACTACAGTTGCACTTATTGAGAAGTTCAATGCTTTGAGTGTTTTTATCTGATGGAAGCGGTCTCGGGAGGGCGAGGCTCCCGCCGAGCCGCAAACCATGGAAAACGTGACCTTTCATGCGGCTCAGCAGGAGCTTCGCCCTCCCGTATGCCGGATCATTGGAAAATGAGAAAATCCGCAATCTGCAACTGTAGTACTTAGTGCCTTGTCAGGCTTCAAACTTCGGGTTGTCTCACATGTTCCGCGGCTCGTTGGCCGCTCCCGTTTCGATTCTTCCACCCGAATTTTGAATGCTGACGCAACACTAGGAACGTGATCACAACAAGTTGACCATCTTGTCGGCCAGTCCCTTTTCGCCCAGGACGATGTTGAGCTTGCCGTTGGCGGCGATCTTCTCCAGGACTTCCAGTTCCCGCAGTCGCATCAGGACCGGTCCGGCGTGGCCGGTTCGTGACGCATTGAGCGCGGATCAGACGACAACAATCAAACTGCGTGGCTCGCTGAATAACCAGCGAGAGCGGTCCGCCAGCAGCTTGGCCGTGTTGGCCTGCGACCGCATGGCAGCCGTTTCCTCACGGCGCGAGATCAGGTTGGCCTCAGCAGCTTTCTTCGCTTCCATGACCTTATTCACCAAAATCTGGTTCTTGCCGGAAGCCTGAAATTCCCGGTTCACAAGGTTGGGAGCAATGGGATGATCATGGTGAGAATCGGTCGTCGTGACTCGAAACTTGCAATGCGATTTGGCCACAATTCCCGCTTCCCGCATGCATTTCTCCACCGTCTTGCGATTGCAGTGAACCCCCTGAGCGTTCAACTCCTGGTAAATTCTCGGAGAACCATACGTCTGACGACTGGCCTGATGAATCTCTTCAATCCGCTCGGTCAATTCCGCTCGACGTTGAACGGTCGCACTCACGTCCCGCTGGCACCAGGCATAGAACCCACTCCGAGAGACATGGAGTACGCGACACTGCACCGACACCGGCCATTGCTCACGATGGTCTTCAATAAAGGAGTATCTCAATTCGACTCCTTCGCAATGAAGGCCGTCGTTTTTTTAAGATGTCCCGTTCCATTGTCAGTCGACGCGTTTCTTCACGAAGACGTCGGTTCTCTTCCTCGATGGGCGTCTGTTGTCCTTTGCCAGGAAACGCCTGCTCTCCCTGCAGCTTCAACTGACGCTCCCACGTGCGGAGTGTGCCGGGATCAAGGTCCAGACGACGGGCCACTTCGGCTTGCGAGAGACCTTCACGCTGCATCAACTGCAACGCTTCACGCTTGAACTCGGCGGTAAAACGGCGACGACTCTTCGACATGCAATACTCTCCTCACCGGGAATAATAAGGGCTGTTCCCAGCGCCCACCATTCCTGGGGAACTCCAGGAGGAATCGGTTTCACCATGTCCATCTTTCTGGCCAGACTGGCTCTTCCAGACAGGTTGCTCGATGCCGGCAAACTGGGAACATTGACGGGCTCTCTGCTGAGCATGATCGCCGGCTCCCTCGTCCTGGCTCTGGTGTCCGCTCGCCCTGCTCGGAAAAAATCAATCTCTTCCGAAGCCGCATAGCAACCGATCGTTCATTTCCTCGCCCACGCGGCAAAGAA
>DATMFC010000588.1:0-1839 GCA_035556335.1 Planctomicrobium sp. | reverse complement strand
AGAGAACGGGGTCTCTCAACAAGGCGATTCTGTAACTTTAAGCCGCGTGTCGCAATGGAGTCGAGCGAATTTCCTGGTCACGTTGTCGAGAGTTCTTTACGCAGAACTTCCATGGTGGTCTGCTGGCGATCATGAACGATTTTCTGTGCGGCTTTCACCTGCTCCAGAACCGCCGGCCGATCTTCAACAAACCGAAGCAGTGTCGGAGTCAGGCGGGCCACTTCGTCTGGTTTGTCGAAATCGAACAGCCAGTCTCCCAGTCCGATATCCTGCCACATGAACCCTTTGCTGGTCTGTTCGTCGAATCGACCGACGAGTGCAGGAACTCCCTGACCAATGCACATGATGGGAGAATGCATCTCGAGTCCGAAGAGTCCCAGTGACCGGGTATACGTGCTCAAGGCTTCATCAGTGAGCCAGAAGCGGTCCCGCCAGACGACGTTCTTTTTCACATCCTCATTAAGCTGGTCGTAAAGATGCTCCTTGCCGATGGCCACCTGTGTCATATCTTCAGGGCAAATCAGGACCTTGACTCCGGTTTTACGAACAACCGTGGAGATGGCGTCACGAAGTGGCTTGAGGTCATGCTCGGCCATTTTCGCGTTTCGTGCGGCCCGTTCTTCGTTCTTTGTCTGATTCTTTCGAATGAGCCAGTACGGCGTATAGCGATATCGGGGAATGCAGCAGAGAAATTCAAATGGCTTTAACCCGTTGTCAGACAGAAACTGATTGGCAGCTGCGTCATTCTTGACATCGCAGGCAAACGCCCCGTCCGGCCCGAATTCCATGATAGGGCAACGAACTCCCAGTTCTTTCGCTTTCGCCAGAGAGACGGTGTCACGAAAGAAAATGAATCGGGCGTTGTTCAGAAGATCGATTGTAGCGGGTTGACTGTTGCTGAAGGTGATGCCATAGACCCCGAACGGTTTGCCGGTCAGTTTGACGAAATCTCCGACATCCTTCTGGGCCACCAGCGAGGGGCCGGAACCGTGCAACAGAAAGTCGGTCCATTGAATCGCTTCTGCGAGTTCCGGGGAAGTGGCCTTGCCGTCGACAATTCGTCCTTTCACGATCTTCAAATTCGGAAACCGGCGGTGTTCCATCGCGGCAACCTCTTCGGTCAGGTCACCGGAAGCCCATAGAATGACTTCTGCTTCAGGAAGATGTTTTTCAAGCAGAGCGAGTACGCCTGGAGTATGGGCGATATCCCCAATGTTCACTACCTGCCATGACGACCGTAATAAAATTCGGGGTTTCGCGCCGGTCTGTGCTTTCAGGATTTGCGGGAAGGAGAGTGCCAGTGCGGAGAGGGCAGAGGTCTGGAGAAAATCACGACGGGTCTGATTCATTGAACTGTGCTCCTTCTGTCGAGCGAACAAAACAGGGGATACTCCAATGTTCGTCAATTGGGAGCAGGATTACCATGCCGGGGGTGCTGGCATCATCCCGGAGAGACTCTATAATTGAAAGTACGTGTCCCCCGTGCCGGGTGTCACCTCTTGCACTGTTCCGAACCTGATGGCGCCCCATGCAACGTGTAGAACAAATTTCTGGAACCGGTATCTCCGTACTGCTGGATGACATCGACACCGATCGCATTATTCCTGCTCGTTTTCTGCGATGCGTGACCTTCGACGGCATTGGAGAACATGCCTTCGAAGATGACCGTGAACAGGATCCGTCGCATCCATTTAACGATTCACGTTACCGCAACGCGAAAATTCTTGTTTCCGGACGGAACTTTGGTTGTGGGTCGAGCCGGGAACATGCCCCGCAATCGCTGATGCGATGGGGCTTGCAGGCGGTGATTGCAGAGTCTTTCGCCGAGATTTTCTTCGG
>DATMFC010000587.1:0-8348 GCA_035556335.1 Planctomicrobium sp. | reverse complement strand
ATGTCTTGTTCGAAAATTGGTGCGTCGATTCCAACCGTTTGTCGGAGACCTCCATATTTTCACATGCGTGAGCGTCAGGACTTTCAGTCCGTAGCTCACGCCATGAACCTACCGACTTCAGTCGGTAGACCCGGTCAGTTCCGACTTCTCCCCATCTGGCAGACAATCTTCCATTCAGCGGGGGTGACTGGAGTAATGGAAAGCCGGGAGCCTTTCTGCATGACCGCCATATCGGCCAGTTCCGGAGCCTGTTTCAACTGCTCCCGAGTGACGGGTGTCGCAAATTTCTCAACAAGTTTGATGTCGACCATGTACCAGGTGGGGGCATCCGGATTGCTTTTGGGATCGTAGTGCTGCTCATTGGGATCAAACGCCGTGTGATCGGGATAAGCGGCCTTGACCACTTCACAGATCCCGGCAACTTCCAGCGGATCCGAGTTGCTGTGATAAAAGAAAACGCCGTCTCCGACCTGTACGTCGTCGCGCAGCATGTTTCTGGCCTGATAGTTTCGAACGCCGTCCCAGAAGGTGGTCTGGTGCTTTTCCCCAGCCAGTTTATCAATCGAATAACAGTCCGCTTCCGACTTGAATAACCAATATTTCGGAGCGCGTCCCACTGCTTTTTTCGCCATGGCGGAAAATTTCCTTTGTCACTCAAGATCACTTCGGTGGATATCGAAACAACATGGAGCAGGGAAGGTTTTCAGAGCAGGTTGCTCTGCTCCCTTTTCCTGTGCAGCATGTTATCCGAGGCCATTCCAGATGGTATTGGAAACAACTTTGAAACTTCCAACCAGTTCATACGGTACGTGATGACGGAATTTTCAGTTTTGACCATGTTCAATCCTGTCTGGCGATGATTTCTTCAGAGTGGAGTCAAAGTCCGATCTTGTCCAATTCACAATCATCCCCTATTCTCAGGAAAGCCCGTCTGTGGGGGAGATGCTGGGTTTTGATTGACGGTCTGAAGAAGCGGAACAAATTCGGGGATGCCTGAAGCCGTCTGACATGATGTCACCGCTGTTTACTGTGATCAATCTGTTCACCGTCATCAGCAGAGTGTCATCAACGACAGTTGAGCCCCAGGCCGAAAGACAGGACTTGCCCAAAGTTTTCCCGTAATCGAATTGACGGGACAAGTGAGTTTGAAGGAGCGCCGCGGTGCAGTTTCTCAGTATGAAGCAGTTTGCTGAAATGAAGTTGAAAGTGGCTGGCCTGTGTTTGATGTCAGCTCTGTTGAGCGCGCCACTTCAAGCCGCCGAGTCCTCTCCGAAAAATAGCGACAATCGCGTGGTCCTGGGACTCGGTTCGGCCGATCAGGTGCTGGCGAATCTGGAATACATTGTTGTGAAACTCGCCGGGAAAAAGGTGAGCTATGAAGACAACATCAAACCGAATCTGGAAATCTTCCTGTATGGGGTTTCCACCGATAAACCGATCCGGTTTGACATGGTCTTCGATGCCGAACAGGGTTCCCTGATTCAGAGCATTATCCCCATTTCCAACCTGAAGGAATTCCTGCTCGACAATCTCGATCCGATTGGCGTGGAATCCAAACCGGACAAGGCCGACAAGGAATTCTATGCCCTGACCGGCTCCGTCTATGAAGGTTGGCTGCGGTATCTCCCGAAGCCGGACCCGTATGCAGTGATCTTCGCGAAGAAAGAAGCTCTTCCCAAGGGAATGCCTCATCCGGAAACACAACATTCCGAACAGGCCGAGCAGGAAAACATGGTTTTCCTGTCATTGAACAACTCCGCAGAGGGCACTGAAACCCGCCGCACCGGATTTAAAAAATACACTGAAACCCAGCTTCAGGAATTTCAGAAGCTGACCAGTGAAACGAAAGATCAGTACGAACTCCGAAAGCAGTTACGACTGCAGACACAATCGTTCCTGGAACAATGGGTCGTGGAAGCGGCACGCATTCGCCTGGGTATGAAAGTCGACCAGACGAAGGAAGATGCACCGACAACGCTCACCATGACGGCTCTGCCGGAAACGCCGCTGGCCGGAATTTTCCAGAAAGCGACCACTCAGGTCAGCCAGTTCGCTGCTATCACTCCTCCTGAAAAAAGCGTGTTGACCGGACGTGTTTTCCTCCCTGTCGGTGAACAGCGGAAAGCCAATTACAAAAAAATCTACGAGCTGGCCCGCACAGCCGTTCCGCAATCGATCGACGACAGCCCGAACGGAAGCAAAGCGGAAAAGGACGCCCGTAAAGAAATTGTCTCGCTGCTGCTGGATGTTCTGACCGAAAGTGTCGACAAGGTTCCGACTCTGGATGCCCTGATTGATGTTGTTCCAGTCAAAGAGAAGCACTCCGTCCTGCTGGCAATCGCCAGCGCCAGCCCGGAAAAGATCAACCAGATCATTGAAAAAATCCCGGCCGCCAAGACCGGCTGGAAAGTCGAACTCAACACCGAAAAAGTCGGCGAGACCACGATTCACAAACTGACTTTCGGAGACAAATCCCCGAAATCACTGATCGATTTTTACGGGGATTCCAAAACCGTTTATTTCGCTGTTGACGAGAAATCGTTCTGGATCAGCGGAGGAGAAGGGGCTTTGGAGAATCTCAAAACGCAACTCGAACTTGCTGCAAAGCCATTGCCGGAAAAAGGAAATGGAGTGCTGCTTTCGTTCCGCATGAACGCACACGCGATTCTCAAGAACCTGCATGAGATTACGCATGACCCGGAACTGGATCTGCTGAATGAACTGAATTTCCAGACCCGGAATCAGCGTAAAGCGGCAGAGAATCCAGCGGAAGCCAAGAAGAAGCAGGATGAGGGACGTCCCGGAGCCCGGGCCGCCAATCTGAGTGGATTCAAATGGCAGGAAACCGCAATTGCGGCGTTGCAGGGAACCAAGGATGGCTTTGAAATGACCCTGACCGTCAACGACGCACAGGAACTGCATGGTCACGCCAATGCGGAAGTGGGGATTCTCAAAGCTCTTGGAGCAGTCATCTCCAAGTTCGCGGATGAAACCCTGAAGTAACCAGCGGAGGATCACGTCTCCTCTCGAATTCCGAACGAATCCTTTGTGGCAAGACTACAGAGGATTCGTTCGTTTCCGTTTTTTAGAGCCGCGAACAAAACCTCTCAAACGATGAAGATTTCCTTTCCGCGAGCGGATCGGTGTCAGTTTTGTTAGGGGTTCTTACTCTCCTGACCGCAGATCTTCTCATGGCAAAACAACACTCTCCCCGATTCCTGCAGATTGTCACCGACGCCAAAAGCCGGGTGCAGGAGTGCACTGTGCAGGATGTGAAAGCAAAGATGGATCAGGGGGAAACTTTTACTCTGGTTGATGTTCGGGAAGAGAGCGAATTTGCCAAAGGACGCCTGCCGGGAGCGATTCATATCGGCAAAGGAGTCATTGAACGGGACATTGAAAAAATGGTGCCGAACCCGGAGACCCCGCTGATTCTCTACTGTGGAGGGGGATTCCGGTCGGTCCTCGCGGCAGATGCCCTGCAAAAAATGGGATATTCCAGCGTCGTCTCAATGGATGGCGGATGGAGCGGGTGGAATTCCGCAGAGTTTCCCACAGAAACTCCTCCCACAAACTGAGAATGAAGAGTAACCGGCAACGTCCTGATAACGAACAGGTTATCTAGACATTGGGCCACTGGCCCCAAAAATGAGAGACGAGAGGGCATTTCCGTGTGGAATCGCGCCCGATTTTCTGGAAAAATTTGACCATCTTGACAGGTCAGGTTGACAGTCCTAAAAACAGAGAGTTCGGACTGAGAATTGTCCCGGGGAGATTGGTGGTCATCTCTGACCATATAATGATCCAAATTGAACTGAATACCGGTCTTGGCGTTGAGTCGCATCAGCGATTGCTGATTGGGGTGTTGTTGCCAGGAATCAGACGCACATAAGAAATTGATTGAATGGCGGAAATTTCGGAACTCTGAGGCCCCTGATCGCCGATGATCGGGATAAAAGTGGTTTTGGAATGGTCGTCATGTTAAGGATGATGGGATGACTCACGTTGTTGTTGAACCCTGTTTTAACTGCAAATACACAGATTGCGTTGTCGTTTGCCCGGTGGAGTGCTTCTACGAAGGGGAATCGATGCTGTACATCCATCCGGATGAGTGCATCGACTGCGAAGCATGTGTTCCGGAGTGTCCGGTCGCGGCGATTTTCCACGAAGACAACGTGCCAGAGCAGTGGGAACCTTATAAAGAGTTGAATGCTGAAATGGCCCCGCAATGCCCGGTTCTGACCGAACGGAAAGACCCGCTCGGGGGAGAACCCGGCTAAACTCGCTTTCTCCCCGGTTCCCACGGGTCAGGATGTTCTGCATCACTGGCAAAAATGTCGTAAAACAGTTTGTTGTCCTCAGTTTCGTCTCCAGAGGGATTCAGAATGTCGCATAATACCACGATCTATCTCAGTGCTTTTGCAGATGAAGCCGCGAATCGCAAAACTGCGGTCGAGCAGCTTTCCGTCCTTTCGGCACTCGGGCTGAAGTATTACAGTCCCCGATTCATTGACGTCACCGGTTCCGGGACGGTGAAGCATGTTGTCGAATTGTCGGACGGTGAACTCGCTCAACTGGCAGAGCTTCACAAAGAATACGGCATGTCAGTCACCAGCATTGGCTCCCGTATCGGCAAGATCAAACTGCTCAATCAGGAAGACGGCTCCCACAACAAGTTCATTCCGTTCGACGAATACATGGCCGGGGAAGTGGCCAGCACCATTCGGGCCGCCAAAGCCCTGGGAGCCAAGCTGATTCGGGGCTTTTCCTTCTATCAGCCCAAAGGAGAAGCGCCGGACGGCTATGTCGATCAGGCCGTTCCCCTCGTCGCCAAAATTGCAGAAGAATTCGGCAAGCACGGAATTGTGTACGGTCTGGAAGTCGAGGCCAATCTGATTGGTCAGAACGGAAAAATGCTGGCGGAACTCGCCAGTAAGATCGACCGCGACAATCTTGTTGTCATCTTCGACGGCGGAAACCTCTCCTCCCAGAACATGGATCCGGTGCAATGCTTCAAGGAATATGAAGCGATGCGTCCTTATATCGGGTGGATTCACATCAAGGATTACTCCATCGATCCGGCACTGGAATGGAAAGGGCACGTTGACGAAGAGCGTCTGAAAAACTTCGTTCCCGCCAACATTGGCGATTCCGGCCACGAACTGATTCTCCGGGATTTCCGTGAACAGATTCCTGCCGTGACTGCTCGAATGCAGAAATTCGGACTCCCCGGAACCTTTCTGGAATTGGAACCGCACCTCAAGGGAGGGGGACAGTTCGGCGGATTCAGTGGTCCGGACGGAATGGGTGTCGCGGTACGTTCTCTCTGTTCCCTGCTCGATTATGTCGGCATCGATTACAATCTCCGGACAATGGCCGACATCAAAGCCGCTCGGGGGTTTTAGCGCAGTCCGTCAAGACAACCAGCGGCTGAATTGAGAAGAACCAAATTCTGAGAACCAGGAACCAAACAAACAGTATTGAAGTTTGGTGCCTGGTTCTTCTCCTTTTTGGTCCTTATTCCCCTTGGAGATTGAATCATGAAATGCGCCTACGTCACCCAGCCGGGACCCGCCGACAGTTTTGTCATTGGAGAGCGCCCCGATCCGGTGGCCGGTCCCGGTCAGGCACTGGTGCGTATTCATGTGGCGTCCGTCAATCCGATCGACACCTACATTCGCGCCGGCGCGATTCCGATGCCTGTTGATTTTCCGTTTATTCCCGGTTGCGATCTGGCGGGAGAAGTGATTGCTGTCGGCCCGAACGCCAGCCGATTCAAAGTTGGAGACCGTGTCTGGGGGAGCAATCAGGGGTTGTTTCAGCGTCAGGGAACGCTAGCCGAACTGGCTGCCGTCAACGAAGACTGGCTCTACCCGACCCCGGATTCTGTTTCCGATGAAGATGCGGTTGCAGGCTCGTTGACCGGCATTACCGCCCATCTCGGACTGTTCCGCGACGCCCGGTTGAAGTCCGGAGACTGGCTGTTTGTGAATGGGGGGACCGGGGGAGTCGGCTCGGCCGTCGTGCAATTCGCCAGAATCGCCGGAGCAAAAATCATCGCGACAGCCGGTTCAGAGGAGAAGCGGAACCTGGCAAAAGCACTTGGGGCCGATGTGGTTCTCGATTACCGTTCTCCGACACTCGATGAAGAGATCAAAGCGGCCACCGGCGAGAACAATGGGGTCGATCTCTACTGGGAAACCCAGCGTGAACCGAATTTGCAGCGAATCATCGGCCTGATGAAGAAAGGGGGACGTATTGTCCTCATGGCCGGACGTCAGGCAGAACTGACGTTCAATCTCGGTTCATTTTACACAAATGATCTGCGGCTCTACGGTTTCGCGATGTTCAACGCCTCCCCCGCCGAACAACGGGCGTCTGCTGAAGAGATGAATCTTTGGGCCACTCAAGGGAAATGGAAACCGCTGATTGGAGCCCGTTTCCCGCTCGATCAGGCGGCCGCCGCCCATCAGCTTCAGGAAGACAACACTCTCGGAGGAAAATCGACTCTCACCGGGAAAATCCTTGTGAATATTACCGGGAAGTAACGCGGCATTCGTTCTGGGGGGCTGCTTTTTCAACGACTGAGGAACTGTGCTGGCGGTTCAGGGAATTGCGGCCTACAATTCCGTTCTTTGCCGAACCGTTACAAAGTTCCCAGCATTCCGCAGGTGATCAGATGAGGATGGAACGGTCATTTCCTCATCCGCCTGCACAGAAGCCGTGATCATGGCTTAGAGTTTGAGCATGTCCTCAGATCCCCGGATTCCTCTGAAAAAACCTTGGCTGGCTGGCCTGCTGGCGTTTCTGGTCCCTGGGGCCGGCCATCTGTATCAGGGAAGATGCTTCAAAGCGGGAATCTATTTTACCTGCATTCTCGGCCTGTACCTGCTGGGAATGATTCTGTCCGGCTGGCAGGCCTTGCAGGTTCCCTCTGATGAAGCCTTGAAGAACTCCAGGGTCTTTTCACTACTGAAATATGGAGCCCAGGCCGGTGTTGGCTCCCCGGCCTTGTTCGGATTGCTGCAACGGGAACGTTACTCCTCCAATGCAAACGTTCCCCCCGACTCGGTTTCGAAACCGTTTTCAGCCTCGTTTGAAGGAATCGCCAGCTTCCAGGACGATACCGGAAATCACACCGGTCGCGTCTCTGGAACGATGTTTCTCGAACCGGCACAGGAACAGTTTGGAAAACAATCCATCACCGGACGCTTTGAAGGAACACTCTCCGACCAGCCGGTGAAGTTTCGGCTGTCGAATCACGTACAGATTTCACGTCCGATCGAAGGGAGCCAGCGTCGCGCGTTGTCGTCCGGCATTATCTCGGAAGTGAATGGAAACCATTCCGATCTGGGACACGTCTCAGGGACGATTCCCCGTAGTTTTCTGAACTGGTTCGCCGTTCCCCGAAGTGAAGCAGAAGAGCAGAATCTTCACGATCAGCTTGGAAAATACTACGAACTGGCACTGGTCTTTACCTGGGTGGCCGGCCTGCTCAATATACTGGCGATCTGGGATGCGGTGGAAGGTCCAGCCTATGGATATGGTCGCGACCCAAGACACCCGGCGCCGACTCCCGATGCCGATCCCACTCCGACATAGCGTCACATCTCTGACGCGAACCTTGTGCCCGTTTCACTCTCCTTAATGCACCGATAAAAGATTCAACAGAACAATGAACGTCACCTGGTTTCTGATCCCGATGGCCGTTGCTGTGAGTCTGGTCTGGAATGCCAGTCGGTATGAATCAACCGAACTGATCCTGAGACGATCGTTCCGGATGCTGATTCAAATTCTGGTCTTCATGGCCATTATTCTGGCAGTTCTCGCATTCCTGTCGTTTAACTTATAAGTCAGGTTAATAGTAAGTGGGGAGTGGGTAGCAAAGCATATTTCCCTAATTCCTGACTCCTGCTTCCTAACCCCTTTTTTATATCCATCACAAATCAGCTTGAGGCGACGAAAATCCGTCCTCCTGCTCATCGTTAGTTCCTTAAATTCACAAGACCGATGTCTGAAATCCCGAAGCTCTACGATCCCGCCACCGCTCAGGAAAAATGGTTCTCCTTCTGGGAGGAATACGGCTATTTCAATGCCGACCCCGGCACCGGGAAGCCGTCGCATACCATTATGATTCCGCTTCCGAACGTGACGGGAGCATTGCACATGGGACATGCGCTGAACAGCACCTGTCAGGATCTCATTAATCGCTGGCGGCGGATGCAGGGATATGAAGCCCTCTGGATGCCCGGGACCGATCACGCCGGAATCGCCACGCAAGCGGTCGTCGAACGCCGGATGCATGAACAGGAGGGACTCACCCGACATGACATCGGTCGTGAGGCTCT
>DATMFC010000586.1:0-11486 GCA_035556335.1 Planctomicrobium sp. | reverse complement strand
GAGTCGAATTGACGGGAAGAGAAATTGAAACACAAAGACATAGCCGCTCTGTGTTTCAAAAAACTGAGCAGACGAGGTCTGATCGGTGATGTCGCAACCCACAATTTGGTCGAGGTCAAGTGGGTAAGAAATTGCTTGCTTGATTGTCGAGATTTTTTGGACTTCCTGACCTGGATTGGATTATGTCCCCTTCATCTGAATCTCATTTGAATGATTCTTCCACAGACGAGAACGCTCATCATGCCGCACTGGGGCATGAATTGAAGATGGCGCAGCAACGGTCGGAATCACTTCCACCGGAGTCGCGTCAACGGGCTCTGCAGGAAGAACTATACAGTCTGATCAGCGTGGTCGGCGCGGCTCCTCTCGTGGAATTGCTGCTCGAACGGGCATTCGAGCTGGGCGCCACTGACATTCATTTCGACCCGCAACGGGATGGAATTCTGATTCGTATGCGACTCGATGGGGTCATGCACAATATTCTCCAGCTCGACCAGCAACATACGCAACAGGTCGTTTCCCGCGTCAAACTGCTGGCGAATATGGATATCACTGAACGGCGGTTTCCTCAGGATGGCCGCATTTCGTCCCAGGTGCTTCGGCATCGGCGAGACGTTCGGGTCGGTTCTGGTCCCACGATCTATGGGGAACGCCTGGTCTTGCGACTCATGCCGGGAGACAATCAGTTCGGTGACCTTCGTCTTCTTGGAATGACTCCGACCCAGATTGAACTGGTTCAGCGCGGAATTCATTCTCCGTTTGGAATGGTGCTCAGCGTCGGACCGGTGGGGAGCGGAAAGAGTACGACGACATACACCTGTCTGGCTGCGTTAAATGCCCCGCAGCGCAGCTTGGTCTCCATTGAAGATCCAGTGGAACGCCGGATGGATGGCGTCAATCAGGTGCAGGTCGACAATAGAATTGATTTCGGCTTTGTTGACGCCTTACGAGGAATTCTGCGCCAGGACCCGGACGTCATCATGGTCGGAGAAATTCGTGATGCGGAAACGGCACATATCGCCGTGCGGGCGGGTTTAACTGGAACCAATGTCCTGAGCACGCTTCACGCCGGGGATACCGGGGCCACGATTGACATGTTCCGCGAGTTTCAGGTTCCTCGCATGTTTCTGGCCGATTCCATTAAATGTATCATTGCCCAGCGACTGCTTCGTAAGGTCTGCATGAGAGATCGGGAATACATTACTCCTGACGGCTCGACAGCCGAATTCCTGAAACTTACTCCGGAACAGGCGTCCAGCGTTCGAATCGCACAAGGGATTCCGTCTGACGCGAACTTCCATACCGGTTATTTTGGACGAACAGGAATCTTTGAGGTGATGTCCGTCGATGAAGCCGTTCGTGACATGCTGCTCGCCGGAAAGCCGGGGCGTGCCATTTCCGACTATTGTCAGCAGGAACTGGGAATGGTGACACTGGAAGCCTCCGCCAGAGAGAAAGTCCTGGACGGGGTGACCAGTGTGGAAGAACTGATTCGGGTATTAATATAGTTTGGATTGGTATAATAAAGAGAAGACTCAAGAAAAGGCGCTAAGTCTCAAGGAGATTCGCAATATTTTATGCTCGTCGTGTCTTAGTTTTTGCGGGGGATTTTTGAACCACGAATCTAACGAATAGTACGAATGAATTGTGATAAGACTCTCTCTTTGAATTGTCCAATTGTTTAATTCAAAATCTCCTGATCATCTGAGGGTTCAGATGATATCAATACGTCTTGTCTGAAATAACGTTCAAAACCTGTTTTATGCCCCGCTTAGCTACCCTGAAATTAAAGGGATCAATTCATGCAGAATATGAAAAATCCCTTTGCGCCTTTGTGTGAGATCTTTCCCTGATTCTTCTGACCGGTCCTCAGGTGAAGAGCGGATGGATGGGGTTTCCCATGTCGGTCACCGGAACGGGGCGGTCTCCGTCGAACAGGTACTTTTCATAGTTGATTCCCATTGACGCCAGGATCGTGGCAAAGAGATCCGGAACGCTGACCGGGTTGGCGAGGATTTTCTTGGAGAGTTCATCTGTTTCTCCCCAGGCTCCGCAGTGATTCAACCCCCCTCCAGCCAGAACGCAAGTGAATGTTCTTCCCTGATGTCCGCGTCCTCCACCACTGTCGAACTCACCAGGGCGGCCGAACTCGGTTGTGATGGCGATCAGGGTTTTGTCAAGCATCCCCTTCTCTTCCAAGTCCAGCATCAGGGCGGACATTGCGGTGTCGAGTTCCTGAATGAGTTTGTGCTGATTCAGAATCGCCGTGAAGTGGGCGTCCCACCCTGCCCCGTTGAGGAAGTTTAAGTTATGTGAAACTTCAACGAATCGGACCCCGCGTTCGACGAGGCGACGGCTTAGCAGGCAGCGCTGACCGAACTCACTTCCGTAGCGATTCCGTAAATCGGCCGGTTCGCGATCCAGTTCAAAGACGCTGTTAAATTCCGGGCCACTGAGTCTCACGCTTTGTTGAATCGTGTCTTCATAATCCTGAATCTGCTGGTCGTCTGTCTTCGGAGCACTCTTCAATAATGTCGCTCGCAGGGCTTCGCGCCGAACTTGTCGAGGCGATGGAATTCGATCGGGACGTGATAACCCGGCGGGGCCTTCACTGGTATTTGTTAAATAGAGATATCCATGACGCGCCCCCAGAAAGCCGGGGCCCCGGGTGACGTTGGGATATCCAATGAGAACATAAGCAGGGGCATCATCACTGGTGGATCCCCGTTCATGGGCCACTAATGATCCAAGTGAAGGATAGGTCACCGTTCCACTGATGGGGCGTCCAGTGTGCATCCGGTTTGTGGCCGCGGCATGTTCGTCGACGACATCATGATGAACCGAACGAACGGCAGTCATGCGGTCCATTAAGGGAGCGATCTGATGCAGATGTTCACAGACCTGAACCCCCTGCACTGCCGTATTAATGGAATCGTAGTAAGAGCCTGCTTTCTTCTTGTCCGGATCGCCACGGTGTTTAGGGTCAAAGGTGTCGATCTGCCCCATTCCCCCTCCCAGCCAGATGGAGATGACATTCTCGACTTTTCCTTTGGGGAGCACGCGAGCGGTGTCGCTGAAAGAGAGTTTCGGCAGAGCGAGTCCACCGGCCAGAGTGAGTCCGGTTGCAAGACACTGGCGACGGTTTAGGGAGTGTGATTGATAAATGTGATTCATGATTTCCTCTTGCGCTGCAGGCATCATTGTGCTGTGAGTTCTGGAGTTGTTCGTTCTGGATGGTTTAGGGGTCTGTCTCAGAATTCTCCCTCTCCCCCGAGGGGAGAAGGCTGGGGTGAGGGGCGGATCGAAGTGAAGTGTTTCCACTGGCAACGTTCGTCCCCTCATCCGGCCTTCGGCCACCTTCTCTCCTCAGGGGAGAAGGATTTGAAATCATCCGTCGAATTTCTGGGACAGACTCTTATGGAATCCAGACGAATTCCCGGTCGTTGATCAGGCTCCAGACGGCATCTTCAAATCGTTCTCTCCACTCTGGTTGCAAGCGTGGATCAGCGGGGTGTCCCTGGCGGACCCGTTGTTCTTTTTCGAGCTGGATGTCATTGGCCTCCGCTTTCACATGGTTGAACCATGTCACCTGCGGCAGGGGCTTATCCCATTGAACGGGTTTCACCTGATCCACTGGAACGCGCCGTTCCTGGAAGCCGGGAGTTAATGTTGTCAGGAGTGCCGTTCGTTCTTCAGGAAGCGGGTGACGGCAGAGAATCTGCAGGTACAACGTCTCCACCAGAGATTCCGCTGACTCGGCGTTCAGCGCCAATTCTGCCAGAGAACTTCCGGCCGAGGCGCTTGTCAGGTTCAATGGAAGGATTCCGTTCGCCAGAACTCCCGGTTGGAGAACGTTCGGGTCGGTTTCTCTCTGGTTGATCGGTTGTTGGCGCGATCCGGTCCACCCGAAAGCTTCAAGAACATCCGCAATTGTACGGGCTTGTGGTAAGGACAAACTGGGACGATCCCGTTCGTTTTTCAGGTCTGCCATCATCCAGGCACGAAGCGGAAGTCCGAGAGTGGGACGCTGGCCCGAGTTGTCTCGTCCTTCAGGGTCGAATGTCAGCGGCTCACTTTCCATACGACACCCTGTGACCGAGTGAAGGGAGTCAACCACCTGTTCTGCCGAGAGGCGACGCCGGTCGGGCGCTTGAAAGAATCGAAGTTCCGGTGATACGGCCAGATTTCGTCCAACGGCCTGTCTCTGATACAGGTCGGATGTGGTGATCAGTCGGATGAGAGCGGGAAGATCATATCCCTGATGGATCCATTCACGAGCCAGCCATTCATGCAGTTCGGGATGACTGGAAGACCGTCCTTCCCAGTCATGAACCGGTTCGACCAATCCGGTGCCAAGCAGTTGTTTCCAAATCCGGTTCACAACGACGAGAGTGAAACGTTTGTTGTCCGGAGCAGTCATCAATGCGGCGAGACGTTCACGTGAATCGTCCGGTTTTCTCATCAATCGGTCGATGGCTTCGTTGTCATCAACTCCGGTGACCCCGGCAAACGGCCAGACGGGAGGGATGACCTCATTTGGTTTGAGTGTCACTTTAATCAGCGATTCCCGGGCCTGCTTCTCGAAGAACTCGGCGGGAACACGACTGCTCTTGGGGACGGTCACCGACTTGCGGTTCAGCATTGCGGCCAGTGAATACAGGTCTTTCTGCAATGTGCTGTGATACGGCGAATCGTGGCATCGGGCACATTGTGTTTCGATTCCGAGAAACGCGGACGCGAGGATGTGTCCTTTCGCGGCGAATGGAGAGTCGTTTTCGGCAGCGATTCCGAAACCGGCACTTCCTCCCTCCTGAACGCTTCCCTTCATCAGGATGAGTTCGGTGACGAGTTGATCAAGCGGTTTGTGGTCTTTCAGAGAATCGTGCAGAAACCACCGGAACGGTCCGGTGCTGTTCAATGTGGCGAGGATAATCGAAGGGTTTTCTGCCAGAACGTCCTGCCAGTAACTGACCCAGTGATCGGCTACCCGATCGTCCGCCAGCAACTGATCAATGAGCCGTGTTCGTTTATCAGGAGCAGAGTCCAGCAGAAACTTCTGAGCCTCATTCACCGTGGGAGGAACACCGACAAGATCGAGATAAATCCGTCTCAGGAACTGTTCGTCCGAAGTGAGTGGAGCGGGTGTCAGCTCTTTCTCGTCAATCCGTGGAGATGGCCAGTTGGCTCCAGATTGCACCCATTTTTCCAGGGTTTTAACTTGTTCTGGAGAGAGACCTTTTCCGGTGGGGGGCATCCGCAGACTTTCATCTGTTTCCCGGATACGTGCGATCAGCTCACTTGATTCCGTATCCCCTGGCACCACGGCGGGAACCTCGGAATCCCCGGCTTTTAACAGGTGCTCGCGCGAGTTGAGTTTGAGTCCCCCCTGATCCTTTTCCCCGTGACAACGAAAGCAGTTCTCCTGCAGAATCGGGAGTACATTTCTGTAGAAGTGATCGGTGACAGCGGGGTCTGCGTTCTGCTCTGCCTGTCGAGCACGTTCGATTTTTGCTGTGATGAATGCATCAATAGGATGGACGTTCTCGGTCTGTCGTGGGATTGGTAAGGCAGGTTGCTGTTTCACCCATTCCAAAGCCAGTGCATGTCGCTGCTCCCAGAACGAATCCTGTGACGACGCGGCGTTACGGCGAACGGTGTCGTCCAGCTTTATTAATGACTGTTCAATTCTGCTCAGTGCGGACTCAACGGCCAGATCTGTCAATGGGAACGTGCTGTTTAGTTGTGGTGTCAGAATCTGATAAGACTGGCCATTCTCTGTTTGAACGGCAACGCAGACTTCTCCGGTCTCAGTACGAACACGCGGTCCACCGACGATGAGTTCCAGAACGACACGGTGCTTGCCATTGTCTGTTTCCTGAAGAGTCGTTTCGGCAGTGACTTCCTGCATGTTTCCTCCGACGCGGCGTAAACCCGGGAGTGGAGGAGTTGCTGGTGGAACAATCGGGTTTCGTCCCCCGTCAAGACGAATGGTGTCGGCCAATGTTCGAGTAATGACTTCCCCGTCAATCCAAAGCCGACTTAATCCGCGTCCTCTGACAAGAAGCTTCTGTGTTCCAGCGGGGAGTTCCACGTCGGCGGCGATTCGAAGAAGAAGGGGCGCGTTCCATTTTGTTCGAATTCCCCAATCATCAAATCGGGCCGGGATCCGGGGCAACAGAAATTCGTCCCCCGTCCAGGTGATCAGCGGTGGCGAGAAGGTTTCTCCTTCGTTCAACCAGCGGTCGTGAGCCGGGAGTCGCTCAGATAAGGAGAACTGGACTTTTCCTGTCGGCAGGTTCTCCAGCGTGGGCATTTCCTCTTTCTGAGGAACGGCAAGTTTTGCTTTTCCTTCGCGGCGAAACTTCCCTGAGATCACGTCGTCATCCAGAAGTTTCCGGTGCACGGAGACTTCATCGATCGCTCCATGAAGGCTGGAGCCGGGAGAGCGATTCATCGACGAACCGATCCACACATCGTCAGTATCGACAACGGGGGGATTGCGTGTCGGCCCAGTCAAATCCCAGTTTCCGGAGGTCGAAACGCCGTCGATCCAGCCTTTGATGGAATCGGGGTCACCGAACCGGTAGGAGATGGCGAGATAATGCCAATCGGACGTGACGGGGAATCCTTTCACTGACCGCCAGCGGTGCCATGTTGGTTTTTCTCCATCCAGTTGTGTGGTGAACAGAAAGTCGAGTCGGGCCGAGCTTCCAATATTGGTGAGACGCAACGACCAGTTCTGATTGCCGTATTGAAACTGAGACCGCCCGGATCGTCCTTTTCCGATGATGTAGACTGGCTGGTTGGGATCAAGCCGGTCGACTTTCACCCAGGATTCAATACTGATGGCGTCACCGTTATCAAACTGAAAATCACTGTTTGCTCCTCCGCCAATCACTTTCAGCGCAGCCCCCTTTCCATCAAGCCAGACTGCTTTATTGCCGGACTGGAATGTCGGGAAAACGGGAGGACGTGGCCCCGATTGAAGAAAAACGACATCTCCTCCCGGCTCCAGTCCGGCTGGGGGGGAGGTGGAGAAATCCCAGTAACCGACCTGCGTCGACACGTCTCCGGCATGGACTGTAAAGGGATACAATGTCAGGCATGTCAGGAGAACGAGAGCATTTCTCCAAAAGACATGACCGTGCAGGAATATTGAGTGTGTCGATTTCATGGCAGGACTACTCACACTCCGCGTGATTAACGGGAGTTCTTCGGAGGGATTCCACTTCAATGCAGAGTCTGGAGGGAAAACAGTGAAGTCTCTGGGACGTCTCAGGGAAGACCGCCAATAAAGACGGGATCGATTCGTCCGTGACCGTCTTCGGCATCCTGAATAAAGATGCCATCTGCTTCTTCGTCTGGCTCATAGCCAAGATCACTCAGGTCGATTGCTACGGCCAGGGCGCGATATTTCAGACGAACAGGCCGTCCTTGTGCCGGATCAGTCATTAATTGATCAAGCGAAGTGATCGGACGATTTAACAGGTTATGTGCATGCATATGCATAACAGGGAGCGCTTCCGGAGAAAGAAGCGATAAATCATAATTGGTAATCGTAAGAGAACGGCGTCCCTTCTGAAAATTTAACGGACTGATATGAAAGGCATCCCCATTCGTGGGACTTGAAATCGGATGAATTTCAAAGAGAACGAGATCAGGCCCCAGCCGATTCTTGACCGGCTTTTGAAACCGGAATGCCATGCCGGGCGTCCCTTGAATTCCGTTAGCAGGATCATGTTTTAAAATCGGTGTTGTTGTTAAAGGCTGTTCACTTCCCCCAGGATTAATAACTCCAGACGCAAGCGAATTGTTGGAAGAGAGTTCCCTGCGATCGACTGGAAGTGTTTCACGACCGAGAAAATGACCGTCTCGAGAAACTTCATTTGCTTGAAACCAGATCAGTTCGACAGGAATCAAGTCATCAACAGAATGTGTGATCTCTTGTCCATTTCTTTGCAACCGAATATTTAATAACTGATCGACCCCTCCATCAGGACCTTGACTTGCTTCATAGGAAATAATGCGATCCGGCAATTGCTTGCGATATTGATCGGCACGAAATTCCATGGGAGCGGACTGGAATTCCTTGCTGGTCTGAACACGGGCAGACTGACGTTCTGTCAGGCGAATTTCCTGCTGAACGGGAGAATTTGATTTAGAGATACTGTCGGGATTGATAATGTCCTTACGGTAGAGATCCGCGGCTCCTTCAATAACATGTACTTCAGTTTCACTGAAATCGGTGACATGGATACTAAAACGGGTTCCCCGGTCGACGATGTTTGCATCAGGTGTTAACACCTGAAATCCTTCAGCACCATCGGGAGCATAAACCGAGCAGAGTCCTGTATCGACTTCCAGACACTCTCCATCTCTTGCTCGAAAGATTGCAGGACCTTCCAGAATCGCAACGGCTCCGCGCGGGAAGAGAAGTTCCACCATTCCGCTGGTCAGACAGTAGGTTTTCTCTGACTGCACTGAGGAGTCGACACCCGGGGAAAGTTCTCCAAAAAACTGGGCTCGAGCCACGCGGGTAAATCGAACCTGATCAGCAGGCGAGACGGCATCATCTACGCTGTTATTTGTGGTCGATTGGTCTGGAGTTACTGGAGTGAGGGCGATACTTTTCCAGACGTAGAATAACACTGCAATCGCAATGGCCGCAGTCATCCAGCCACTGGAAACGACGAATAAAGATCCGATACTTCTTCGTATGGCAGATATTTTTTGCTCAGATATTTTATTGTTCGGAGTTGCTGGTAAGGAGGACGGTGAAGCGAATACCGTCTTCCGGATTCGTTGCATTGTCTGTGTGCTGAATTCGTTTGTTTGTGTTCGCAGCTTTTGTAATGTTTCCTGAACAAATGATTCGGACTGTTCTGGATATTCCTTCATCAGGAATCCCAGCAGTCGATGAATCTCATATTGTTCGACGGCAACGTTCTGGAATGTCTCTTCATTCTCCAGAAGTTCCTGGAGTTGCCGAGATCCTTCCGCATCCAATTCCCCCTCAAGAAAGCTGGCCCAGAGGGTTTCGAATAAGCGGGATTGTTCCTGATGGTTGTTCATAAACTTCTCGACGTTGCGGCCCTGGCTTCAATGCACGCTTTCAACTGCTGACGGAGAATCCATAACTGCTTTTTAACAGCAGAGACTGAACGACCGCTCCGTTTTGCCATCTCTTCAAGAGAAACTTCTTCCTGATATCTCCAGTTCAGGAACTGAGATAATGATCCCCCGAGCGATTCCGTACACAGACGCAGATACTCAAGCCGGGTGGCCATGATGGAGGAAGGTTCTTTCTCCTGTCGGTCGAGTTCTTTTGATAATAAATCAGGCGCGAATCGGACCTGATAATCTGCAATGCGGCGTAAACGGGTGGTTTCGGTCTTTAGCTGATATCGAGCGATAGCAAACAGCCATGCGGAAAAATTTGTTCCCGGCTCATATTCCTGAAGCCGCAGATAAGCGGTAATAAAACTCTGTTGAGCGATTTCTGCAACGTCAATCCCCGGAGAGGCCAGCGATGCGATCCATGCCCGTAATGGCCGTTCTAACTGACGAATCACCACTTCGTATGCATCTGTATCCCCACCCCTTACCCTGCGGAGCGATTCTTCAATGTCATGTTCATTCTGGATGTTTTCGGCCATCATAATACAGGGCAGAAGATCAGTTTTTGTTACCCGGAATTTCGAGGATTTCGATTAGCCTGGTCTATCACGCGTCGTTGCAGTGCGCGTTCTATCAGTATAAACGCTGGTATCTGTGTGCAGATCGGGCATAGGGTTTATAGAAATGTTTTAATACTCACCGATTACTTCTCCATCATTACGGATGGCGAGGTTCTGAAGAGTGGTCATGTTGACGTTTTCGTTGACAAAGCGAACCGAACCATCTCCCAGCAGAAAATGGGCACCACCAGTATGGGCGCTGCTGAATGCACGGCACTGAATGCATTGTTTGGCATCCACGGCTGTCGATCCCGATCGAATTTTTCCACGAACATTTGCTTCCGATTCAATAAACGCGGTGTCATCCATTCCCCCGTCACCTTTCCAGCCGTTAATCGGAACGTCGGTTACTCCAGCCAATGTTCCGGGAATCGTGGTCGGCGAAGTGAGCCCTGTTGCACGGATTGCTGATGCCCATGTAAAGAAATACTGACTTCCCCCTGGGGTCATTAACGGTGCTCTTTGATAAATTGTTTCACCGACCAGGAGCGTATTCGTGGTTCCGTCAGTGACATCTCGCATTCGGACATTTGAGTTTCGATAAAGCATCCCATTCTCCCACATGGCTCGTCCTGGGCTCCCGGTGGAAGAATAGGCCGTCAGCATCACGCCCCCTCCCATTACTCCAAAATAATTGGAGTGCAACCTGTTGTATCCTCCATATGTCGGACACTGATAAGACTGAAGCGGGGTTTTGGCCGGGGGAACATTTTCGGAATAAGCTGAGCCCTCCTCCAGAGAATAGGAAAACATCGCGCGGGAAAAGTTAAATTTCTGGTAGAGAGCAGATTGCTCCAGATAGGGAAGAATTAACACCGACCATGGCCCACGGTAGCTGGCGGTGCCTCCATCGCCGTAGGTCGTTGCGGCGTGTCCACCACCGATTGGAAAGACAGAGTGTGTGTCATGGTAGTTATGAATTGCCAGCCCGATCTGTCGCAATCGGTTCTTGCACAGACTTCGTCGCGCACTCTCGCGGGCTTGCTGAACGGCCGGCAGCAGGAGGGCCACCAGAATTGCAATAATTGCGATCACAACCAACAGCTCAATGAGCGTGAATCCGGAACGCAAAGATGTTCGGAATTTTGGACAATGTGTGTTGGACATAAGGACTCTTGAATGAAAAAAGGTCACGATTGAGGCACAGTTGTCCGACGGTTGGAGTTCTGTCTGCCGTGTCATCAAATTGGGGGAAGATTCATCATAAAATGATATGTTGGCAATTTGTTATGGCACTTTCTGAAGGAGGGTTACCCGAAGATTTCAATTTCTTTTGATGTTTTCTCGGGTTTCTGTATCTGACTGCAAAGAAAGGTTTTATGGATGGGCATCCCCTTGTTCCCTCCGGTAAAATCCCCGATTGTGGATGCCTGATGGCGAGCTTGAGGTAACTTACCGATAGATTCTGCCCTGAATCTGAAGCCAACAAGCCTGAACCTGGAATATGAAAGCGCTCTCGTGAATTCTCAATGCTGTCGGAAGTTCTTCTCCGGACTGATGTTTCTACCGCTGGCCGTAGTGCTGAGCGTTTCGGCGCAGGGGGAAGAGCCGGTGACAAGAATCAACCGGTTCATTGAATTGACCGAAAAGAAAGAACCGGCTTTCGGGATTTTCGCCTGGAACCTGTCGCCGCGGTCGGGAGCGAATATCGCTGACACTGCTCTGGATTTTGTGATCATCGATCTCGAGCACGGGCCGTTTGATATGACCCGACTCGAAGGATACCTGCTGGGGATGGTGAACAAGCAG
>DATMFC010000585.1:0-9007 GCA_035556335.1 Planctomicrobium sp. | reverse complement strand
AGTAAGCATAAGCCGACGCACTTTTCGCAAAGCCAATGTCCGGGCTGCAGACCACCAGATTGGGAATATCGAGTGTCCGAATGTGATCGCACACCACATACCGGGCGTACAGGTGATCGACCGGAATGTGGAAGAACCCCTGAATCTGCGGGGTGTGCAAATCCATCATCAGACAGCGATCGGCGCCGGCCGCTTCAATCGCGTCGGCACAAACCCGAGCCCGAATAGAAACACGAGGTTCGTCCTTCTTGTCCCCTTTGGCGTAGCTGAAAAATGGAACAACTGCGGTCACCTGCTGGGCACTGGCCCGTTTCAGGGCATCGACCCAGAAAAGAAGTTCCATGAAGTTGTCATTCACAGGATTGTGAGTTCCCTGAATGATGTAGCAGTCTCGTCCCCGGACATTTTCCAGAATCCGAACGAAGACATTTCCTTCACTGAAGTAGTGTGCTTCGCATGGAGTCAGGCGAACTCCCAGTTCGTCGGCCACTCGTTGGGCAAAGATTTTATTCGCTGAACCTGCCAGCAATGCCAACTCCCCCTGCGGCGGCTGAAACGCATGGGGCCGGGGACCGTGGTTCGAACGATGCTGCATGATCTAGACCAAACTTGCAAATAAAATGACTCGTTCACGCCACGCGGCAGGCAGCGTTTTTCTTGTCGAAAACCGCCCCTGTTTGAATCTGACACGGGCGGACACTCGGTAGAGCAAATTGCTCTGATTCGATTCAATGTGGACTACTGGAGACAGTCGTGGAGAACGGGGGTTACGTGAACGGAGGGACCGTGTCTGAGCATCATATCGGGAGACCCGGTGCTGACAAGCGCGCCAGAAAAACATCCCATGCGTGCAAATCGAATCTCAAAGGTGGGGACTCTCCCGTGTGGAAGTCGACAGGTTGAAGTCTCGGGGCGATCCTCTCATAATCTCCAAATGCCGCGTGCTCTGGATGCAGGCGGAATCATTGTTTTTTTGTCTGGCTGCTTCTCATGTCGAATCGCGATGAAGTCGAACGTCTCCGCTGGCAGAAATTTCCTGTTTTGAACGACGGGTTTGTCTGTCTGGTCGATTGTATGGGAGACGACAGTTCCGTGGTTCAGGCAGCCCGGGTCAGTTACGGGGCGGGGACAAAGAAGGTCTCCGACGACCGTGGTCTCATCCGATATCTGATGCGTCACCGGCATTCCACTCCATTTGAAATGGCGGAAATCAAGCTGCTGGTTCGGGTTCCGATGGATTGCTGGCGCCAGTGGATTCGTCACCGGACCGCCAATGTGAATGAATACAGCACCCGATATTCGGTGGCGATCGACTCCCTGCAAACGACTCCGCCGGATGAATGGCGAACCCAGGCGGTCAGCAACCGTCAGGGGAGCGATGGGTTTCTCTCTGTCGAACAGGGAGAGAAGCTGACACAATCCGAACTGGACTTTCAGGAATCGGCCCGACAGTTGTATCACGATCGCCTGGAAGCGGGAGTGGCTCGGGAGCTGGCCAGAAAGGATTTGCCTCTCTGCACTTACACCGAAGCCTACTGGAAGATTGACCTCCTCAATCTGTTGAACTTCCTCTCACTCCGGATGGATTCGCACGCCCAGCTTGAGATTCGCCAGTATGCAACGACGATTGGCGAGCAAATCCTGAAACCCCTGTTTCCGGTTGTCTGGGAAGCGTTTCAGGACTACCGGATGCAGTCTATGTTTCTCTCTCGACTGGACGTCGAAACGATCCAGCAACTGCAGACGTACGCGGCGGAACATGGCGTAAAGCCCCCCTATTCCGAAGAAGCGTTTCTCGCCAGCCAGTCCGCCGACTGGAAAGAAATGACCCGCTGCCGGGAACGGGACGAATGCCGCGCCAAACTGATCCGCATGGGGTTGCTGTGTGAAGGCTGAGTGATTTACTTCACCACGCGACAGTGCGATTGCGAGGGAGAGGCTCCTGCCGAGCCGCAAACCACAGAAAACGTTCTCTTGCTTGCGGCTCAGCAGGAGCTTCGCCCTCCCGGTAACCACTTGCCTCACACCGGGTGGGTGTCGCAACTGGAGCAGTGGCCTTTCAGCAGAATTTCTGTGATTCGTCCCACCTGATTGGATCGCTTGCGGGAGGCATTCGTTAATTCGACGTCTCCGAGACAGGTCACTCCGCCGCAGTCGACACAGACAAAGTGAGGATGGCCGTCGTCGTGGTCGTCGCTTCCCCGAATCTCAAATCGCCAGACGTGATCTCCGAGTTCGGTACGGCGAACGAGATCTGCTTCCGCCAGATCGTTGAGATTCCGGAAGATGGTCGTTTTATCAAAGCCGGTGGGAACCAGACGTTCCGCCAGTTCAGCATGAGTGACCGGCGATGCCGCTGCCTGAAGTTCCAGCAGGACCGAGATTCGGGCAGGGGTACTTCGTAATCCCACAGCGCGCAATGCAGCGCGAGCCGATTCAACCTGTTCCGGACTCGGATGACGTGTGGCCATTTTTTCCTCTTAACTCCATTTGACAACCGACCGGAGACACCCAGATCAATCACATTCAGTGTAATCAAAACCGGTTCGTGAAGTGCAGTTCAATTGCAGATTGTTGTCGGATTTCAGAAGAAAGTCGACCACAATTCAACACAGTAATTCAATGTCATCACGGCGGCGAAGCAAATTCTCAAACTCTGCTTTTCCGGCGATTTCCTGCAAGGTGATTCCGGAGACCGGGTGGCGTTGATCCGGTGTCAGTTCCGCAAGAGGAATAGACAGAAACGGACGGCTTTCAATCTCGGGGTCCGGAATCGTCATCTCCGAGGTGCTGATCACCAACTCATCGAACATCGCGATATCCAGATCGATGGTTCGTGCTCCGTTTTTGTTGTCAGGGTCCCGAACCCGTCCGAGCTGTTCTTCAATCATTCGCAATGAATGCCGCAACTCGTACAGTTCCAGTTCGGTTTCCATGAACAGCGCGGCGTTACAGAAGTCGGACTGATTTTCATCTCCGACCGGTTTGGACTGCCAGACCGACGAGCATTTCTTCACTTCCCCCAGCAGTCCCAGTGAGGCTGCGGCGGCCGGAAGATTCTGCTCCGGTTCAATATTGGAGCCCAATGCAATCCACACCAGGTGAGGCGTCAGATCATTACTCATGACGACCTCGTTCGATCACCACGCCGACGGAGCGGGCGAAACGGAGCGCCCCCGGCTTCTCAACAGAAATACGCACTCGCGTCACCTGCGGGTGCGAAAGACAGACATTCGCCACTTCTTCCGCCAGACGTTCGACCAGCAGGAACCGGGACGACTCCACCCGTTCGATCACCTGCTTACAGACCGTGCGATAATTGAGCGTGTCGTCAATGTTATCGCTTTGAGCCCCGGCCCGAAGGTCGGTGTAGAGACGCAACTGAATCAAAACGTCCTGCTTGTTTTCACGTTCTTCCGGCTTGATGCCGACAATGGTCCGCAGCAGGAGGTCTTTGATTTCGATGAAGTCAGACATGCTTGGAATTGGATCTCGCATTCAATTTAGATGTTGGCCACCTTGTATATTGACTGTTCTTTGCCAGCTTGCCAAGTGGCCGGGTCTAAATCTCCAGGGCTTTCGCCTGTTTCAAGATGGGCAATCTCCGGGAGGGGGAAGTTCCTGCTGAGCCGCATGGAAGATCACGCTTTCCATGGTTTGCGGCTCGGCAGGAGCCTCGCCCCAATACTGTTCGGCACGATTGGCCTCGCCCTCCCAGGCCATTTCCAATAAAGCGAAAGCCCTGTCTAAATCTCTGTGTAATCAATCATGCGACATTACAATGACTTCACGAACTCATGCTGTCTCAGAAACTCCAGCGCGTGCCGGTGCGACGATTCACAGTCGTTGTGACCACAGGGGAGAACCACATATTCCGAACCGGGATTGGCCGCATGCAGGGACTCGGCATGCCGGATGGGGACCAGTCGATCCTGGTTCCCATGCAGAATCAGAATCGGCTTGTCGAACGTCGTCACGACCGACAGGTTATCAAAGCGATTCGACATAAATCGCGAGACCCAGCCGTAGTGATCTCCGGCAGCGTCCACAATTGACGTGTAGGTCGACTCCAGGACCATCGCCGAGAGTGGACGGTGTTTCGACAGCAGGCAAACCGCCCCACCTCCCATGGACCGTCCATAACCGATCACGGTTTGAGAATCGATCTCCGGTTGCTGAACGCCCCAGTCATAAATCGCAACCACTGCTTTCTCGATCGATCGATCCGATGGACTTCCCTGAGAGCGTCCGTATCCGGGATATTCCGCCAGCAACACCGCGAATCCCGCTTTGCGAAAGGTGTCGAATCGCTTGAGCTGATGGTCGATCAGGTTTCCGTTTCCATGACAGTAAAGAAGCAATGGAGCCGGCTGATCCCCCGCGACCAGTGCCGGCAACAGAATCGCCTCCACTTCCCCGACCGGAGTTTTTACACGTTCCAGACGCGATCCTTCCGGAAGGAGCAGCGGCGCGGAGGCTCGCGGCGCCGGGAAGAGAAGCATCGTCTCAATCGAACGAAGGAAAGCCCAGCCTCCCCAACCGATCAGCAACAACAGAATCAGCAAACGCCATTTCCACAGCAGGACGAACATCTGGGCGGAAACGGGATCTGTCATGCTGTCATGATCCGATGCAGATGGCCGAGCAACCTGTTCCAGAATTCTCCCTCTCCCCTGAGGGGAGAAGAATTTGAAGTTGTCGTGTCCGAATTCAGGGACAGGCTTCTATTCGCCGATGCCGAGTTTCTTTTCCACAGCCTGACTCAGCGTTTCCCGAACCAGTTCGACGGGAATCCGGTCATAAACCTGAGCGAAGAATCCTTCCACAATCATGTGCATGGCTTCATACCGGGACAGTCCCCGACACATGGCGTAGAAGACCTGTTCTTCATCCACCCGACCGGCGGTTGCTCCGTGGGTACAGCGAACGTCGTCCGCTTCAATCTCCAGACCGGGAATTGCATCGGCCCGGGCATCGGCACTGAGCATCAGTGCGTCGTTACGCTGATAGCCGTCGGTCTTCTGGGCATCGGGATCCACTTTGATCATCCCGCGCCAGACGACGCGAGACTTGTCTCGCAACACCTCTTTGTAAAGCAGATCCGACCGCGTATCCGGCTGATGATGTGTCTGCTGGGTGTAGTAGGAGAGAAGCTGTTTCCCGGTAGCAAACGTCACGCCGTTCACCTGCCCCAAGGCTCCGCGACCATCGAGATGCACATCCTGATGAATATGCTGCAACCGGCTTCCGAGTGCGGCAACACTCCATTGCAGCATGGCGTCCCGCCCGACTCGCCCGGACTGGTGGGCAAAGTGACGAACGTTCTGATTCCAGTTTTGAAGCTGAACATACCGCAAACGGGCTCCAGCTCCGACGATCAGTTCAATTGCCCCGACGTGCAGTCCTTCCGTTTCCGGCGAGACGGAAGCGGTTTCTTCCAGAAGCGTGGCGGAGGCTCCCTCTTCCAGAATCACCAGTGTATGACTGAAGTCGGCCACACCATTCTGCTGCAGCGTGATTAAACTGTAAAGCGGGACGTTCACTTCCACATTACGTGGAACATACAACACGGTTCCACCGGTCCAGAAGGCTGCGTGCCAGGCCGAGAATCGATCTGTCGCGGGATCAACGGCGCGGGTCAGAAAGTACGGTTCCAGTTTCTCCCGATGTTCCACCAGCAACTGCGACAGGCTTCCAAACAGAACTCCCCTGGCCTGAAGTTCTTCATTCAGAGTAGACGAAACGCAATGTCCATCAACATGTGTCACCGCCCCGGCGAATTCCGCACGATCCTGCATCAGGGTCGAGACAGAACTGGTCGATGTCGGCGCAGATGAAAGCTGGTACTTCTCCGGGCGAAACGTCCGCAGTTCAATCCGACGATACTCTTCCGGATCGAGTTCGGTTTTCAGTCGGGCTTCGTACAGTTGAAACGCCTGTCGACGCGCGTCCTGAATCCAATCCGGTTCGGATCGAGCCGCCAGAAACGCCTCAAAGGCTGCCTGTTGAAAACCGGGAGTTGTTGTCGTCATTGATGCCATGTCAGTCCTCGCAGGGTGCGTCGCGACGCACCCTACGTCACTTGTGAATCTGGTTGTCTTGTGTGAATCGCGAAGCAGAGCTTCTGGGCGAGTGCGTTCCCAAGCTGGAGCTTGGGAACGAGGTTCGAATTTCTCCCCATTTACTTTAAAAGCCCATAATTCTTCAGGGTGACCTTGAGTTTCTCCATGTCTCCTGAAGAAAGTGGAGTCAACGGCAACCGGACTTCGCCGGAGTCCATTCCCAGCAGTTGCATCGCGGCTTTAAGTGGAATCGGATTCGTCGCCAGTCCCAGCATGTCGCGGCAGAGCGGGAACAGTTTGTGATGTAACTTCTGGGCTTCGGCGATATTCCCCTGTTGCCAGGCCGCGACCAGTGCCATCAGGTCTTTCGGAATAATGTTTCCGGCCACTGAGACGATTCCGCTTCCCCCAACCGACAATAATGGCAACGTCAGGCTGTCGTCTCCGGAGAGGAGTGTTAAATCGCTGCCGTTGAGAATCTGCGACGCCTGATCCAGCGACCCGGTCGCTTCCTTGATCGCCACAATGGTCGGCAACTCGGCCAGTTTGCAGATGGTGTCCGGCTCCATATTCTTGGCAGTACGGCCGGGAATGTTGTAGAGGATGATCGGCAGGTCAACTGCTTCCGCCACCGCTTTGAAATGCAGGTAATAGCCCTCCTGCATCGGCTTGTTGTAGTACGGAGTGACCATCAGGGCTCCGTCGATTCCCGCCTCTTTCGCCCGTTTCGTCAGACGAATGGCCTCAGCGGTCGAGTTGGATCCGGTTCCAGCCATCACCCGAATCCGGCCTGCGACCTGTTCGGCGACAATGGCGACGACCCGATCATGTTCATCATGACTGAGTGTCGGGCTTTCTCCGGTCGTTCCACACGGACAGACGCAGTGCGTCCCCTGTTCGACATGCCAGTCAACCAGTCGGCGCAGTGCCGCTTCATCGACCTCCCCATTTTTGAACGGAGTGATGAGGGCAACGGTCAATCCGGCGAACTGTTCTCCCTTGCGGGCCATGACTTGCTCCATTTCGCGGTGGTCTCCAACCACCCTGATTCAGAATCCTCAAAACGTGAACCCAATATTCTATCTGTTCACGAGGGGCTTCGAAAGTGCTCTGGACAGATGCCGGGCTTTCAATTCAAAAACATGATATCTTATTGCCAGCAAATGAATTGTAACTTTTGTGCGATCCTTGTTTCTCGCTGATCCTTCGTGTTTTGCAATTGGTCTCGTATCAGAATGGCCAATGAGTGAGCTGTGACCACACCGGAGATCAAACTGGAATTTTGCCGAAAACGTGGGAACTTTCCCGAAGTCGATTCGCGTCTCACATCTGACAGACTTACATTGTAACGGTCGAGCTGGTGAATAACGGAATCACCAGACAAGCAGAAACGCTCGAGACATTGTGATCGTGACATCAGACGATTTCCGACTGATTGAATCGACACTGGCTGGGAACAAGGAGGCGTTCGGCGAACTGATGCTCCGGTATCAGGACAGGCTGTACGGTTCTCTGGTTCACATGCTGGGGTCGTTCCACGATGCGCGCGACGTGGCGCAGGATGCCTTCCTTCTGGCGTACCAGAAACTCGATACGTTTCGTCACGACTCCTCCTTTTATGCATGGCTGTTCCGGATTGCCTACAACTCGGCAATCAACAACCGTCGTAAACAGAGAATCAAAACGGTGTCACTGAATGGAAACCATTCCAGTCACCATCAGGCCCACCACCAGACCGGCCGCGAAGCCTTCGATATTCAACCTCAGGATCATCGAACATCCAGCGACCCTGCCGATTCCCTGCAATCCACTGAAACCATCCGGCAAGTTCAGGAGGCCCTCAGTCAACTGGCTCCGGAATATAAAGACGCTTTGGTCCTGAAAGAGATCGAAGGATTTCGCTATGAAGAAATTGCGACCATGCTGAACTGCCCTGTCGGCACGGTTCGCAGCCGCATTCACCGAGCAAGACAGCTGCTCCGTGAACGACTCGCTCGCGCTGTCGAGCGCGAGCAGGAATGATGTCACCATGTTAAACCCCACCCCGGACGAACTGTTATCTGCCTATCTCGACGGAGAACTCTCCCCCTCGGAGACCGCTTCTCTGGAGCAGCGTCTCTCCACTGATTCCAGCCTGCGCGAGCAACTTCAGGAACTGCGGGAACTCTCTCAAACCCTGCGGCAACTTCCCCGTTCAAACGCTCCTGCAGAACTGCATCAATCGGTGATGGAGACCATTCATCGGCTCCCCCCGATTACAACAACGACTTCTGGAGCGGCGAAATCATCGACGAAAGGGTTCTCTCTCCTCCGGCGTCGCTGGTGGACCGGCGTGATCTCCGCAGGTCTGCTTCTCTGTCTGCTCAGCAGTCTGTTGATCACCCCGCGTGAATGGCACCCGTTAGCGGTCTCTCTCCACGAGAAAGAGGCCAACATCCAGTCAAAAGAGAGTCCGGAGTGGAACCTTCAGGAATCCCCTGCACTGGCCGCGAATAAAGACACGGGGATGGCCAGCGCCGAGATGGCCTCCGCCACATTGATGGTGGCGCCGGCTTCAAGTCCAATCACACCACCCACCGCACCGACACCGTCAATTGCAGCCTCTGGAACAGTTTCTTCACTGGGCCTGGGAGAGCAGGAACAGCAAACCGTAGCCGAACTTCCCGTCCCCGTCGTCACCATGACCAACGAGGAAATCCGCCGGAAGATCGAGTCTTTACAACGTGCGCCCGCTGTCGGAAATTCGATTCAGGTTCCCGCCCGAATGGTGGAATCCACCGGGGAGACACCCATCGTTGTTGTCTTCACTGTCGTTGACGTGCATCAGGCGATGAACCAGATGCAGGTTCTGCTCCAGAAGCAACAGGTGAGAACTCTCGACAACAAACCTGTTGCCCTTCTCATTGGAGATTCCGACAAGCAATCCAATTCCCTCCAGGCAGACG
>DATMFC010000584.1:0-1509 GCA_035556335.1 Planctomicrobium sp. | reverse complement strand
CATGGCAGGACCGCCGCCAGAGAAGCCTCCTCCCCCCATTCCCATATCGAAGCCGGGGGAGTTGGAGTACATCCCCACCCCCAGCATGTCTGCCTCCAATTGACGGGAATCAATGACGTTGCCGGCAAATCCTCCACGACGGGTGACTGCAGAATCCATCTGCTTCTTTTGCAGAGCGGCTTCCTGAAGCAGTTTCCGTTGCATTTCCGTCTCAAGAGCAATCTGAGCATCCGTCAGGGTGAATTTTTCAATCTGAGGATGAGTCGCCTGATTGCGCCATTCTCCTGAAATGCGTGTCGGAAGTGGCATCGTGATCACGGCATTGGTGATCGTGCTGTTGACGACTTCGGCATCGAATCCGGCAGCTTTTTCGAGGATGTCGAATGCCGCCTGAAGATCAATCGGTTCCCAGGGACCGGTCCAGGGATCCTGCCCGGGTTGAGTCACGGGTTGAGCAACCTGTCGTTCCAGTTCGAAGTCGATAATGTCAAAGATGGATGCGGTCTGATGATAGTTTCGGTGAATGGCGTCCGCGAATTTCAGGATCTGATCCCGAAGCGGAAACACACCGCGAACAGAGACGAAGTGATATCCCTGTCCGTTCAGATTCATTGTCGGCCCCCCTGTTTCCATCCCTTCCATGCCACTCATGGTGGGCTCCATCGAAACAGAATATTCCAGCATTCCTTCATCTCCGCGCCCTCCGGCGCCTGCTGCGGTCCGGCTTTTGCGGAACTCATCGGGAATGTTATCGTCCGCGGCAAGAGCCGGTTCCATGGTCTGTTTCTGAGGCGTTGTTTCCGCAGGACCTTCCGTCAGGATCTCCAGAAGAACCCGACCGCCACTGACGATCGGATTCTGTACGGCGACCAGTTCCGGTTCGCGAACAGGTTCGTCACCCCCAAGCAGGTTGACCGACATTCTTCCGGACATTTCAATCGATGCCGGACTCAACTCTTTATAGATCCGTTCATAGACGATGTTCGCGGGAGCCGCTTCCTGGGTGATCACATAGGTTTGCTGCTCATCTTCCGGCCAGGTATTTGCTTTCCAGGTTTGCATGCCCTGGGTCACTTTCTGCGTGATTTCCCCCGGGGTGCCTGAGTAGGGGCTCCACTGCGACCCTGCGACGGCCAGTAGAGCGACCAGCGCCAGAATTCCGAAGACCACTTTCTCAACGTGGTTGAGAGCCAGTTCCTTGATATTCTTTTTCGCCATGACAGCGGCCTTTAGTTGAAACTCGAAAAACTCGAGGCGGTGGGGCTGAATTCTATTTTTGTTTACCGACTGCAACAGCCTGCATCTTCGCGTGCGGAATGCTGACCGCGAAAATTGACAATCCTCTTTTTACTCTGGCGCCGCAGCGGGTCCTGAAGACTCGGACGGCGCTGGGGGCATCGGGCTCTCTGCAGCCGGCATGGGTTCTGTCGTTGCTTCTGTTGTGGGCTCGGCTGATGGTGCTGACTCTGGCGGTGTTGACTCAGCCGGAGTCAGCACCGGTTCTTCAGT
>DATMFC010000583.1:0-5299 GCA_035556335.1 Planctomicrobium sp. | reverse complement strand
GAAAGTATGGTGATACGCCGTGACGCCGACGTTCCCGATATCCCCGGTCCGAATGCATTTCTGGCAAGTGGTCGCCTTGGTGAAATCGAGGGGACCGATCCCGAGAAACTGGTTCTTAAACTGGTTCATCCCTGCTGGAGTGAATAGAACCGATTTATCCCCATGAGGCACCAGTACATCACTGGGACGGCGGATACACCCTTTGGATTCAAAAAACTCGAGGTATTTTTCGCGAAGTTCGTCGGTTTTCATCGCTCGATTTCAGTCACAAACCAATGGAATCACCCGAAGTTCGAACTCCAGGCCAAGTGTCGGCTTCTCAAGGAAGGCCAGCATCATATCCCTGAAGAGCGCAAGACGGCAACGCCGCAATGGGATCACATTGGAACCACGGAACGGACGGAAAATACAGAAATGAAGAGACGAGAGGGGATGTGCTGAAAACAGACTGTCGTTTCAGTGAACCACCGAATTTTTTCACAACCCGTTTTCCTGGAACCCCTGACAGAACCGTTCGCGATCCGCTCGCGGAAAGGGAATTTTCACTATTCGAGAGATTTTGTTCGCGGCTCTATAAATTCTTGTTCCGTAATTTCCGTCTTTTCCGTGGTGAATCACCCGACTCCTAGCCCGAATCATTCGTAGGGTGTATGAAGCACGAAGAAATCAGGGAAAAAGGTGCATTCCGCAACTCCGCCTCAAAAACAGTGTGTGGTTTCCATCAGGACAAATCTTCGTGCGCAATGCACCGTCACTTAAGGAGTTACTACATGCACCCTACCAGAGGTATGAATCATCCAGGCTAGACGGACTGAGTCTCGGCCAGTTTTGAGAAGATCATTCTTCCGGCGCTGTTCTGAAGAACACTGGTCACCACGGTGTCGACATCGCGCCCCACTTCCCGGGCTCCCTGCTCGACCACGACCATGGTGCCGTCGTCCAGATAGCCCACTCCCTGCCCCAGCCCTTCCCCTTCCTTGATGATGCGAATCCGCACATGTTCACCAGGAATGAATCGAGGTTTCAGAGCATTGGCGACTTCATTCAGGTTCACCACGTCAACTCCCTGCACACTGGCAAGTTTGTTCAGATTGACGTCGTTGGTCACCAGTCGTCCGTTCAGTTCGCGAGACAATTCCACCAGTCGCTGATCAACAGTTTTGTCTGCGGCGAGTGTGGTCTCATGAACCCGGATTTCGACTTTGGGATCCTGCTGCAGTTTCTTGAGAACATCCAGACCACGGCGTCCACGACCGCGGCGCAGCTTGTCGTGACTGTCAGCAATGTCCTGCACTTCCTGTAATATGAATTGCGGGACAACGAACTCGGAATCCACGATATGCGTGGTAATCATGTCTGCAATCCGGCCATCGATCAGAGCGCTGGAATCCAGAATCAACGGGCGTCCCCCCTTCAACTCACGGGAGAACTCGACATAAGGAATCACCAGTCGAAACTGGTCTTTGGTCTGTAAAAGAAACGTGATGCACAGGTACGGAAGAACCAGCAGCGTCAGCAATGAGAAGGCGGCGTAATATCCGTTTCCTTCATTCTGAAACAGATCCTGCATACTGAACAGCGGTCGCATGGCGAGATTGAACAGGTAGGCGAGAAGAACACCGATCAGCAAACCAAAGTAGACAGCGGAAACAATGTCGACCCGTTTTTGCGGGATCAACACATCGACCAGCAAAACGCACATCGTCAGAAGTGTCATCAGACAGAAGCTGATAACGGGATATTCCTGCATCGAGGGAGGGGCGGCGTCACTGGAAAACATGAACGTCGCCAGAGCTCCGACACAGATGAGGATGTACAGGCAGCGGATGATCAGCAGTAGCATAGGTGGTTTCTGCGGGGTTGGAGGATGGAAGGAGTCGTGGGGTGGCCTGGAGCACTCCAATGGAAGCCTCCGAATAAATCACCACCGGCCCGGTTCAATCAGTTTCGTTTCTCGTCTTCAGTGTTCCGCCAGCAAATGGTGAAGTCCAAGTGCCCGAACATTCACGTCCTTCAAAACAAGCACTCTCATGCAAATCGCAGCAAATCGTGCAGCAAATCGGCACAGGACGGAATGCGATTGAACACGATTCTCTGTTTGTGACGGAAAACTGAGCCTTCGGCATGATATGCCGGGCGGGATTCATTTCCAACACTCCTGCGAGCAGCGCAGAAAAGGAAATCAGAAATTATTGACTTCGTCATGATTCATTCATAATTCAACAGACGACACATCAGTCGCCGTTGTAGCGATCTCACTTCTTCGGAGAAATCCGATCAGTGCCGACCCATTTTCGCAGCACTTCCGGAACAACAACACTTCCATCAGCCTGCTGATAGTTTTCCAGAATGGCGATAATCGCCCGGGTGCAGGCCACGGCGGTTCCATTGAGCGTATGAACAAACCGGGTTCCTTTTCGGTCAGGAGACTTACTGCGAATCCCCAGTCGTCGGGCCTGATAATCGGTACAGTTTGAGGCAGAGGTGACTTCCCCGTACTCCCCTTCATCCCCCCGCCCCGGCATCCAGGCTTCCAGATCAAACTTTCGATACGCCGGACCTCCCAGGTCGCCGGAGGCAATGTTCAACTTACGATAAGGAATGCCGAGTCCCTGAAAGATCTCTTCTTCAATCTGCACAATCTCGGCATGAATCGCATCAGACACGGCCACATCACCCGCGGTGAAGGCAAACATCTCGACTTTGGTGAATTGATGAACGCGGTAGATTCCACGTACCGCTTTACCGTGTCCTCCCGCTTCGGTTCGGAAGCAATGTGAAATTCCGGCCACTTTGACCGGCAGGTCGGCGTCGTTAAGAATCTGATCCCGCAGGGAACCGCCGAGTGTAATCTCTGCCGTGGCAACGAGCGAAAGATCGGTATTCTGCACAGAATAGATTTGCGTTTCATTTCCACGAGGAGCAAACCCGATCCCTTCCAGGATCTCGTCACGTGCCAGATCGGGTGTGGTGTAAATCATGAACCCGGCAGCACGGACTTTTTCAACCGCATACTGCACGAGAGCCAATTCCAGCAGAACCGCTTCATTCTTGAGGAAGTAGAACCCCGCCCCGGCGACTTTGGCTCCCGCTTCGAAGTCAATCAAGTCCAGTTTCTGGGCGAGTTCCACATGGTCGAGCGGCTTGAAGTCAAACTTCGGCTTGCGTCCCCATTCCGCGACAGCAATCGATTCCGCTTCACCGCCGGTCGGAGCGTCGGGATGAGTCAGATTCGGAATTCGAACCTGTTCCGCACGAAGTCCCGCTTCCACTTCCCGCAAAGCGGCTTCGTTCGCAGCGAGCGTCGCTTTGAGTGCTTTTCCCTGTTCCACAAAAGCAGGCCGTTCGTCGACACTCGCCTTGGGGATCTTCGCTGCGGTTTCTTTCTGCTGGTGACGGATCGCGTCTCCCTCAACGATCAACGCCGCGCGACTCTCCCGCAAACGCAGCAGTTCCGACAGGTTGACGGGAACTCCACGCGCGGCGCAGTTTTTTTCAACCAGTTCCACATTGTCACAGATGAATTGCAAATCCAGCATTATCGTGAAGTCAATCTATAGGAAATACTAAAATCTAAATACTAAGAACCAAAAAATGCATCAATGATCATTAAGCTCACTCAATCGTTCGCTTTTTAATCGTTTTGGTCCTTAGAATTTAGTGTTTCGTATTTTTTCCCATTTGGTTCTTAGTATTTAGATTTTAGTATTTCTTCATGTCAACTCATTCCAGAGCCACGCACTTGCCCTCGTTCCCCGATGGAATGCGTCGACACTGAAATGTTCATTGGGGCTGTGCAGGTTATCGGTGTTCTGCCCCCAGCCGAGCAGCAGTGTATCGACTCCGAGAAGCTGTTTGAATGTTGCCACAACCGGGATCGAGCCCCCTTCCCGAATCATGACCGGTGTTTGCTCGAACCCGCGAGCCACCGCATCCCGCGCCGCCTGCATGTAGGGACTGTTCAAATCACACAACACTGCCGGGCAGCCGTGCCATTGATGGAACTCCAGTCGCAAACCGGGGGGAGTCTGTTCCCGGAGGTATTCTTCAAGTCGGGCCGTCAAAACTTCCGCCGACTGATTCGGAACGAGGCGACAGGTAATTTTCGCACTCGCTTTGGCCGGAACGATGGTCTTGGGGCCCTCTCCGGTATATCCGCCGATAATGCCGTTGACGTCACACGTCGGGCGTCCCCAGCGGCGTTCCAGTGTCGTGAATCCCGGTTCACCGAACGGAGCGGAAACACCGAGTCCATCGAGATAGGCCGTTTCATCAAACGGAAGCGAGGCGAATTCTTTTCGTTCTTCGTCGGTCAGTTCAATGACGTCATCATAGAACCCAGGAATCAGAATTCGCCCGTTATGATCCTGAAGTTGAGCGATCAGTCTCGCAAGAGCATTGATCGGATTGGCGACGGATCCCCCGAAAACGCCGCTGTGCAGATCCTGTTTCGGACCATGCAAAGTCACTTCACAGGCCATGATTCCCCGCAATCCATAAGTGATTGCCGGATAGCCGGGGGCGTATTGCGAGGTGTCGCTGATCACCGCGACGTCGCACGCACATTTCTCTCGATTCGATTCAATGAACTTGTCGAGATTGTTGCTGCCGACCTCTTCTTCCCCTTCGATGAGGAACTTCACATTCACCGGAAGCTCACCGACCGTCTTGAGCCAGGCAGCCGCCGACTTGATATGCGTGAACATCTGCCCTTTATCGTCCGTTGCACCGCGGGCATAGATTCGGCCATCGCGGATATCGGCAGAAAATGGGGGAGTCACCCATTGATCAAGCGGATCGGGAGGTTGAACATCATAATGACCATAGACCAGAACCGTCGGAGCGCCGGGCCGTTTTGTCCATTGTCCAAAAACAATCGGATACCCGGCGGTGGGAACAATTTCGGCATCAATCCCAGCAGCGGCCAGTTGATCATGAATGAACCGGGCCGCCCGGGTCATGTCGTCTCGATGACGGGAATCCGCACTGACACTGGGAATACGAAGCAATTCCTGAAGCTCTTTCAGTGCGTTTTCTTCGTTCTCCCGGAGAAAGCTTTGAACCTGTTCAATGGCGGATGACATCGCGTTGCCCAAGAATGTAAGAAGAAAAACGAAACCCTATGAACCAAATTCTAAGAACCAAACAAAGACATAAAGAATGACGCGGCGAATTCAATCGGCTCTGATATCGATTTTTGGTTCTTAGTATTTAATTTTTAGTATTTTCTCTTCTATTGGTTCTTTTCTACTTACACATCATGATGTTGTTGATGTCGATCATGGAACCCGCGGCGGCG
>DATMFC010000582.1:0-6454 GCA_035556335.1 Planctomicrobium sp. | reverse complement strand
CGAAGCGGGTGGGTCTGTTCGTCCTGGTGGGAGTGGGATTTCTTGGACTGGGGCTGGCGGCAGGGCTGTTTCTTCAGAAGTTTCTGCTTCCGCCGACGCCGACAGTCTCGCATACCGATGACACCCCTTCTGAACCAACTGAATCATCAGACGACAATCATGGAATCGCTCCCGGTGACGACTCGGATCAAATCTCACAGTTGAAGAATTCGGACTCAAAGACAGAGAGTCAAAGCGACACGGTTGTTAACGCAGATCAGGTGAGAAACCGACTGCAACGCTCTGGTGAACGTCCCACTGTCGAACATCCCACAGCCAAGCATCCCACAGCTAGGCACCCCTCTGCCGACGCCCCGGAAATTGATCATCCGGAGTCTTCACCAACAGGGTCCGCAATGGCGGAGACCGAAAAGCCATCAACAGAAGATCCCTCGAAGCAACTCCCCGCCGCTTTGTTCTCCACCGGAATGAAGGAAGAAACTCCTGAAGAAGCGCTTGCACAAGCCGACCTGATGTTTCAGTCCGGGAACTACCGGTACGCTCGTGACCGGTATCTGCCGATGCTGGCCGACTCGACCGGAGCGATTGACGTTCTTCTGCTGTTGAAGCTCGCGTTGTGTGAAGAATCGCTCGGAAACCGGAAAGCGGCCCAGGCGGGCTATCGCGAGATTCTTGAGTTGACTCCGGAACCGTCGATTCGTCGTGCCGCAGTACAGGGACAGGCTCGGCTCTGGGAGGCAGGAGGGCAGAGTGAACTGGCGACGTCTGCTCTGTTTCGGAATCTGATTGAAGAAGTCGCCGCAGAAGATCGGGCGTTGATGCTGCATCAACTGGCCGGATTGATTGCGCGCCGCGCCCAACCGGTCGATCAACAGATTAAAAATTCGCCACAGCTCTATCGGGACGACATTCTCATCCCTCCCGACCTGATCGTCCGCCCCGCTTATATTCTCGAATCGGTGATGAAGCAACAGGAGCGGAAGAAAGGGCCTCATGTTCCGATTCGACAGGAATTGATCGTCGTCCGGCAACCACGTATGGTGCCGGACGAAACCATTGTGTCGCTGCAGTATGAACGTTCTTCTGCACTGGACGTTCTGGATCGGACTCTTCGGGGAACTGGTTTCACCGCCAGACTCACTCAAGAAACGACCTCCATCCTGACATCACATACGCTCGAGCCGGATTGCCAGGAAATTCCGCTCTCGCTGGTGCTGGATTGCGTTCTGGATCCACTGGAACTGGTTTGGGAATTGCAGGAGACCTCCATTTCCATCCGTCCGGCGAATGCAGTGAAAGTGGACCTGTTGACGACGCATCGTCAGCAGGTCGCGCTGCGTCTGTTACGTTTCGCGTGTGCTCAATCTCCGGAACATCCCGATGCCTCCGCTTCTTTTCTCGAATTGGCAAGAATCGGAGTTCTGGCCGAATCTCGCGTCGCCGGAATTCAGGCGCTGGAGCAGACGATCTCGAAGTATCCACGATCGGACTACGTCCCGTTAGCGTGGTTCAATCTTGGAAAGTTGCTGATTCAGGAAGGACGCCCTGCTGATGCGGCCATTGCATTTCTGCGTGCTGCCGACATGGTGAATGGAGAATCGCTCGAACCAGCGAGTTACCTTTATCTCGGTCGGATCAGCATGGAGAACGATGATCCTCGCGCGGCAGTCGGGCCATTCACCCGAGCCTTGTCTCTTTCGACAGGGACTCCTCATGAAGGAATTGCGGCCTTACAGCTTTCCTCTGTCTATCTGACGCTGAATCACTTTCAACGTGCGAACAGTGTACTGCTGGAACACCTGATCCCGCTGGAACAGCCCGGCCTTCGTGATCAGGGCGCCTTTCTCTCCTGTCTGATTCATTATCGCTCCGCCGCAGACGAACATGAACGGTTCCGCACCGGGACCACATTACTGTCGACGATGACTCATCTGAAACCAGACGAATGCTTCGGAAAACACTGGTTCTGGCTGATGGGATGCGCCTGTCGGGACACCGGGCTGACACAGGCTGCCGTTCAATTGTTTTGCAGGTGTATCGAGTCGTCGTACCCATTCCCGTTACAGAACCGGATGCGTGTTCTGTTACTGGAAGATGCCCCTGAACAACTGTCGCGACTCCCCTCCCGGAAATGGGCGGTGGCCTCGCAACAGGTTCCGGAAGCATTCCAGATTGATTCCCTTCTGGTGGAAGCCGAAGCGACACTTCTTCAAAGACGATTCGACGACTCCCACCGGCTGTGCCGTGAAGTTCTCCGTAAGGAAAAGACGCATGAATCCCAGCGTCGCAAGGCATTGCAGCTTTTAGGACAGGTTCTTCAGGCTCAAGGTCGATATGAAGAGTCGGTGCAATGTTTCACAGGCATCGTTCCCAAGGAAATCCCTCCGGAACCGGGACCAGGGCCGAGCGCGGCGTTAGACCACACCAGTCCAGAAAGGGGAATTCGAAGATGATCCGATTCCCATTCCTTCATCACGTTGGCTGGAGAGGGTGTGTCGTTACCGCTGTCGCAGGCGCATTGCTGGCAACTGGCAGTGTGCATGCCGATCCGATTCCGCAAGCGGTCCCGTTGCTCGATGCCACGACATTCGGCGAAATGGCGACTCAATCGTTGACCGCCGAAAGCCCTGGGATCGGTGAAGATCTTCAACAATTAAAGAACCGGCGTTTCAGCGAACTCAAATCAAAGATCGAGGAACTCTCCGAGTTGCTGGAAAAGCCGGCTCGTTCTGGTCCAAAGCCAGCGCCAGCGGGAACAGAACAGAAAAACATTCCTTCACAGAAAACTCCCAACGGCAATGGCCTGCCTGCTGATCCGTTGAGAGAGATGACTGATTCCGCGAGGGACAAGACATCAGATCATCCGACACAGGGAAAACCAACACTGCAAAAACCGACACTGCTACCTGACCTGTCGGTCTCTCCGATTCCTCGACAAATGTCCGATGAGCAGCGGCAGACGGGAATTTTCATTGTGCCTGATGAAGGAATGTCATCAGGAACGATATCCGACCAGATGCCGATGGAACAGCAGGTTCTGGCCGGACCGATCGATCGGTTCTCCCTGGCGAACAGTCTGTTTGGAGCTGGAGACGCCGAGGCCTGCCTGAATGTCCTCAAGCAGACCAATCTTCAGCAGCTGTCGCGAGAAGATCAACTCTGGGTCACCTATATGCAGGCCTGCTGTCACCGTCGTGCCGGGCGAACCGATGAGGCACGTCTGCACTACCGACGGGTGGCTGCCGCACCCGAGGCAGACTGGATGAAAGATGTCTCGAAGTGGTGGCTCGACAATCTGGACGCCAAGAAAACTGTGCGCGACGACGTGCAAACGCTGAGCGGCACATTGAAAGCATGGGAGGGTGAACTTGATCGCCTTGGACAGAAATAAACTGGAAGCGGAACTGACCAGTCTGTTGCAACGGGCCGAAGGTCCCTATCGTCGTGCGCTGGCCTTGATCGATTCCAGTGTGCCACATCCCCAGCCGAGTGCAGAGGAGATATCCGCCTGTCTGTTGAAGCTGGAGCCGTTAATGCGGCAGACGGAAGAGATCGAACGGGAACTGGCCCCCCGTCGACAACGGTGGATCGAATCGGGTCTTCAGGCCGGTTTGCCACTCAAAGAGATCTTCCAGCAGCATCAGCATTTGCTGGGATCGCTGATCGGAAAGATCAACGCCATGGAACAACGTATGGAACAACTGCGACAGCGAGCCCGACCCGAAGTCGACGCCGCTGTTCGCCATCAGCAGATGCAAAGAGCGTACGGGGTGAGGGGATAGGAATTAGGAGTTAGGAATTAGGGGGAGAGGAATTCTGTATTTCCTAACTCCTAATTCCTACCTCCTAACCCCTCATTTTTCATCTTCCCGCGGGGGCGGGGGAGGTTTTGATGTCGGTGATTTTTCAGTCTCAGTCAATGCTTCAGGTTCTCGACCTGGCGCGGCGTTATGCGCGGAGTTCAGTCACGGTTCTTCTCACCGGAGAAAGTGGAACCGGGAAGGAACTCATCGCCCGATTCATTCATCAAAGCAGTCCGCGACAAGGGGCCGAGTATGGCCGAGTCAACTGTGCGGCACTTTCCGAAAGCCTGATCGAAAGCGAACTGTTCGGTCATGAAGCGGGCGCGTTCACCGGCGCCCAGCATCTGCGTCGCGGCCACTTCGAGGGAGTCGGGCAGGGAAGTCTGTTCCTTGATGAAATTGGGGAACTGCCGCTGATCATTCAGGCCAAGCTCTTGCGAGTGCTTGAAGAACGGGAATTCCAGCGTGTCGGTGGAAATGAAACACTGACATTCCGTGCCCGAGTCATCGCTGCGACAAATCGGGATTTAAGATATGAAGTCTCGCGAGGAAACTTTCGGGCCGATCTCTTTCACCGCCTGAATGTTCTTCCGTTATATCTCCCTGCTTTGCGTGAACGACGTGAAGATATCCCGGCGCTGGTGAACTATTTTGTTCAGCAGTCTCAAGCCGAACTCGAACGCCCGGTACGCGGAGTCACCCGTTCGGTGATGCAGCGACTTTGTGAATACGACTGGCCGGGGAATGTCCGGGAGTTGAGAAATGTCGTTCTCAGATGCTGCGTGCTGGCTTCTTCAGAAATGATTGATACCGTCGATTTCCCGAATGAGTTGCCTGTCTCGGAAGAACTCCCCGTGAGTGGACTCCCGGAATACTTTGAACGGATGTCACTGGAAGAAATTGAACGGGAAGTGATTCTCCGTCGGCTGGAACAGTTCGACGGCAACAAGAACGAAGCGGCCGAAGCCCTGGGGGTCACCGCACGTACGTTGCGGAACAAGGTGATTCACTATCGCAAGCTGGGCTATGCATGTTGATGGTCGGGGAATAGAGGACAGAGAATATTCCCATGAATTCAGGAACCACGAATCAAACGAATCTGACGAATGATCTCTTGGTAGACGCCGATCAAAACATTCGTACGATTCGATTGATTCGTGGTCTCTAAATTCCTCGTCTCAGAACTCTTTCAATGAGAAGCAGAGCTTCGGGGTGAGTGCGTTCCCAAACTGGAGTTTGGGAACGAGGAATCGTTCTTCCTTTCGCTCCCTAATCCCGTCCCGGCCGGGGGTGATTGTGGGGAACGGTCAGCAGGTCATAAAACTCCGGACGGCGATCGGCGACCCGGTCGAGTGCCTGCACAATGGAAGAACGACCGACCCGTTTATTTCGTGCCAGCTCGACATCAATGTCGGCATAGAGAATCGTCTCTTCCTCTCCGGCGGCCTTTGCAATCCATTGTCCGCTCGGATCGATGATCTGACTTTGCCCGATGAACCGCCAGCCTCTTTCGTCGCCGATTCGATTGCTACAAGCGAAATAGACTTTGTTTTCCAGTGCCCTGGTGCGAAGCACGAAGTCGGTCATCACGTCGGCACCGGACGGGAAGTTCGTCGGTAACACGAAAACATCAGCCTCCTGCAACATCAGAGATCGCATTGATTCCGGAAACGCGGAGTCGTAACAGATACACAACCCCAGCCGAACTCCTTCATATTCGGCAACAGAGAAAGGGCGATCTCCATAGGTGGCGAACTGATCGATTCCCAGATACGGCAGATGAATCTTACGATACGATGCCTGAACACCTTCTCCGGTCACCAGAACCGCCGCGTTGAAAATTCCTTCACCGTGTTTTTCAATCATCCCGAAAACAACCGCTCCTCCCAGTTGTTTCAGACGTTCTCGAAAGCGTTCTGTCGCAGGTCCGGGAATCGACTGGGCGAACGGGCGAGTTTCGGCGAGGCCGTCAAAACAATACCCGGTGAGGGCACATTCCGGAAAAATAGTGAGATCCGCCCCGTGCCGACGGGATTCTTCCACCCGTTCCAACATTCGGGTGAGATTTGCCTCAATCTCCCCCAGTGCAACATCCATCTGCACAACCGCAATTCGCATGGTTTCTGTCCCGACTTCCAGAGATTCGAAAAAGTCTCTACGTACGGTCTTTCAATGTATATGATACTGTAGTAACTCATGGGAGGGCGAGGCTCCTGCCGGACGCTTGTCCATTTGAAACAGGCAAAATCTCTGGGTGTTGGCAATCTGCTACTGTAGTAGAGTGGGATCATTTTCATGTCACTTCGGGATCAGCTGGAACTGGAGTTGAAGAATCTGCATGCCGTACGGTCTGCAATGCCGACAACAGTGCAGCTCAGCGACTCATCCGGAGTGGCGTTACGAGTGGAGTTAAGTCAACTGGACTCCATGAGTTGTGCCTTTTCAGAACTGGCTCTTTTCGTCCCGCAACTGCAGAATTCTGCGTTTGACGTCCTGAAACAATGGGCGATCGACCTCAGTCAGAAGGTCTCCTATCTTCTGGAAAAGATCGGGGCACTGGAATTCGACCCTGCCAACGGTCAGGTTCTCATCCGTTCCAATCCCCCCCATTCCTCCGCGGCAGGGACACACTATTATGAAATTGTGCTTTC
>DATMFC010000581.1:0-15659 GCA_035556335.1 Planctomicrobium sp. | reverse complement strand
CTCGTCGCCTGTCAGTTTGACTTGCAGGAAGTTGCAGACCGTGTCGATGCTATGAAAAATTCGAAAACGTATTGGGCCTGCACGCGAGTTGCAGAGTCGTATCGTTATCTTCGCCGAATGCTTCGCCGAAGATGATGATAGAACTTTTAGGATTTATTGCCCGTTCTCATAGCGGCGCCACTCTCTCTTCTCCCATGATGGCATTCAAAATCAAAGGGAACTGCAAATCCACTGAATAGCGGACTTCTATGGTGTCGCGTGCTGCTTCTCTTAGTGACGAGCCGCGATCAGGATTAGTCAGAATCAATTTCAAAGAGTCATACCAGTCTTCCGAGGTTTCAGCGAGAAGTCCATTGATACCGTGGGAGATGATCTCTCGGTTCACTCCGACAGGGCTGGCGATGGCAGGCACTCCGGAGGCCATATACTGTAATAATTTAAAACCGCATTTATAGCGTTCCCAGGGCTCGTCAGGGAGCGGCATGATACCGATGTGAAATTGCTGGATTTCATGAACTGCTGCCGGTGCGGACCAGCGACGGAATTCGACCGGAATGCTGCCGAAATCCAGTTTTTTTAAGTCCTGATCGTCGCTTGTGATGACCCTGAAGAGAAAGCGATGTGTCTCAAACACCTTTTTCAATGCAGGGATCGCGACATTGAGATAAGGAAGATTCGCTGTCGTGCCAATCCATCCGATCACGGGGATTTCCTGAACTGTTCTCTCTGGTAATGGGGGATAGTCATTCAGATCGATAGCCGTTGGAATGACCGTAACATGAGGGGAATGCTTCAAGCATTCCTGCGCTAATAATCGGTTGCCGGCGAGAATATGGTCTGACATCCCCGCAATACGGGCGAACTTCTCGGGATATCTCAGAAAAATGGCGTCGTCGATATCAAGAATCAACCGGGGAATGCGGGAGCGAAGTAATGCTTCATAGTTCCATGTCGGATCATCAAAAATTTCACGTTCCAGAACGACGACATCATAGCGACGCAGATTTGAACGGCGGAACTGAACGGTTCGAATTCCTTTTCTGATCAGGTGACTGAGACGCCAGCCCAGCCAGGGAAATCGATGATATTTGGGAGGAATGCTATGTGAAACGTCACATTCAATTCCCTGTGAACGCAAATGTGAAAGATAAGGATGAATTCGATAACGGCTGGAGGGAATAAATTCGCCGGAAGTGAGAAAAAGGACTCGCATGAAAGAACATTCGCTCTATTCAAATTGTAGTTCGATATCACAGATTTCGTATGGTGACACTTCCAGAGTCACTGCGTTGTCGATCTGAAGTTGCTGAATCATTTCTCCACGAAAGTCAATCTGTCTGGCCGAGACAGGGGTTCGAAAGCAATGGAGTTTCAAATTGCGAGCCCGTCCTTCTGTTTCCAGAAGCCGTACCTGAACGGTGTTTGATTTGATGCCGGGACGAACTCTCTGTAACTGCACGTTCGCAGCGGAAAGATGAAAGAACCACCCTTCCCGTTTCCCCTCGACCGGACGTGTTGACGTCGTCATCACCACAGGAGGAGAGAACTGATCGAGATGCGCCTGCATCGGATAGACCGCATCAATTGCCACGGCAAACTGAAAACGGCGTTCCGATTCTCCTTCCGTGACGAGTAATGTATCGAGCATGCGCTCCCCGGTTTTTCGATGAAACGGAAGCCCGGGGGTGAGTATTGTTGTTCGAAAATCATCATCCGCGATTTCAATAAATTGCGGAGATTCGATGCGGTCACGTGCGGCGCGGTGTGCTCCCTGTTGATAAGAGCCAGACAGGGCCACTTGTTCATGACGCCAGGCGAACCGGCAACCGGCGTAGTTGGTCCAGGGATCTCCCTTCAATTCGTGAGCCAGCGACAGTTCGAGATCCACTTCCACGACGTTTCGTCCGGAGACAACGCGGGTCCACTGCTGATACGTTCCGAGGACCTGTCCGGTTTGTTCGTCAATCAGATCTCCGAGAGTTCCAATCTCCCCTACCAGGGGACCAGCACTCAGAATACGTGATTCCCGGAGTTGCATTGCGGTGTAATACGTCGTGTATGTCTCCCGCTCTTCTCCTTCACCGACATGAATTGTTTTCTCATGTGGGAAACGGATGGCGATTTGCTGGCTCAATCTGTTTGGACTGCGGCGATAGGTTCCAATCTGGGCGATTCCCCCCGTTGTGTCGCTGAGTCGGACTTCGAACTGATCGTTCCGCAATAACAGTTCTTCGGCCATGGGAAGCTTGCCCGGAGAAGTCGATTCCGGCGGCGATTCCTGACTGGCGAGCCACACAAATCCGCATGGCGGAAGTGCGACCAGAACCTTTGTACCCCGTTCGTCGGTCTGTCTGCCGAGAATACTCGGATCGCGTGGAGGGGAACCTTTGTCGGGCCATTCGACGAGAACCTTTCTCGGAAACGAATGCGTGTTGATGACAAGTACCCCGGCCCCTGAGACTCCTCCTGATGTGACCAGATCTCGAAACGTTGTACTTGCTTCGGAGAACGCCTGATCAAGCTCCTGCTCTGCCTGTTGTCGTGTTTCGTCACTCGATTCTGGATGTGCAGACCGAATCTGCTTCTCCAGAGGAGAAGATGAGGGGAATGTCGTTGCGGCGTCTGTTGGAGTGTCTGTTGCTGATCGTGAAACCAGCTGTGACACCGATGTCAGCCATTCGGCACGAAGAAACCGACGTTCACGTCGCCAGTAGTTGAGATATCGCGAAACAGGATTCGTTTCTTCTCGTGCAGCGGCATGAATTAAGGCGGGAGAGAAATAGGTGGAAGGTTGAAATTCTCCTCGACGCCCTGGCGAACTGACCTGTGCAAAGTAGTCGGAGAACCGTTCGAACTTCCCTAGCACCGACGCATAGCGATGAGCCCGACGAATATCCTCCAGAAACGGAGTTCGCGATACCGGCCAGCGTGCGAAGACAATCGCCGCCGAATGGTCGTAGTCCATTGATTCGGCCATCCGTTCTGAGTATTTCAGCATGCTGCGGGCACTGTCTCCCGGCAATGGAATCCGACTGTAGGCATCGATCGCATTGCCACTGCATCCATCCCATAGCAGATGTGACTGTTCGTCTTCCGGGGAGAGACCGTCATCCAGCAAGGTGTGCAGTGCTCCACTGTACCCTGATCGCTGCAATAGTTGGGGGATCTGTGCACTCAAGCCGAAACGACGCCGAGCCCAGACGGTCGCAGGTTCCCCCACCAGGTCACGCAACAAGGCATTTCCCTGCTGGAGATGCCAGATGGTGTCGTCCAGCGAAAGGAGCGAGGAGATCTGTTCGACATCGTCTCCTCCCAGGAATTCGACCTGCTTCTGTGCAACAGCCTGACGCAACATCTCCTGATCTTCGGGGCGTGTGCTCAAAACTTCCTGCAAGTCCTGTGCGGCGATCAGGAGATTGGTCGGGCAGGATTCCACCAGCAATGAAGAAAGATTCTCCGGCCATGTTTGTGGGGAGGCCAGACACAAGTCCAGCAACGTGCATTCGACCGGATAGAATCGCTCGCGTGATTCCAGAAAAATCTCAAAGCAGGTGGACAGGTATTTTCGCGCTGCTTCGGGATCATTGTTCATCGCTGCTCGAGCGGCGGCGACGGCTTCCTGTTTCAGTCGATGCTCATCGTAATTGGAATAATTCCGCATCCGTCTGGTAAGGAGTTCCAGCTGGAGGAAGACAGTTCCCAATGCCAGAAAGTCCGCAACAAGTTCCGGATCGGGTTCCACCTCCATTGAAAGAGTCGACAGTGCCTGTTGGAGCATTTCCGACCGGTCATGCTCTCCGGTAATGACAACCGCTCCGGCCTGCCGGGCCTGAGTGACCCACCCTCCGGGAATGAGATCATCACAACCTGTTGGAAGAATGAAGAAGCTGCCAGGCAAGGCGTCTGAAGGATCGTCCGCGCGGCGCCAGGTAGGAACCGTTCCGCGCGATGCCAGCAACGCCGGATGCCAGATGACTGAGAACGCATTCAGTAAACTTGCCGCGGGTTTCTCGGCCAGATCAGTCGGAAAATCCTCAAGTCCATGACTGGGAATCAGAACAGTGAGTGCGGCGTCATTCATGTGGCTGATCGTTCGTGAGTCGGGCCGAAGGGACAAGTCGCTCCATAACAAAGAAACAGCCTCTTTTACGGATGAGGCTTTCCGACTTCAATAGAACGCTTTGTCAAATAACGTATGACATCCTGCCACGAACGGAGATATATCGAGACAGGACCGTTCTTTGGGATTGATTTTCTATCCGATTAGGGGCAGAATCACCTCTATCGGTCATCCCAAAAGCAGTATTTCCGATAGGAAATACAAATTTCTCTGGAATTCTTGTTCTGAAAATTCCAGAAAAACCGAAAAAATGAGAGAGCATTATTGACTTCCATTGCCGATTGAAATATACATTCATTGTGTCGTGTTTAATTGCAGTGAGAGGCCATGAAGCTTTCGCGAAAATCAGATTACGCGTTGCGTGCTTTGTTCGACTTGGTGGGTCATGATGGTCGTGGGCCCCTGTCGATTCGTGAGATGGCCCAGCGTAATGATATTCCCAAGCGGTTTCTGGAGCAGATCATGATTGATTTGCGGGAACGAGGCTGGGTAAGAAGTATTCCCGGGCGGGATGGCGGATTCGTTCTGGCCAAACCTCCAGAGGGAATTACGATGGGAGAAGTTGTTCGTCATTTTGACGGAATTCTATCCCCAATTTCCTGTGTTTCAACGACTCACTATGAGCCTTGTTCGCAGGAGCATGTGTGCCGTTTTCGACGAATTCTTCTGGAGATCAGAAACTACGTCGTTAAAAAGATGGATAACGCCACCTTGGCGACTGTTTTTGCCGGGGACGTTGTTCGACGGGAAGAAGTCTTTAGTCCCTCCTTTACTTACGGTGACGGAATCTAGGTCGAACTGGTCTCCTCGGTTTGAGCGCTAGGGAGTTGTTTGCAACATGTATGTCGTCTTCGGTTGTTTTGGGAAAAATAAACTACCAACTAAGTCGTGTTTTTATAAATAACCACAATTCAATCATGTAATCATCCTTGGAACGCCTGAATTACGAGTCGATTCACCAACCAAAGTTTCCCCCCGTGCCACCTTGTTCCCCCATTTTTGTAACCCCACCTTTTCGAGGGGAACGGCCTGGACACCCCACTTTTCCGCATCGAGGGCTGACAATGATGACAACACCAAAACATTTGCCGGGCTGGGCTGATGACGCCGGACTTACTGGAAGGCCGAACCCACCAGTGCAGAAGTCGGTTCCGGTTCGTCTCCCTGACCTCAACGACACCGGGGTTAAGAATCGACCGACCGCTGTCGACTCGCGTCGTCTGGATGAACAACTTCGAAAGAGAGTTCTCCAACAACTCGGCGATTTGGGGGAACAGATGCGAATGACGGTGCAGGTTGCCGTTGAAAAAGGGGAAGTTTTTCTGAAGGGGAATGTCGATTCGAACTACAACCGACTCGTGATCACCAGCTCGGTCGCACGCATCTGCGGGCCGAAGAATCTTCGTGACCAGCTTTCTATTCGAAGCCGATTCGGTGACCCGACAACAAGCAGAACAGCAGATTCGATCGAATCCCTGAAATCAAAACCGGCTGTTCTCGCAGGGATCGCAGCGGGCATTGCCCTGCTGGCACTCATTGTCTTCACCGTGCTTTCCCGACAGGGAGTCTTCCTTGAACGGCTTCATAACATCCCGTTGGAAGTGACCTACAACGGCAAGCCGGCAGTTGGGGCACAACTGGCATTGCATGCTCTCCCTGCTGACTCTAGTCAGTCTTCGAACGCTATCGGGATCGTCCAGGAGGACGGGACCGTTCTTTGGAAAACTGGTGATCGAGTTGGTGGTGTGCCTGTCGGACGCTATGTAGTCACTGCGATCTGGCACCCCCTTCTTGGCCCTAAGGAGAATCCCCACCGTGGGAGAAACATTCTCCCGAAAGAATATCAGCAACCGACCACGACCCCCTTCTCTGCTGAGGTGACACCGCAGTCTCAGCCTTTATTGCAGTTAGAACTCAAGCGATAAACGGGGGATAAATGAATTATAATAAAACCAGAAATTGGGTTAATAACAAAACTGTATAGACAAATGTCTTTTCCATTGTTGCTCGACTTTAGTTAAGGAGATTCAGAGATGTCACCCCAATGCTGTTGATGCGATTTCTTGCTGATGTCACACGGACATTAAGCCGTTGATTACAGGAATGAAGCCGTCCACCAATCTTCATTCCATGACCCACAAAACAATCTTGAACAACCTCGACTTTTCTGGAGCATTTGTATGTTAAAACGACGTCAACTCTCTTCCAATTCCGTGGCGCCTCCTCGCGTTGGATTTACGCTCATCGAGCTGTTGGTGGTCATTGCCATCATCGCCGTACTGGTCGCCATTTTATTGCCTGCCGTACAGTCGGCTCGTGAAGCAGCACGGCGGTCACAGTGCCAGAATAACTTGAAGCAGATCGGGATCGCGATTCATAATTTCCATGATGCCAAAGGGAGACTTCCCAGTGCCTTGCGTCCTTTGGCGACCGGGCTGGATCAGACTCGCGCCGGTGTCTTTACCCTGCTTCTTCCCTTCATTGATCAAAAGACTCTCTGGGATCAGTATACTCCAGAATTGAACTGGAGTGCTGATGAGAACAGAAGAGTCGCACAAACGCGAATTAAAACATACGAATGTCCTTCCTCTCCAAAACATAACTTCCTGATGGATTTTGTTCCGGAAAGCAGAACATCGGGAGACGCGGCTTGGGAACCGCTTGTCGCTGTCGGCGACTATGCCGCATCATTAGGAGTCAATCCCAGCCTGGTCAACGAGGATGGAGATTCATTTGCACCATTGAAACTACCGATCCAGCCCAGTGCGACGACAACCAGCACCACCGGTACGGGATCGATCACGAATGGGTTTCTTCCTAAAAATTCCAAGCTGACTCTTGGAGATATTACTGACGGAACGTCCAACACGATTGCTGTCTGGGAATCGGGAGGCCGTCCTTATGTTTATCGCCGAGGAACAATTGTCAGCACCAATATCATTAATGGGTTTACCAACGGTGGAGGATGGGTTCGTCCCGCATCCGATATTCTTCTGGAAGGATCGACCAAGGACGGAACGTCCCTGCCACAGGGAAGTCCAACGGCGTTCTCGGTTTGGCAATCATCGGCCTCTCCTGGAGTTTCTGCTTATATCAATCGCACGAATGGGTACAATCATGCAGGTGTGACCTATGCGAACGGCGGCTTTGCAATCTACAACGCCGAGGGGAGCAGCCAACCGTATTCATTTCATACATCTGGACTGAACGCTCTGTTCGGAGATGGATCGGTTCGCTTCATCAACGAAGATGCCAACATCGCGTTGATTGCAGCACTCGTCACTCGAAGTGGCGGTGCAGCGGACGCAGCAATTCCAGCTGGAGAAGCTTTCTAGGGTAAACAGCACTGGCTCAGTGAAGTAGGGTGCATGAAGCACGAAACGAATGACTGGGAGATGCATTCCGCAACTCCCAGTCGGCAGGATGGAACGACTTCCATTCAAGAACGTTTTCGTGCGGAATGCACCGGCACCGTCAGGAGTTGCTCCATGCACCCTACTGGCTGGGAAGAGCGAATGCGAAGTCCAGCCAGCGGGCTCTGTAAAGCACTGAGTGCGTGATGTTTCAATAAGGGTTGTCGAGACTGATCAACCTCTCCCCTCCGGTGCTTTCCCCGGAGTTCCGGGGGGAGGGGTTTGATTGGGGCATTTTTTTAGAGCCGCGAACAAAACCTCTCAAACCATGAAGATTTCCCTTCCGCGATCGGATGGGGGTTAGTTTTGTTAGGGGTTCTTAATCGTCCTCAGCGTTTCAGTTAGTGGAAAAGATTTTGGACCCGCGTCAACCGGAGTCAGAATTCCGTGTTCAGAACCTGTGAACCTGATCGCGTGAATCGTGTCTTAATTCCATTCGCAGTGAAAAATTCACCCAACCACTATCGTTTATTCATGTTCCCTCCAGAGAATCGAAGTCCTTAAACGGAAGTTTCCGATTTGTTTTGTTTGCCCAGGAAAGGCATGACCATGATCTCCCCTATTTCGACTCGCACCGTTCCGCGATTTCAGGTTTCGACGCAACCGCGTCTGGGCTGGTCGGAAGTGGCGTTGCGTTGTCGTGCCGACATTCCTCGCGCCGTCGACGAAGTCATGGGGTCCATGGAAGCTCAACCGTTCTCGGTGACCGATGGTTTCGCCGTTCAGCAGTCGACTCGGGAAGCGCTGGAAACTCTCTTCACGCAATTTCGAATCGCTCTGGGGGATACGGTCTGGTTACGTTTTGTCGTCTCCCCGGAAAGTGTCTGGATCGAGATTGAGGCCCCGCATTCTCACTCGGAAACAACTCCCCCTGACGAACCGGTCCTGCTGGGATCGGAACTGTCCGGGCCTCGGGGGGCGTTGATCAAATCGTTCATGACGTCTGTCGAATACCGGGATCAGGGACGACGAGTTCTTCTCACACGCAGTCGCGGGCGAGGAGCCGCCATCAACGGCCCTCCTCCCGGGTACGACTTCCAGATCTGAAAACGCGAACTGACGACATCTTTCAACTTCGGCCAGCCTCCTGCATTCCGTCGCGGGAGGCTGGCCGATAGCATTTGCGGATAGAAATTCAGGGGGCAGGGATCAGGATTCAGGGGTCAGCAGGACTTCGTCTGAATCCTGATCCCTGAATCCTGACCCCTCTCCCCTTCCCTCGCCGGAGCTTTGAATGTCGTTGTTGAGTTTGCGTCGCGTGGCCTTTACATGGAGCGGCGAAGTTTTATTGGATCAGTTGGATCTCGAAATTGAACTGGGAGAACGAATTGGTCTGCTGGGACGGAATGGGGCTGGTAAGTCGACATTGATGAAAATCATGGTCGGTGAAGTTCCTCCGGATGAAGGGGAGGTCAAACTGGCCGCCGGTGTTCGCATCGGTCGACTGGTTCAGGAAGTCCCCACGGGCAGCCGTGAAACCATTGCCGAACTGGTCGCTACCGGCTGGGATGGGGAAAGTCATCCTTCTCATGACTGGGAAGCGGAACAGGCGGTCGAACGCATTCTCGATCGCATGGGGTTGGATGGAACGCAACTGTTTTCGACTCTTTCATCAGGAATGAAACGTCGGGCTCTACTGGCTCAGGCGTTGATTCAGCAACCTGATATTCTTCTGCTGGACGAACCGACAAACCATCTCGACATCGATTCCATTACCTGGCTGGAAGGCTTTTTGCAGGGTTATAACGGAACCTTGATCTTCGTGACACACGACCGCGCCTTTCTGCAGGCACTCTCCACACGGATTCTGGAAATCGATCGGGGCAAACTCTTCGACTGGACCTGTGATTACGAGACCTTTCTCAAGCGGAAACAACTGGCTCTCGATGCCGAAGAGAAGCAGAACGCTCTGTTCGACAAGAAGCTGGCGACCGAAGAAGTCTGGATTCGTCAGGGAATCAAAGCCCGCCGGACCCGTAATGAAGGCCGTGTCCGCGCACTCAAAAAGATGCGGGAAGAACGCAGCCAGCGACGCGAACTTGTCGGCAATGTCCGTATGCAGGCGAGTGCCGCAGAGCGATCGGGTCATCTGGTTGCGGAAGCGACGAACATCTCATTTTCGTACTCAGACCGTGAAATTATTAAGGACTTTTCGACGGTCATCACCCGGGGAGACCGTATCGGTGTGATCGGTCCCAACGGGGCCGGAAAAAGTACCCTGCTGAAGCTTCTGTTAGGGCAACTCACTCCCACCGGCGGAAAAATCCGACATGGCTCGAACCTGAAAATCATTTACTTTGATCAGCTCCGGGAGCAGATTGAGGAAGACAAAACCATCGTCGAAAACGTCGGCGAAGGTCAGGAGTCAATCGAAGTGAATGGCCAGCGCAAGCACATTTATGGCTATCTTCAGGACTTTCTGTTTACTCCTGAACGAGCCAGACGCCCTGCCCGATCGTTGTCTGGGGGAGAGCGAAACCGGATGTTACTGGCGAAGATTTTCAAACGCCCGTCGAACATCATGGTTCTCGACGAACCGACAAACGATCTCGACGCCGAGACTCTGGAACTGCTGGAAGAGCTGATCGACAACTACCCCGGTACTGTTTTAATCGTCAGCCACGACCGGCAGTTTCTGAATAACCTGGTCACGAGTACCTTGGTTCTCGAGGGGGATGGAACGGTTCGTGAATACGACGGCGGCTATGACGATTATGTTCGCCAACGTGATGCCGCTCAAAAAAGCGAAGCGGCAGCAATCAAAGCAACCTCCTCGACACCTGCAACTGGAACGAATACCGCCAGCGAAAAAAAATCGATAGGCCCGAAACTGAATTATAAAGAGAAGCAGGAACTTGAGAACCTGCCAAAGAAGATTGAGTTGCTGGAAACTGAACAGGCCACAATCCACGAGAAGATGGCCGACCCCGAGTTCTTCAAACAACCCGGCAGCGAGATCTCAAAGTTGACCGACCGCCTCGATGCGATCGGGGATGAACTATTGAAGTCCTACGAACGCTGGGAAGAACTCGGCGCCAGAGATGTATAGCGAATTCAGGCAATTGATGTATAACGTCCTGCCAGGCGGGCATCAGCGTTTTTATATTAATAACGGATATCGCGCAGGCATGAGTCAGATTAAGCTGGTCAGCATATCACGCTATGCTGACCAGCAGAAGCTTAAGAAGAAGTTGCTCCAGCCAGGACTTAAACCTGAACCCCAAATGCTAAGGCTAATCTGTGACATGTTCCTGCAATGATGCGATGTAAGGATAAGTTGTTAGTCAGTCAAACGTTGCAAGAGCAACCATGCAACGTGTCAGCACGCTACGCGACATCGACCGAATAAGCCAGATCGATCATCCCTTCCGCTGTGATGGCCGTGTCCGATGCCATGGTCTTTCCGACAGTCGTCCGATTGACGATCCCCCACGGTTCGCCAGCACCATTGTCGACGGTGGTTATCCGGTTGATCAGGCGTCCCAGTCGTTCTCCGAACAGTCCTCCGACCAGCGACGGCATATCGAAGTATCGAAGGCACCATCATCAATCATCGCCTGAGAAATGACGAGCGCTTTCGTGGAACCTGTGAACGCCTGGAACATGACTGCCCCAGTTTTGGTGTCTCCTTCGCTGGTTTCGTCTTCATCGGTGATGATTTCCCTGTCGTTATCTGTATTGTTAATCGTCGGATATTTGATCGGCGCCCGGTAGTTCGAGACTTCCGGCGTCTGCTTTCCATCCGGATCACGATAGTGGACTTGTGCGAACAGCAGAAATTCTACATAGAGCCTTTTCACGGTCGTCTGATACTGGCCGGTTGAATCGTACATCCGTTCCAGCTTTTCCACGAGATTTTGATATTGTTCTCGGCTGTCGGGCGTGCCATAGATGCCGAGATACGTACGTTCACTTCGTGTTTTTACGTAAGCTCGCCGCTGGCCTTGTGATGGCAGTATTGGGGAACTCGAAAACCCATGGTGCAACCCTCCTTTGTGGAGTGAGTTGACCCCCGTTTTTTTGAGTTTGGGGTTCAAACTCTGGATTTTGCTGCACGCTTTGGGAAGAAGCGGTAGAGGCAAGAGGTGTCTCAGCAGAGGCTTATGGAAAAGTTACCCGGCCAGGATTTGAACCTGAACCAACAGTACCAAAAACTGTTGACATAGTGTACAGTCGGGCTAGATGGAGTTTGACAAGACTATACAGAATACATGTTTCCAGCGTTTCACGATGTTCACTATGCTTTATGGAATTTGATGGTACTGTACAGAGCGGGTAGCACAAAGGTAGCACCGTCAGCCAACAGCACTCTGCAAGTATCGTCGAGAAGCAGGAGCCGGAATGTCGCGGAGATTGAAGTTTACGATGGCCGGACTGGCGAAACTGAAGCCGGAATCGTCGCGTTATTACGTCTATGACTCTTCCCCCGGCACCGTCTCGGGGCTCTGTCTCTGCGTCACGGAAACCGGCCGGAAGACCTACTATCTGTATCGAAAAATTGACGGAAAGCCTGTTCGATATCGCTTGGGGCTTTTCCCGGAACTGACCGTCGAGACCGTTCGCAAGATTGCGACCAAGCATTCAGCCAGCATTGCCAGCGGAGAAAATCCCCAGCAAGAGCGTCTTGAAAAGCGGAAGGAATGGACTCTCGGCCAGTTGTTTGATTGGTACATGGAAACGCACAGTAAGCCGCATGTGAAGTCGCACAAGGAAGAACAGGGACTTCACGACCGATACCTGAAAAGCTGGGATGCGAAGCAGCTATCCACTATCAAACGGGCAGACTTTCAGCTCCTGCTGCAGCAGATCGGCGAGAACCATGGCCGGACTGCTGCGAACCGAACGATTTCACTTCTGTGCAACGTTTTCAATGTGGCCAGCAAACTCGAAGTGTGGACCGGATCAAACCCGGCCAGCAAGATTCGGAAGTTCAAAATCAAGTCGCGAGAGCGATTCCTGCAGCCGGATGAGATTCCGAAGCTGTTTGCGGCGATGGACGCTGATCAGAACACTGACATCGGCGACTATGTCCGGCTGGCTGTCTTCACCGGGGCGAGACGCTGGAACCTGATGTCGATGGAATGGAAGGACATCGACCTGGCAGCAAAATGCTGGAACATACCGGACACAAAGAATGGCGAGTCGGTCCGAATTGCTTTGGCTCCTCCATGTGTCGAGATTCTGGAACGTCGGAAGGCTGCCACGAAATCCCGGTATGTGTTCCCTGCCCGTCACCACGGGGCGAAGCATGAACACATGGTTTACCCTCACCGGGCATGGTGGCGAATCTTAAAACGTGCGGGGCTCGAAGACTTGAGAATGCACGACCTGCGGCGGACCCTTGGAAGTTGGCAAGCAGCGGCCGGAGCGTCTCAATACGTCATCGGAAAATCGCTCGGGCACAAGTCACCACAGGCGACCGCGATCTATGCCCGATTGAATCTGGACCCTGTCAGGGAATCTGTCGATGCGGCCGTGACGGCGATGTTGAGTGCAGCAGCGAAGAAAGAGAAATCAGAAGAAGAAAAGGCGGGTGAGTGATGAATGACGCAAGATTGTTGACTAAAACTGAGATCGATGCTGCTTATGGGCTTTTTGAAACATTTCGAAGTGCGAGACAATTGGACATAATTTCGGATTATGTACTAATTCACAATTTGACCCGTAAAGGGCTGCCACCTTATCCAACCATTGAAAAATTTGTTTCTCTTCGATTCCTCATTTGCGTTCCGAACGCCGAGAACGCGGCTCCATCTGTTGACGAAAATTCAAAGGTTAAGGAATGGAACTGGAGTGGTGAATTCCGCCCTGGTCCCATATTGTCCGAATTCTTTGTTGACCCGGACTGGAAGTGGTGGTCACCTTCTTTGAAGCCTTCTGACTGGACCATGGCTTACAAGGAGGAAACAAAACGAAGTATTACGACAACTGGCATGAGGCTTTGGAGGGACAAAGGACAAGTGAAAGGCCACCCAGAAAACAATAAAGCTGGAGTCAGGCTATTCTTGAGCGATCTTGAACAAAAGATGCCTCAATACGTCGCTGAAATTCGGATGCGGTGTGTCCAGAAAATCGAAACTCAATCGAAACTAATCCAAACATGAAGAGTCACTTTCCGAACAGTAAAAACTTCATGGTGTATTGCCCTTTTCCTGACTTTCTGACCTGAGATAACAACTCCATCTCGAATCACCACTATTCCATAACGAGATGGAGATGAAATGGCCGCTATTGCAATTTTCCCTGTAAAGCTGAATCGTCGCGACGCGGCGGAATATGTTGGCGTGAAGTATGAAACGCTGTGCGTTTGGGCCACATCCGGACGGGGGCCGAAGTACTACAAAGCTGGCAATAAGGTGTGGTATCTCCAGAAGGAATTAGACCGCTGGATTGAAGAGCGTTCCACCAACTGTGCATCCACATTGAAGCAATAAAATAAGCCGCGATCGGGGAATGGTTCCGAGTCGCGGCCGAGTAGAATCTGAGTCCGATTTGGCGATCGTTCTCGGATTCTACCCGCTCCGAATTGCGAAGTCTATTCCCCTTTCGCTCGAGGGGAGGAAATGATGGCGATTCAAACGCCACTGCATTCGTCGCACTCCATGCGGCGACGCTTCGACACATTGAAATATTGTCGCTGGTGGCATCCGCGTCCGCAGTTACTCCGGGTGACCGATGGAATCCCAGTCATCGCAGCGTACACGGCCGGAGATGACTTCACGCTGATTGTGCCCTGCCCGATCTGCGTGCCATCGGGTACTGGCAGGCGTCGCCGTCAGTTTGCGATCCACGTTCACGAGGAGCCGGAAAGAACTGGCGACCGACTGGAGTTTCTGCGGCATCCGCACTGCAACCCTCAGTCGCCGAACATTCCGATTCAGTATCAACTTGAAGTCGTCGGGGATTGGCATTGGGAACGACCGGAAGGAGTCCGGCCATGATTGCGATGGCAATGCCTCCGGCGAGTGCCTCACTCTCAGAAAAGTTCGATTACTGGCTTTCACGTCTTCGCGGCGTTGAGCATCGCGGAGGCGGCCAGTATGTCGCTTGCTGCCCTCATCATGGCGACGAAAAGCAGTCGCTTTCCACACGAATCGGCGATCGGTCGATTGTCGCAACGTGTTTTACGGGCTGCAAGTTTCCGCAAATTTGTCACGCGGTTGGCGTAACGGCTAACTGGGCATTCGATCCCAAGGAATCCGCTCCAGTAATGCGGGACGTCGCTTCATGGCTTTATTGCGACGAACTTGGCGATCCAGTTTTCAGAACAGTCCGTCGCGAGGACGGGACCGTTGGAAAAGACGGGAAGAAGAGTAAGGAGTTCCGCCAACAGTCACCTGACGGCAAAGGCGGGTGGAAAAACGGAGTTAAAGGCGTCCGTGTCATCCCGTACCGCCTACCGAACATCGTCTTTTCTGAAGGTGTTGTCCTGATTGTCGAAGGTGAAAAACACTGTGACCGCCTGGATGAACTTGGATTCGTCGCAACGTGCAATGCTGGAGGAGCGGCAACAGGAAACGGCAAAGGGAAATGGAAGTCAGAACACTCTGAGTTTCTTCGCGGTCGCGATGTCGTCATCCTGCCAGACAATGACGAGCCGGGTCGAAGTCACGCTCATAACGTCGCAAAATCCCTGATTGAACATGGAGCAAAATCCGTTCGTGTCGCCATTCTGCCTGGACTGCCAGAGAAAGGAGATATCGTTGATTTCCTGAATGCTGGCGGCACGAAAGATCAGATTCAGCAGGCGATCGACGAGTCGAAGCCGGTTGAAGAGGCATTTCCGGAAGAGCAGCAGTCATCTGCAGTCGAAGGAGAAGACGGTCCGACTCCGATGGAGATTGCTGAGTCGTTCCTGAAAATCAAATACGATCACCCGGAACGATCGACCCTCGCGTATCACCGAAAATCGTTCTTCGAATACACCGGGACACATTACCGTCCCGTCGAGGATGAAGACCTTCGCTGCTATCTGACATCGCACATTGACATGGTCACTCGATCGATGTCGATGAATCGTCTGGCCAGTGTCATGCAGTGCGTGAAGGCACAAACGCATGTGCCGTCCTCCGCCGAAGCGTCGTCATGGATCGATGATATCGAACGGCCAGGACAATTCATTGCCC
>DATMFC010000580.1:0-2542 GCA_035556335.1 Planctomicrobium sp. | reverse complement strand
GAGCGAGGCAACACCATGTGGAGTGTAACGTCCGCAGTGACCGGCGAGCTGGAGAAGATGTTTAAGAGGCGATTCGTCCGCCTGCAAACTGAACGGGCTTCGGTTGATGACTTCTCGCTCTGGCTGACGGACCGTTGTCACGAGTTCGAGATTCAGATCGATGAACCATTGACGATTATCCGGCTTGCTGAACGATCAAACCAAAGCCCTGGAGACGCTTTGCAAGTCTTGTCACGTGCAGCCATCAAAAGGCCCAAGCAACTGACCCGGAAGCTCGTTGAGAGTCATCATTTCGAGATCAACGATTGACACACCCTCGAACTGGGATTGATAAAAAAGGCCCTGTGTTCCGAACGGACCACCGGGCTTTTTTCATGGCCGGAGCCGACAGGAAACCGGCGAATCAACGAAGACCTCATTCGTTATGTCCGTAAGGGAGAAAGCAGAAGCGGATTTCGTGGTGAACCCCACGGACGCCAAGTCAACGGTGAGCTAGCCACCACAAAAACGAAGCATGACCACCGACTCTGTCATCCCCAAAATAAAGCCAATGAGTGCCACAATCAGCCAGAGCCGACCAAACACAAACTCCAGACTCCAGGGAAAACCAGACACACAGATTAGGAAGAAACAGGACCAGAAAGAACAGAAACAGTGGGAACAGGAAGAGAAAGAACATCAGGACAGGAAATAGAAACAACAGGAACAGAAACTACAGGCATCTATCTACAACACAGACAAGTAGTAGGGACTCCAGAGTTAACAGACTCGAATCCTGAAGAGAGACCAGAGACATGAAACAGAGAGTAACCAACCCGACCGTCAAAGGGGCAGTCGGAACGACACGCCCCAAGAGCAGCGTACTTCCCGAGGGATTCAAATGGCTCAATGTCCCCATTCCGAAGGCAGTTCACGCTCATGCTCACTACATGGCTGGTCTCTCGAACATGTCCCTGAAAGAGTACGTGGCATGGTTCCTGCGGACAGCCCGGCCTTGTACCGAGGCGGACCTGTCGCATGACATGCCCGATCTCCCTGCACAGTCGACTTTTCCTGATCCAGGATGCTCCGCATCACGTTCAGGAGAGGTCGCCGTGCTCGAATCCCCCAATGAGCTTGAGCGAGAACAGCCCCATGAAAACGATCACCATTGACGACGTAACGACAAATCCGGAACAGGCGAAGCCACAGATTCAGACAGTAAGATGGCGACCTAATTTCGAGACCCCCGGCGTAATCCCTTACGACGTCGCACAAACCATCAAGAGTGAACGACGACCGGGAATCTGGTACGTGAATCCCGTTGGGACCGTCCATGCCTCAGTTGGCTCAGCAGATTTCCTGAATGCTGTCCGCAAGAAGCAACGCGAGTGGTATCGGCTCCTGTCCCGACAGTTCGGCAACGGATGGAGGCGAGCCAAAAGAGGGGAGGAAGACCTGTGGAAACTGGCTTACGAGTATGATGGCATCATCGTCATCAATGGCGTCATCCTGAGATTTGAGGCTTGGGATTACAACAGGCGGAACGTACCACGTGCACGCAACCGAGTTACGACTAAGAACAAGACGTTTCATTCGTAACACACAAACTCAATGAAATACCATTGACAAGGGCGGGTCGCCTGGTACAATCGTTGCCAGACAGCCGGAAATGGGTCCGGTTGCAATGATTGCCAGGACTGCCCGATGCCAAGTGTTCACCTCCCGTTGGGAGAAGTCGCCTCGATCTATGTCGGCCTGCCGACCAAAGCTTCCGAAACTCGTGAAGCTGGACGATCGGGGAACGTCCTGACTGTCCGAAATCTCAGCGGGACTGGATTAGACCTGGACAACCTGACCGAAATCGATGTCTCGGAGCGTGACGTCGAGAAGTATCGAGTCCAGTCGGGAGACCTTCTTGTTTCCTCCCGTAGCACAAGTCTCAGGTCAGCTATCGTGCCTGAGCGAGCGGGCGGACTGCTCATCAACGCCACTCTTCTAGGCGTTCGCTCCACCACTATCCTGCCCCGGCTCCTGGCTGCCTGGTTTGAGTCTCCCGAAGGAATGCTCGAACTGGAAAACATCTCGCAGTCCGGGACCCACCAAATGAACATCACCGTGTCCGGACTGGGGAAGATCATGGTCCCCGTTCCCGACCTGGATGTTCAACGTCGGTTGGTGAACCTGCTCGAAACAGCAGACTCAGCCTACAAGTCCGCAATCCAGGCAGCAGAGGATCGCCGCCGCATCGCCAATGAAGTCGTCGTCAACAACATGAAAGAAGCCAACTGATGTCAGCCTCCAGAATTATCACTCGTGAAGAACTCGACCGACTCCTGTGGGGGGCGGCGGATATCCTGCGTGGAACAACCGACGCAGCTGACTTCAAGAACCACATCCTGAGCCTGCTCTTCCTGAAGCGTCTCAACGACGTCTTCCTGGAACGTCGTCAGGAGATCATCGACGAGTACGTCAAGTCGGGAAAATCCGAGGAACAGGCGGTCGAGTTCGCGGAAGACCCGGACGAATACGGTCGCGGAAGCTACTACATTCCCCCGAAAGC
>DATMFC010000579.1:0-1500 GCA_035556335.1 Planctomicrobium sp. | reverse complement strand
CGCCCCGTCAGGACAGGCGCGGAGGGACTTGCGAAGCCAGCGGCGTTCGATTGCCCGGCGTGCTCGCCGCAAGTTGCGACTGCGAAAGCTGCTGACCGAAGCCAAGTTGCTGCCCTGCAAATCAGAAGGGTGGGATGTTTTGGTCCGCCAGATCGATCAGGATCCGCGAAAGCCGACTCCCTGGCATCTGAGACGATTGGGGTTATCGGAACCTCTTGCACCTTACGAATTCGGCCGCGTCTTACTTCATCTGGCTCAACGTCGAGGTGCCCGGGGAGTGGATTGGGGAGACGAAGAAGACCAGGAAGCTGGTCGAGTCAAACAAGCCATCAGTGAGACCCATCAGGAGATGGTCCGCCGGAACGCAAACACATTCGGCGAGTTAATGGCCGCTGTCTATGACCAGCGAAGGCAAGCTGTCCCGGGAAAATCCGAGAAGTACTTTCACGGCGCGATTCGTAATCGAGAGGGACAGTTTGAATTTCATGCCGATCGAGAGCTTATTCGACAGGAATTTCATCAGCTCTGGAAAGTACAGCGCGGATTCAAATCCGAACTTTCAAAAATCCTGACGGACGACCTCCTCAGAAAACTGGATGAACCCACTCCGGACCGAATCTGGAGTGTCCGCGGAGCCCTGTTTGGTCAGCGACGAATCTATTGGGATGCAGGAACGCTCGGTCGCTGCAGTCTAGAACCGACCGATCGTCTGTGTCCTCAATGCGATATGTATGCGTCCGAATTTCGGGTTTTACAGACGGTGAACTCCATCAAGATTGAGGAAAAAGGGCAAGAACCAAGAACACTGGATGACGGTGAACGGGCTGCCGTCATTCAGGCATTGACAGTCACCAAAACTGCGACGACCGCGACCTTGCGGAAAGCCTTGAAGATTCACACTCCTGCGAAGAAGAAGCTGTTCGATCTCAATCTCGAGCGAATGAAACAGCCGGAAATCAACACGGATTGGTTTGGTCGCGAGATCATTGAAGGCGTGTTCGGACGTGAGAATTGGAAAACGTTGACTGATCGCCAGCAGGCATCCGTGAATCAAGCTCTTCAGAAAATCGACGATCAGGAACGGTTACGTCAGGGGGCGGCCACTTGGTGGAACCTCGAATTGGAACAAATCGACCGTCTTGTCGACGCGTGGAAAAAACGACCACCCTTGGAGAAGCGAGTCAATCTGTCTCGCAGAGCCATCCAGAAATTGCTGCCGCATCTGCGTGACGGCCAAGACGTCACAACCGCGAAGCAAAACTGCGGCTATTCCGTGAAAACTTCGTCCCTGACAAAGTCTCAGCAGCACTACCTCCAGAAGCATACTAATTCCCTGCCTCCCGCACCATATATTCTAAATCCTGTTGTTCGAAAGTGTGTTCACGAGGTACGGCGGCATGTGAATGCCTGGCTGCGAAAATATCCCGGAACAAAGCCGGATAGGATCATCGTGGAATTTGCTCGCGGGATGACCTTGTCGTCTCGCGATCGGAATGACCA
>DATMFC010000578.1:0-2967 GCA_035556335.1 Planctomicrobium sp. | reverse complement strand
CAATTCGATAGCGGGCTTTTCCAGAGGCGAGGCGGTCGAAGGCGTCGTTGATGCGGCTCATCGGGAACGCAAGCCATCCTGCCCCCCTACAATAAGGGCCTTTTCAGCCGCCACATGGTTCTCAGATTCCCTATTGCTCGTGAAACGCCCGTTTCATACAATCGTTTGAAACCGATGTATGAGGGCAATAAGTCATGAGTCAACCGAGAGATGATGGAACCCGAGATCGCATTCTCAATGCGGCCGGAGCCGTGTTTGCGGACCATGGCTTCGAAAAGGCGACCATTCGGGAAATCGTCACCCGGGCCGAAGTCAATCTGGCGGCCGTCAACTATCACTTCGGTGATAAAGAACGACTGTATCGCGCCACGATTCGTTATGCTCATGAACTGGCGTCGGGAGAGGTTCCATTTCCGGAATGGCACCCGGAAAGCACTCCCCCGGAAATCCGGTTGCGGGAGTTCATTCATATCACCATGCAACGCATGATGGTGATCCAGAGACTCCCCTGGCATTCCCGGTTAATGATGCGGGAAACGATGATGCGGGAAACAACAGTGCCGACCGAAGCCTGCCGGGAGATGGCGGAAGAATACATCCGTCCCCATTTTCAGGTTTTACAGGAAATTCTGAGTGAAATGCTTCCGCCTGATACCCCTCCTCAGCGACTGTATCAACTGGCGTTCAGCGTGATCGGCCAATGTCTGTTTTACAAGGTGAGTTGTCCCGTGGTGGAAATTCTTGTTCCTCCGGGTGAACTTAAAGAGCATTATACCCCTCCTAAGCTGGCAGATCATATTGCAGATGTCATGCTGGCGGCACTCGGTCGACAAGACCTGATCGCAGCGTCCGAGGAAGCGCAAACATGAAGAATCCAGGTTCAAAAAACTTTCTGATGGATGCGGTCCGGGTGGTGCTGCCGGTGGGGATCCTCGCCGGTGGAGTGATGGCATTTGCTGCCATCACCGGACAACGGGAAGCTCCCCCACAAGTGGAACGCCGTGTGACTGTTCCGCTGGTTGGCGGCGTGACTGTTGAAACACATAACGGAAACCTCGACATCCGAGTCGATGGCGTTGTTGTTCCACACCGGGAAATTCAGCTTTCCGCCGAAGTCGTCGGCCGCATCACTCACAAGTCCCCTGTCTGTCGTGCCGGTCATTATGTGACAGCCGGGACACTGCTGGTGGAGATCGATCCACGAACTTACCAACTGGAAGTGAACCGGTTGCGAGAAGAAGTGAAACAGGCGGAGGCAGGTCTCCATGAACTCGATGTGGGTATGGCGAATTCGCAGACGCTCCTCACTCTTGCAGAGGAAGAAGGAGCATTGCGAAAACGGGAACTTCAGAGATTCGTGACACTATTGAGCCAGAACGCCACCAGTGAGAACATTGTCGACGATGCCCGACGACAGGAACTGGCTGCCCGCAATAACATCGCGTCGTTACAGAATCAATTGCGAACACAGGAAGCAACCCGGGTGCGTCTGGAAAGTGCCCGTGATCTTGCCGGGACCCGGTTGGAACAGGCGCAGCTTGATCTGGAAAAATCGAGCATTCGAGCCCCCATCGACGGTGTCATCGTCAGTGAATCGGTCGAAGAAAATCATTTCGTGCAGACCGGAACATCACTCCTTTCCATTGAAGATACCTGTGCCGCGGAAGTGCGCTGCAACCTGCGAATGGAAGAACTCGCCTGGATCTGGCAGCAGGAACGTGAATCCTCCCCGAATGTTTCAACAGACGACCTGAGTGAAGACTATCACCTTCCCCGAACCCCCGTGACCGTCTCATATCGACTGGGAGACTGCGAACATCACTGGGAAGGAACGCTCTGGCGATACGAGGGAATCGGTTTAGACGAAGCGACACGAACTGTCCCTTGCCGGGTTCTGGTGCCGCATCCTCGAAAAGTGGCTTCCGGAATGAGCAGCAAACGGCAGGAAGGAGCCCCGCGAGCCCTGATTCGAGGGATGTTCGTCAAACTCACAGTACATGCCCATCCGGAAACCCATTTATTGCGATTACCAGAACGGGCCGTTCAACCCGGCAATGTCGTCTGGTGTGTTCGAGATGGCTTGCTCAACATTATTCCGTTGCGAAATGTGACCATTCAGGGAGACAAGGTTCTCGTTCCGGAATTGTCTGACGGATTGCATCAAGGTGACTTCGTCGTCACGACACCGTTGCCGATCGCCACTCACGGCATGGCCGTCCAGCTTCAGAATCGTGCGGCAGATGCCGTGAAAGAAGTCGCCGCAACTGAGGATGGCCGTCGATGAAGGAACTGATCCGACGCGCCATTTTCAACGCCCCCGCCATGAACACGCTCATGGTGGGAATTCTGGCGATTGGCCTGTTCAGCATTTTCAACATGCGACGCGAGGTCTTTCCGGAATTCCAGCTTGAGATCATTCTGGTCAACGTCCCGTACCCCGGCGCGAGTCCTGATGAGGTCGAAGAGGGGATTTGTCAGAAAATTGAAGAGGCGGTCCGTTCCGTCGACGGCATCAAGAAACAGACCTCCATTGCGAAAGAAGGATACGGGGCAATCGTTCTGGAGTTACAGGTCGGGGTCGATCCTCAGCGAGTGCTGAATGAAGTTCGATCTGAAGTCGATCGTATTCCCAGCTTCCCGTTACTGGCGGAAGATCCCGAAGTCAAACAGATCACGCTTCGTCAACCGGCCATTACGGTGGGAGTCGTTGGTCCGGAGTCTGATGATCCGGATGCGGAATGGCAACTTCGTTCTGTCACGGAGTCGATTCGTGATGATTTGATCCGGCTTCCACAAGTCTCGCAGGCGAATATCGTCGGAGCGAAAGAATACCAGATCGACGTTGAAATCTCTGAAGAAACGTTACGTCGCTATGGTCTCACTCTGCATGAAGTAGCGGCCATTATTCGTCGTGAAAATCTCGAATTGCCTGGTGGAACAATCCGGACTCAGGCTCAGGATATTCTC
>DATMFC010000577.1:0-7111 GCA_035556335.1 Planctomicrobium sp. | reverse complement strand
ATCTTCGGCGCCACTGAGCGGGCCGGAAGAGGGATCACTTTCGCCCGCTCGTAAACCGCTTTGCTGATCGCAAACCGTCCGTCTGGAATGACCGGTTCCGGGTCAGGAGTTGGCGGGGTTGGAGTGGGAGCTGGCTGCGGTTCCGGCGATGGTGTGGGAGGTGGAACGGGTTGCGGCTGGGGTTGTGGTTCCGGAATCGGAACCGGCGTCGGTGGAGCGGGAGACGGCCCGGGAACCGACGTGTTGAACACGGTGATTGTCGATTGAGCCACGTCAATTCCATCGCTGTTGGCCACAATCAGAGTGACGTCATACACGCCGGGATAGCTGTTGAGGCTCAATTCCGATCGGTCTGGAGACTCAGAAAACCGGACCGGTCCGGCGGTTCGCCGGGTGACGGTCCACCGATACAGATCGGCAATCGACTGTTTTGCAGACAACTGAATCTGATCACCGGCAGCCGCCGCAGACGGGCCGGAAATGACGGCTCTGGGTTGTCCTGCAAGAGAGACCGACGCAAAGCAGAGCGTGGCCGCGATCGCCAATGAAAACGGGATGTCGGGTTGAGAGAACACCGGTCGGAGGGGTGATGGGGGACTGTCGTCATCGTCATCACTGTTCGGTGATTTAATAAAGTCAAAGATCTTTATTCCGTACAGTTCGAGGATTTTCAGGCCGATCTGAAATAATCCGATGACAATCGGCACCCAGGCATTCACGACGGCGGTAGAATCGACGGCGGTTTCATCACCGGCGACGACGGGAGCATCGCAAAACATGAAGCCAACACCGATCAAAGCCAGCGCCGAGAGAACGTGCAGCGCCGTGCAGGTTTTGTGCATGAATCACCTGAGAGTTGGGGGAAAATGTGAGTTTCGAAAAGCCGGACAGGAAACAATCTGCTTCTGAGTTGCCCATTTAGCACTGTGACAGTTGAACTCGGTCAACTTCACAGGAGGCAAAATGCAAAAGAAATTCGAAAAGCCACTGCCACGTAACAAACGAACTCCGGTTCCGATGACTCGTCCGGAGTTTCTGGCATTGCGGAATTACGCCGCCCGAAAGGACATTCCAATGTCCCGCGTGCTGCTCTTGCTTGTCGACGGTGCCCTGTCTGAGATCCAGAATGGATACGACCCGCTGCCGGACTTTGGCGGCGATCAGGTTTAGCGAAACGGAAACAGACCTGATTCACCGGAGCATCCCATCAGCTCCATGGCCCGGTACAGAATTTCCGGGTTCGGGGTGCCTTTGACCTGCTCAACGGTTTCCAGAAAGCCGTCGCGATCGCGGATTTGGTGCGCAGCGTTGTGACCCCGATTTGAGAGCCCCAGGCACTTCGCCTGATCGTCTCCGAATGTCGATCCGAGAAGGTATTTCAGGTGATCCAGAAACCGCATGTGATACCGCAGCTCAGCGAGCGAAGCCCCTTCAATCCTGCTCTGTTCCGGGGTATAGACCAGATGCGGGAACGCTTCGATTTCAAGAATGAGTTCCCGCAACAATTCGACTGAACGATTCATTTTCTCTACCTGCCGTTGAAGTGATTCCAAACGGCAAAATGAGCGCTGTCACAGTTGTGAAAAGTCAACAACACAGAACGGCGGACATCCCGAAACAGCGTCACGGACTGTTAATCCGTAGGTCGTAGGTTCGAGCCCTACTCGGGGAGCCTTTTCACCCACTCGGCGAACTTTCGCCTCAGGGGTTAACAAACTGGGACCGTTGTCAGTTTCTGGCACGGTCCTTTTTCGTTTTCGGACCCGTTTTTGGAGCCATCTTCCGACAGGAAATGGGTTGCTCTGACCTCCGGAAACAGACGCAGGGAATAGTCGGCTCGTTTCTCCTCAGGGTTCACGAACGTCAACACCAGTGACTGAATGAAGTGGTGCAGGATCGAACGCTGCTCTTCAGGTTTGGCCTTCCTGAGAATTTCTCCGACTTCAATTCCGCTATTTGTGGCCTTTTGTTCAGGTGGTTGAAGCCGATTGACCGGAGATTCCTGCTCGGCCATCACCTTGATCTCCGCTTGCAGACGACTTCGCTCATCGGCTGTGAGAAAGATCGTCAGCATCATCGCGGTGACCAGATCAAAGACTGCCAGTCCCACCACATCGACCGACCAGACGGCTGTTGCAAAAAGCCGGTGAAAGGCCGCATGATGCCGATCGGTTCCATTGGCCCGGACCATGCCGATGATCGTTCTGCGAGGTGCCACCAGCCATCCGAAAACCAGAATTAGAAGATTCCGAAAGGTGGGCCGAGTCATTTCGACAGCGAAAACTTGCAAAACAGGGAGAAAGCTCGTAGCAACATCCATGGGAGCAATCCTCTTCCTTGAAGGCACGATACACCCCAAGAATCAGGCGCTGATTCCCTTTCATCAATTCCAGTTTTGCACTCACATCACACTCAAAAACTGCGAATGTCGAAGTTAGAGCCGCGAACAAAACCCCACAAACCATGAAAATTTCCGTTCCACGAACGGATCTCGGTCAGTTTTATCAGGGGGGGTTATTCCGCGCCTCGATGAAATGTGGTTCCCCAGTGTTCGTTCAACTTCGTTCGCAGGAACGCCACGCTTCGTTCCAGTTGATCAAACCCATCAACCCCATCTTCAATACTGATCCAGCCGTCGAAGCCAACGCCTTTTAGTGTCGAGAAGATCGCGTCGAAATCGTTCATTCCTTTTCCGATTTCTCCATGCCGAAGCCGCTTCGCATAGCCGACGCTATCTTCCTCTTTCCGGAGATCCTCAATCGTTCCTTCCGCGAGATACCGGTCACTGGCATGCATGGTGACAACCCGTTCTTTCACGCGGTCCAGCAGAACAAGTGGATCTTCACCCGCCAGAATTGTGTTGCTGGGATCATAGTTCACGCCAAAGTTTGGATCGTCCAGACGTGAGACAAGGTCGCAGAAAACGTCGGTGTACTGCGCAAATTCAGGGAACTGCCAGTAGTTGTCCTTATAATGATTTTCCAGAATAAGCGTGACCCCGGCCTCTTTCGCATAGGGCAGGCAGGCATTAATACATTCAACGGTGTATGCGATTCCATGTTCCCTGGAAACTTCCGGGCGCCGCTGTCCTGAGAGAACCCGGCAGTATTGCCCTCCCAGCGCAGCAGTCATGTCGATGCACCATTTCTCTCGATCAATCTGCTCCTGACGGAAAGCTGCATCCGGGTGCGTAAAATCGGGAGATGCACACATCATCGGAATGGCAAGGTCATGATCTGTCGCGATCTTTTTATATTCAGACCAGCGTGATGAATCCTGAAGATCCAGCAGACCTGTGTACATTTCCAGTCCGTCGACATCGAGCAATGCCGCTTTTTCGATCCACTCCCGAACCGTCATCGTTCCGTGAAGGCAAAGTTCATCCATATATAATTTCGGGAAGACTGCGAGCTTAGGCATGTTTATTTACATTAATTGAATGGATAAATTAAAACTAAATGAATTCTGTCATACTAACAGTCATCTGCATAGGGTGTAAATTGATTTTGCTTTATAGAGGCGATCGCCATACATCGCGGCAAAATAGACCGGACCGGTTTAATGGTCCAGTGCCGGTTTAAGAATTGCTTTCGGGATCGTACCAGAGTGCATTGTTTCAAATGCTTCGTGCCATTGCTCCAGGGGCCAGATACCACCGATCACCGGATCGAGGTCAAGCAATCCTGTCGACAGAAGTCGTAATACGCGTTCCCAGATGGGCCAGTTATGACTGAAGCTTCCTTGCAACCGGATATTCTTCTGAACCAGCGGATCCAGTGAAAAGCCGACGGGATCACGTCCCCAACCGACTTTGCTGATCCATCCGGCGGGACGAACAACATCAATTGCGGTTTTCAGGGTTGCTGAAACTCCGGCGGCATCGATGACGCCGTCGACTCCGAGCCCATCGGCGGCAAACGCCCAGTCGCGACAATCTCCAATGATCGGTTCACAACCATAACGACGGACCACATCAAACCGGGCACGGTCCCGCTCCAGCCCTGCCACTCCCACGATGGCTCCCTGCAGCTTCGCAATTGCAGCACAGAGTAACCCGATTGGCCCCGGTCCAAGAACAAGAACCCGGTCTCCAGGTTTAATGTCCCCGTTGATTACAACCGCGCTGTAGGCCACGCAACAAGGTTCAGTCAGACAGGCCTTCTCAAATGGCAGATGATCAGGAACCCGATGCAGACAACGGGCAGGCACCTTAACAAATTTCGTCATGGCTCCGTTCGTGCCATAGCCGAAGCCTTTACGGGTCGGATCGAGGTTGTATTGCCCAGTCCGGGACATAGGGTTATTCGGATCAATGATCGCTGCTGTTTCGCTGACAACACGATCATTCACCCCCCATGGCCCCGCACGTTCTCCAACAGCAGTAATCACCCCTGCAAACTCATGTCCTAAAATGACCGGATAATTCACAGGCCAACTGTGTTCCGCCGTCCATTGATGTAAGTCACTTCCGCATACTCCGACTGCGGCCACTTCCAGTAACACATCTTCCGGGCCAATTTCCGGAATACTCACCTCACGTAATTCAACGGCACCACGTTCATTCGCATAATTCACAACAGCCGATTGACGATTTAATGTCGATGTCACAGGACGCTCCGGAAGAAAATTACCAAGCAATACAGATATCAGCTGAGTTCTTGTTCTTTAAGTTCCTTGGAGAATGGACTCTGTCCGACCCGAACGTCTCCATATGCATGTATTTTCTCACAGATCAGACGGAGTGATCCTTCGAGATCTCCGTCAGCAGTGCGAAAGGCATCAGCATCAACGGTGAGTGGAGCCCCTAACACAACAAGAGGGGCTCCGTAACTGGGGGTCGCAATGGCCTGTTCCAATGTCAGTCCACCGACTGCCTGCACCGGAATGCTGACTGCCTGAACAACGTCGCGCAACTGATCCATGGGACTCGGTTGACGTCCTCCTTTTGCAACAATCCCGCGTCGTTCGTCATATCCGATATGATGAATAATAAAATCGCATCCCAGCTGTTCGAGCCATTTTGCACCGGCCACCATATCAGGACAGGCCAGATTATCTCCCATGACTTGAACACCGTAGTCTCGCCCGGCCTTGATGACGCAATGAATGGTCTCTTCATGAGCCCGAGCCATTACAACAACGTGAGTGGCCCCTGCTTCGGCCATCATCTGAGCTTCAAGATAGCCGCCATCCATCGTTTTCAGATCGGCAACAATAGGAACACCTGGAAACGCATTCCTTAATGCCCGGACCCCGTGCAATCCTTCCGCGAGGATTAACGGAGTTCCCGCTTCCAGCCAGTCCACTCCGGCCCGTATTGCCATTGCTGCGGTTTCAAGAGCTTCATCGATATTCGTCAGGTCAAGCGAAATTTGAACAACAGGGAGCATGGCTGGTTTCCGGAGGAATTCTGGGTTCACGCTTTTACAGTAAGAGAGGATAAGAATTTTCACGCAAAGGCGCTAAGGCGCAAAGAAATTTTGTTCAATGTCTTGTATGAATTGATCACTTTTAGTTCAGGGGGTCTGTTATAAAGTCTGAATTCATAAATGGTGTGATATTTATTATATAATAGAATGATGTGGTTCCGGTAGGTCATGCACCGCATGACGCCCTTTGACCGGTGGGCGACCCCGGATCACCGTTGGTGTCAGGCATGCCTGACCCTCGACTGGATTTTACAGAGATCGGGAATTTGCGTGAGTGATATTTTTCGTCAAAAATATCAGAGAATTCGTCGCGCCGCTACGATTCGGACGCGTAAGAGTCAATGTCGTTGCTTTCGGAATGCAGCCGGGCGCATTCCGGTCGCGCGACGAAAGGCATCGCTGAAATAGCGTTCACTGTTAAATCCACAGTTTCTGGCAATTGTTTTGACCGGAAGCGTCGATTCCATCAGCAATTCACCCGCCTGCTGAATCTGTAAACGCATCATCTCCGCCTTGGGAGTGCGACCGAGATTCGCTTTAAATTTTCGTTCGAGAACCGCCTGTGACAGATGCACATGCTTCAGAAGATCGCGAATCTGAAGTCCCCTGGTGGCATGTTTCTTCATGAATTGCAGGGCTGCAACAACGTCAGGGTCCTCCACTGCGAGCATGTCAGTAGAGCCGCGAGCGACAACTCTCAAAGCGGGAACCCAGCGTTGCTGATTCGATTTCTTTTTTCCCTCCATGATGCGGTCAAGAAGAGACGCCGCTTCGTACCCGATGCGTGTTGCGTTGAGGTCGATGCTTGTCATTGGGGGAGTTGACATATTGCATAACAACACGTCATTTCCGGCACCAATGACTGCGATTTCTTCCGGAACACGAAGCTGAGCCTGTCGACAAGCTTCAAGTACCTGAAACGCTCGTTCATCAAAACAGGCGAAAATCCCGACAGGCTTTGGCAATAGTTTCAGCCAGCGAATAATATCCTTTTGTTCGCCAGTCCAGTCAGACATTTCCAGACCGGTCCGTCGATGTACGGCAAAGATGGAACATTCGTATCCACTCGCCTCTGCCCGTTGGCGAAATTGTTCCCCTCGATCGTCCTGATGCTGACTGTAACCGGGAGGCAGGCCGCAGTAGGCGAAATGTCGAATCCCTTTCTCTTTGAGATGACGAAACGCCAGTTCGGCAACAGACTGATTGTCAGCTCCCACCATGGGCCAGCTTCCGGCACTCGTATGGTGCAGGTGGACTATGGGAACTTTCAACCGCTTCAGAGAATCGGCCATCGTCCGGTCAGGAAGACGGGAAAGAATGCCGTCCCCTTTCCAGTCAGCGAGCCATTTGGGAGGACCTTCGATTCCTCTTGGTTCAAAATCGATCAGCCAGTTTCCCACTTCGCGGCAGTATCGAGTCACCCCTTCCAGCAGTCCGCGACCATATCCACGGGATGTTTCAATGAGCACGGCAACGTGTCGAGGGGGACGTCTGGAATACGCCATGCTTGCTGACCTTGACGTTATGAAAAAGAGAAGACGGAGACTTATACAACGTGGTCAATCACAAGATCAAACACCTGCCGGGTCGCGGCTTAGCCCGGATGATTCCCACTCGTAGGGTGGGTCGAGCCAACATGATGGCGCGGTGGGTCTTCAGTCGCAGGATTCACTTCCAAAGAA
>DATMFC010000576.1:0-3405 GCA_035556335.1 Planctomicrobium sp. | reverse complement strand
TGTCAGTCTGCAACGGCATGGGGAAACACTGGTCGTTGTGGCGACCGGTGGAGTTGAGAGCCTGCGATGGGAACTCATCGAACAGGCCGCCGGAATTGTGCTTGACCCCATTCGTCAACTTAAAGCTCCCATGGTGGTCTTTGATTTGTCGAACGTCACCTATTTTGGTTCCGTCTTTATGGCGCTGCTGGTGCGCTGCCATAAGATGGTGCGTCTTCAGGGAGGTGTGATGGTGCTGTGTGGCGTCCATCCGCTGGCCCGCGACCTGCTGCATACGACGGCACTCGATACGCTCTGGGCGATCTACGACACTCAGGAGCAGGCGCTCGAAGCGATCGGGACATAGTGTGTCCGGGGTTTCCTGCTGTGGACTCTTGCGGTGATCTGGCCTGTCCTGGTGATGCGCAGGGATGTTGCTTGTTTTAAAATGGGAAACACGTTAGCGGTCTGAAGTTGGCCAGGCCCCTTCTGCTGATGGTGAAGAGTTTTTACCGCCAAGATCGCGAAGGGGGCGGAAATCACGAGTGGGTCATCTCCTCCGGTCTGTCTGTCTGTCTGGTCAAAATGGCCTGAATACGTGTTGAAAAAACCACGAATCGAACGAATCACACGAATGAATCAGAGTAAGATTCCAGACAAAAGATTCGTCAGATTCGGCTCATTCGTGGTTCGCTCTTTCTTGGCGTCCTTCGCGTCTTTGCGGTAAAATTTCTCTTTGCAATTTGAACAGACTTCATTCCGCAAAAGTGTTACTGAAATGGGCAGATTCCGGGAAGGCGAAGCTCTTGCTGAACCGCATGGAAGATGACGTGATCTCTTTGATTGCGACTCGACTGGAACCTCCCCCTCCCGGGCCATCTTCAACAAAGCAAAAGCCCTGGGTGATGCAGAGACTCTCTCGACACAATCTTGCTGTTGTGTCATCCTTTCCTGTAACGCATCCCTCTCTCCACGATAGAAGGATGTTATTGGAATCTCTCTCATTTTGAATGCCTGATAAGGCTTCAGCAGGACAGGTCAGAAAGATGCTCTCGCGCCCAGAACGGAATGAAACGTCCGGTAAACGTCGTCTTCGGATGGCTCCCCCCAATGTGTCGGAAGAACAAACACTTCCCACGGAGCATGAACCGGATCACACAGGAACCGCGAGATACATCGAAGAGATCAAAGAGACTGCCGACAAGTTCTCCCGGGACCATGCAACTGTCGGCGATCTGAAACTGGTCAGTCGGGCGTTACGGGAACTGCGTTACGCCTTCAAGGTGTTTACCCCGTATCGTCGTGACCGGAAGGTGACGGTGTTCGGTTCCGCCAGAACAAAGCCGGAGCATCCCGCGTATCAGTCGGCCGTTGAATTCGGTCGACATATGGCCGAAGCGGGCTGGTACGTTGTCACCGGAGCGGGACACGGCATCATGGAAGCCGCACATGTGGGAGCCGGTCGGCAGATGTCGATGGGGCTGAACATCATACTTCCGTTCGAGCAGTCCTCGAATTATGTCATCAGCAAGGATGAGAAGCTCGTTAACCTTCGCTACTTCTTCACACGGAAGCTGATGTTCGTGAAGGAAGTGCATGCCATCGTTGTCTTTCCCGGGGGATTCGGCAGTCAGGACGAGCTCTATGAGGCGCTGACTCTCATTCAAACCGGAAAACGGGATTTGATGCCGATCGTCTGTGTTGACGAACCGGGAGGATCCTACTGGAACAACTGGCTGCAGTTCATCAAAAGCAGTCTGCTGGAAGAAGGGTGGATTTCTCCGGCTGACCTGTCGCTGTTCAGGATTACCGATGACGTCGACGAAGCGGTCGAAGAGGTTCTGAAATTTTACTGCGTCTATCACAGTATGCGGTATGTTCGTGACAAACTTTATCTGCGACTGCATCTTGCTCCTGATGCGTCGTTTCTGGACCAACTCAATGAAAAGTTCGGAGGTATTCTTGCCTCTGGAAAAATTGAATTATCCCAATCCAGTGAGTTGGAAACAGGGGATGAACACCTGAGTGATCTGCCGAGACTGGTGATGCATTTCAACCGACGTGATTTCGGCAAGCTCCGGGAAATGATTGACTTCATCAACGAAGAATTGGGGAATTGCCCGTAGCGTTGGCTGTCGCACTCTGATTGTAAGAAAGAAGAGGAGACTCACGCAAAGGCGCTAAGACGCAAAGAAATCAGCATCAAGTGTTCTTTGCGTCTTGGACAATATCCATGATAGAGCGACCACGAATCCTACGAATGAATTGTGATGACACTCTCTGACGAAAGCGCGGAATTCACATAAGACATGGGACAAAAATCTTTGCGTCTTAGCGCCTTTGCGTGAGATCTTTTTCCCTCTTCCCAAGCCGGAGCCTGGGAACAAGGGGAAACGCTTTTGATCAAACCGGCGCGATTTTTGTCTGATTCAAAAAAGTTGGATGACAAGCGGTCTGTGGTTGGGTAAAGTGGACTCCATCGGACGGAGTCTGATTTTCCATGGAGGGAATTTTCCTATGACTCAGGAACTCTATCACCCTGGTCTGAATGGCGTGATCGCTGGCGAGACTGAGATTTGCAAGCTGGATGGCGGCCTGCAATATCGTGGTTACTGCCTGCATGATCTCGCAGAAAAAGCGAGCTTTCTGGAAGTCGCTCATCTGCTGCTATTTGAAGAACTTCCCGGTGAAGAACTGTTCGCCGATTTCGTCAGCGTGCTGGTGGAAGAGCAGGAACTTCCTCCTGTCATCGTGTCGATGTACGAACAGATTCCGGTTCATAATACTCCTCTGGAAGTGTTACGAACCGGAATCGGAATGCTGAGTCTGTTCGATCCACAACCGGGTGAGACATTGCTTCGATCTGGCCATGCGCAGACCATCCGGCTCATGGCCCGGGTGCCGATGCTGATTGGCGCCTGGCACCGGATTCGGCAAGGTCTCCCGCTCCTCGCGCCCAAGCTGAGTCTGAGCTATATCGCCAATGTCTATTACATGCTGACAGGTCAGGTTCCCAGTGCATTATATGAACGGGCACTGGAAGTCGCATTCATTGCCGCGGCGGAACATGAGTTTAACCCGTCGAGCTATGTGTCACGAATCGTGGGGTCGGTGAGAGGGAATCAATACAGTCCGGTGCTGGCCGCTTTGGATACCTTTATCGGAACCCGGCATGGGGGAGGTGACGATCGTTCTCTCGACCTGCTGGCGGAAGTGGGTGATCCGGAACGGGCAGAGGAGTGGATTGCGAGTATCCCTGTCAGCACCAGCCTGCCGGGGTTTGGCCATCCGGTTTATCGTGACTACGATCCGCGCGCCGCGATTATCGAAGTGGAATGTGAACGGCTCGCCAAGGCCTGCGGTCGGACTGATCTCGAACAACTTGCTGACGCCATCGAACGGGCTGTCTGGCAGAACCGCCGCAGT
>DATMFC010000575.1:0-4221 GCA_035556335.1 Planctomicrobium sp. | reverse complement strand
GTCGCGCGGCCGGACTACAGGAACTCAACGAAGCGATTCTGACGGTGCTGTGTCATGGGGACGATTCCCCCATGCGGTTGATTCGGCGTCGACTCGAACTGGGAGACCGCATTGGTTCCGTTCCCAAAGAGACCCCGTCGGTTCCACTGGACCAGGACTTGAAGCGACTGCAAACGTCGCTGCGAATGAAGCCGTCGATTCAACCGAAGTCGCTGGATCTCGATCTCAGAACCGACAACGGACGGGAGAAAAGCTGGCTGTTGCATCGCCTGCGGATCCTGGGAATTCACTGGGGAGAACGTACCGGAGAGACCAGCGATTTCTCCACGTTTCACGAACACTGGAATCTTGTCTGGGAACCGGAGTTCGCGATTGCGGTCATTGAAGCGAACGTCTGGGGAAACACCGTTCTCGAAGCAGCGACCGCGAAAGCCATCGACCAGACTCTGAAAACATCCGTGCTCAGCGAACTCTCACAGTTGCTGGATGAGGTATTGCTGTCGCAGTTGTCAGGAGCGATTCCGGTTGTCATGCGGCAGATTCAGGCGAGTGCCGCGGTCGCGACCGATCTGCTGCATCTGATGGAAGCACTCCCTCCCTTGGCTCGCATCTTCCGTTATGGGGATGTCCGGCAGACCGACACTCAGGAACTGGAACCGATTCTGGTCGGGATCGTGGAACGAATCGTCGCCGGACTGGCAGCCGCCTGCCGGTCGGTTGATGAAGCGGCCGCATTGCGTCTCACAACGGCGATGGCTCAGGTGCAGTCGGCGTTGAGTTTGTTGCATCGTCCTGATTTGGAGGATGGATGGAGAGAGGCATTACGCCGACTGACCGACGGTTCGGCCCATGGTCTGATTCGGGGCTGGTGTTGCCGCACGCTTCTGGAACAAGGACTCCTGGACACCGGGGAATTGGACCGGCTCACCCGACTGGCTCTTTCTCGCAGTATTGATCCCGCCGCGGCGGCCGCATGGATTACCGGTCTTCTCAAAGGGAGCGGCTTACTTCTGCTGCATCAGGAATCGTTCTGGCAGGTGATGGATGGCTGGTTGAGTGAACTGGGAGAAGAGACCTTTCTTGCCACATTGCCACTATTACGTCGAGCGTTCTCCGAGTTCAGTCCCGCCGAACGACGACAGATGGGAACCAAGCTGAAACATCTCAATCGCTCCCATGGAGAAGGACAGACGATCGCCATTGATGAGGAGTTCTTATTGAACAAAGATCGGGCAGCACTCGTTCTGCCGGTGCTGGCTCAGATTCTGGGAGTTTCGATGGAGGTGCAACATGGAGAGTGATCAGGAACGTCTCCGTCGCTGGCGACTGGTGCTGGGAGACCAGACTCCGCCGGAATCTCTCCGTTCCCCTGATCTGGAGGGACTCGGTTACGATCTCACCGCCACAGACCGTGAGATCGATGACGTGCTGAAAGCGGTGTACGACTCCGATCGAAAAGGAGGGTTAGGAAGTTCGTCGCCGCATGTGAATCGCTGGCTCAGTGACATTCGCCGGTTCTTTCCTTCGTCCGTGGTTCGGGTCGTCCAGCGTGACGCCCTCGAACGACTCAAACTGCACAAAATGCTGCTGCAACCGGAACTACTCGAGGCGGTGGAAGCGGACGTGCATCTGGTGGCGACTTTAATCTCACTGAAAGGAGTGATTCCCGAGAAGACAAAAGAAACAGCTCGACAGGTCGTTCGCAAGGTGGTGGATGAAGTGGAGCGACGCCTGAAACAACCTCTCACCGCTGCGGTACGTGGGGCGATCGATCAGTCCAGCCGAACATATCGCCCTCGTCCCAGTGAGATTGACTGGGATCTTACCATTCGCAAGAACCTTAAAAACTATCTGCCGGAAAAGAAGACCATCATCCCGGAACGACTTGTCGGACATGGCCGTCGGCGTTCGTCGTTGAAGGATGTCATTCTGTGTGTGGACCAGAGCGGGTCGATGGCGGAATCGGTTGTCTATTCCAGTATCTTCGCCGCGGTACTGGCATCACTGCGGTCACTGCGAACGCGATTCGTGGTGTTTGACACTGAGGTGGCCGATCTCAGTGACCAACTGCACGATCCCGTTGATGTGTTGTTTGGAACTCAACTGGGAGGAGGAACCGACATTCATCGGGCTCTCACCTACTGTCGGCAACTGGTCCAGCGACCAGACCAGACCATTCTGATTCTGATCAGCGATCTCTATGAAGGAGGAGACGTTGACCAGATGATTCGCCGTGTCGCCGAGTTGGCGAACGCCGGAGTTCAGGTCATCTCACTCCTCGCATTATGCGATTCCGGTGCTCCGGTCTATAACGAATCTCTGGCGATGACGTTGGCGGAACTGGGTGTCCCCTCATTCGCCTGCACCCCGGATCAGTTCCCGGAGTTGATTGCTTCTGCGATTCGGAAACGAAATCTCACTTCATTTCTGTCGTAATCGATCAGAGTCCTGTTCGATTGGAATGATGAAATTTCACTCTTCCCGATTTCCTGCATCAATTTTATCGGCGACCCTCTTGCGAAACGGAAGGAACGATTACCATAAACGGTATGAGAAAGATCTTCTCTGCGGTCTCTGCGGTTCAGAACGGGAGTGGCGAAATGGCTGGTTGGTGGCGGTTACATTGGATTTTGTGTGCGGCGATGGTTTTCAGCGCCATGGTCTTGAACACTACTGCCGTTGAGGCTCAGGAGAAAGTTGAGGCCCCGGCTTCTCAGTTCAATGGGCTCAGCGAAAAGGTGATCGCGGCATTTAATGCAGGGAAGGCCGATCAGGTCGCTGCACTCTTTTCACCGGATGGCGAATGGATCGACGAATCCGGCGCGATCTATCAGGGACGCGAGGAAATTCAATCCATCCTGACTGAATACTTCGAGAAGTATCAGGGAGCCAAACTTGAGATTCAGGTGGAATCGGTTCGCATCATCGGACCGGTTGCCATCGAAGAAGGTTCACGGGAAGTTCAAGTCGGGGAATCAGGAGCGAAAGCCATATTTCGGTATATCGCGGTGTTAGCAAAGGGGGAATCTGGCTGGCAGATCGTTTCCTTGCGAGATTTCGATAGTTCGCTGCCACCCACGTGCCGTGAGTTGCTGCACCCGTTGAGCTGGCTGGTCGGGAACTGGGTGAATGAAGGTGTCGATGCGACCGTAGAAATTCAGTACAAGTGGTCAGAAGACGGGAACTTTCTGCTGGGAGAATACGTCATTACCCGAGGCGGGGAGGCCGTACTGAAGTGTTCACAGCGAATTGGCTGGGACCCGCTTGTCGGGGCTCCTCGCTCCTGGATGTTCGATTCCGATGGGGGATTTTCAGAGGGACGATGGACCCCGGTCGAGGAAGGCTGGGTGATCAAGTCCCAGGCCGTATTACCAGACGCCTCCACCGGGTCCGCCACGATTACCATGAAAACAGAAAACAATGACCGATTCACGATGACCGGGACAGAACGCATCGCCGGCGGCGATCGGGATGAAGACTTTCATGTTGTGATCGTGAGAAAACTGGTCAAATCTGCAACAGAATCAGAATAAGGTCTGTTCAGACGACATGATCGTATAGAATAAATGGTAGAAATTGGCGCAGTTTGAAGTTTGAATTCGAGTCACGAGAAATTGGCATCGTGATTGCTCAATAGGACGGGTGGAAAAACGGAGCACAATGTTCCGTTTCTGATCGTGGTCTGTTCAAGACGATCAGAAGTTATCAGGAGCCGGGAACATGTTTTTTGCATTGAGGAAACTGCATCGCAGTGCGCTTGCACTGTTGACGGTTGGGGTCATGCTGGTTCCCCTCGACGTCCTTGCCCAAGGAAATCGTGGTGGAGACCGAGGAGGAGGGGGACGCGGAGGGGGTGGCCCGTCCCGATCCATTGGCGGTGGAGGAGGAGCACGTCCCAGTTCCGGTGGCGGTTCTCGTCCTTCGGCACCTCCATCTCGTCCATCAGCATCGCCATCACGCCCCTCGTTCGGGGGCGCGAGTGGAGGACGGCCATCCACAGGAACACGTCCGTCATCACCGCCGACATCTCGCCCCGGATTAGGGGGAGCAGGTGGGGCACGGCCACAATCGGTCAATCGTCCGGCAAGTCCATCAGGTCGTCCGGACGTTCGCCCGATTTCCCCTTCGACTGGGGGTGATCGGAATTTCACCAGACCGAACCTCACTGTTCCCGGAAGCCCACGGCCAACAACACGGCCCACCCAGGATCTTCGCCCGGGT
>DATMFC010000574.1:0-5992 GCA_035556335.1 Planctomicrobium sp. | reverse complement strand
CTGTCCGCATTCGGCATGTTTCAATCTTTCCTTGGTATTTCAAATCGGGAGGGGCAGTCCGGAAACCGGCCCCTCCCATTCACTCACAATTTCATCTGTTCAATCTGGTTCACCCAATGATCCTGGCTGGTACGGCTGTTGGCCACATCCGCGATCAACTGGAACACCTGGTCGCTGAACCCGGCGACGTTGATGACGTCCGCCCGTTCCGCCCCCTGCGTGGTGGCATACGGCTGAATGTCGATGCAGATCATCTTCGCCTGCGGATTCCGCGATTTGAACAGATTCCATTGTTTCATCGTCTCGGTCGCACTCGCGCCATTGAAGTGTCCGTAATGCGGCGAGTCCAGCCACGACTCGTTGTCCGACACATAGACAATCAACTCTCCAGTCGCCTTGCGGGCGTTCAGGAACTTCAGCGGAGCACTGCAATTCGTTCCCCCGGCCGGGAGTGACGACAGCTTGTTTGCGTTCGTCAGCACGGTATCCCGGGGATTCAACACACACTTCACGACGTCCGATTCGAAGGGAATCACTTCCGCCGTCCGGTTGCGTCGCAGAATCGCCGCCGCCAAGAGGGCCGCGACATCCACACATCGCACCTTGGTCGTTCCGCCGCCACGCTGACCGGTCAACGGAGAGTGCATCGACCCGGAAATATCCGGACAGACATACACTTTTCCATTCACATGCGGCACGTTGCTGATGGCCGTTTCCATGGCGTCCTGCAAGGCGTCTCGAATCGGCAACGGAACTTCGTCCGCGGCGTTCAGGTAAGCCGCCATCAACTGATACGGAAAAACCTTGGCCTTCTCGGTCAGTCGCGGGTTGCTCAACCGGTTCGCGACGACGGAAATCATCTCTTTGTCATTGAAGACACCGTGACGCAGGAACGTGTTCAGGTTCATGCGGGTCATTTGCCAGGGAGCGTTCCGGGCAATCTGCCGCCAGTCCTTTTCGGTCAACGGCAGACTGGTCAGCATCTGAAACGGCACATCGGGGACCGGCACCTTTCCAGGGTTCGTATTCCGCTTGAACTTTTCATAATGCTGAACCAGTTCCGGCAATGCGGAGGCATCATGCTCCCGACCGATGAGGTAACCGAACAGAGCCGCTCGCGACGGTGATGCCGGTTTCGGATGAACCATCTTGATGACATCCGCGAGCGAGGGATCGTTGCCGACCGAACCAACGAACAACTGCTCATCGGTCCGCGATTCGATCCATTGCAGGATCAACCGTTTCGGAAGTGTTCCCAGGCTCTTTCGACCAACCGTTCCCGATCGCATGATTTGCACGAAGTTCCGCAGCATCTTCGGCGAGTCAATGACCCGATCAAAGATCTCTGCCAGCAGTCCCGGCGACTTCACCGACAGCACCGCACAGAGCAGGGCAGGCAGATCCTTCATGTACCCCTTGGTCCGGGCATACAACGCTACGTGGGCAATGAACTCCGGTTCCACCTGATCACACAGCACCAGCACCTGGGCGAGTTGGTCCTCGGCAGTCGCATAGAACGTCGAATTCAGGCACCCGGTCGCGGCGTACTGTGCCAAAGCCTGCTGGGGAGGCATCTGGTAGGCAGTTCCACCCGCTTCGTTCACGGTGTTCGTTCGTGGAAGCAGGGCTCCCCGAATCGACTGAAATAACGTCTTGCTGGCCATCTCAACTCTCCTCACAATAATGGTTTGTGTTTGACGGAGTGGAGATAAAGCGTACGGCGTGCCAGTTCCTGTGGTTCTTGCTAAGTTTCACCGCAAAATATTACTCACAAATGAGATAAAATTTTCTTGTGAAATGCGTCAGGAAATCTGATAAAGTATATACCTGATCTAAAAAGATTGAATTCTATTTTTATGGATAAACTTGTGCGAACCGTTGTCATTGGGATCCTGGGGATGAACCTCGACTCCGGGAAAGGGGAAGATCGCTGGCAGAAGTGGCGGCCCAGCATCGGGATCTGTCAGCATGAAGAACTGCTCATCGACCGGTTCGAACTGCTTCACGAACCACGTGACGCCAAGCTGGCAGAACTGGTCCGGGGTGACATTAAGACCGTCTCCCCCGAAACGACCGTTCGTCTCCATGACCTCTCTCTCAACGATCCCTGGGACTTTGATGACGTTTTCGGACGACTTCATGAATTCGCCCGGAAGTACCCCTTCCGGCAGGAGGAAGAGAACTACCTCCTCCAGATCACGACCGGAACACACGTTGAACAGATCTGCCTGTTCTTGCTGGCAGAGTCGCGTCACATTCCGGCGCGGTTGTTGCAGACCTCGCCTCCTCCACGAAATCACGTCGGAGCGGGGCGTTACCGGATCATCGATCTCGACCTTTCCAAATACGATGCGCTCGCCACCCGGTTTCAACAGGAACAACGTGAAGCCCGAACATTTTTGAAGTCAGGCATCGACACCCGCAACGCCCGATTCAATGCCTTGATCGAACAGATCGAAACGGTCGCCATCGCCAGCACAGCGCCACTGCTCATCACCGGACCGACCGGCGCCGGGAAATCCCATCTGGCTCGAAAAATCTATGAACTGAAACGAAAGCGGGAACAGCTTCAGGGTGACTTGGTCGAAGTGAACTGCGCGACATTACGTGGGGATCAGGCCATGTCCGCCTTGTTCGGCCACGTCAAAGGTTCCTTCACCGGAGCGACCGGAGCCCGTCCCGGTTTGCTGAAATCGGCTCACAAGGGGCTCCTGTTTCTCGATGAAATCGGAGAACTCGGTCTTGACGAACAAGCCATGCTCTTACGGGCCATTGAAGAGAAACGCTTCCTTCCCGTCGGAGCCGACAAGGAAGCGAAAAGCGATTTTCAACTCCTTGCCGGAACGAATCGCGATCTGAAAGAGTGCGTACAACAGAAAACGTTCCGTGAAGACTTGCTGGCTCGAATCAACTTATGGACCTTCTGCCTTCCCGGTTTGAAAGATCGCCGTGAAGACATCGAGCCGAATCTCGACTACGAACTCGACCGCTTGACTTCGGCCACCGGTCGCAAGGTCACCATTAACAAGGAAGCCCGTCAGAAATTTCTGAGCTTCGCGGAGTCTCCTGCTGCCACCTGGGACGCCAACTTCCGGGACCTGAACGCCGCCGTCATCCGCATGGCGACGCTGGCTCCCAACGGACGAATTACAGTCAACGAAGTTTCCGACGAACTCACCCGCTTGAAACAGACCTGGTCTCACTTCGGTCATTCAGACCAATCGGAAATCCTCAAAACGGTCTTCAGCGACAACCAATTGCAATCCATCGACCTGTTCGACCAGTTCCAACTGGCGCATGTGATTGAGATCTGCCGTGACTCTCGTTCCCTGTCGGACGCAGGCCGCCGGTTATTCGCCGTCTCCCGTCTCGACAAACAACATCCCAACGACGCCGATCGATTGAGAAAGTTTCTGGCCAGGTTTGGACTCAGTTGGGGCAATGTGACGGGTGCGGATCACTCGCGTAAAGAGATCCTCGGTGTTGGTCAGCCTCATCTTTCACCTGTGGAGCGCTGAAAACCAAAATCGTGGAGAGTTCTATAAAGACCATGACTTCTAACAGGAAATGATATGACGCAATCACATCAGATTGAATGCTGGACAAAATTAGAAATTGATCTGCCCGGTTCCGCCACGCGGCGGACAGTGTTTTCCCTGTCGAAAAGCGCGCTGCGCGGGCACACGGTAGAGCAAACTGCTCGAAAGGAGGACGAGAATTGCTGCCTGATCATCCTTTTATGGATCATGATAAGAAAGACGATTGAATGCCCAAAAATTTCCAGGTCGATGCCTATTTTGGATACAGTAAGATCCATCCGCTTCCCCCGGCGGAGTGGATCGAGCATCTCGGTGCATACCAGCAGCGGGAGTTTGTCGCTGCTGGACAGCGGGGATTTCAGGAACAAGTCACAACGATGTCACACTGGATCGTCGATTCCACCAGTGGAACCGTTTGTCCCCCCACTCTGCTCTTACCGCAGGTCCTCGACGCCCTGGAGGAAAAGGGGGCGAAGGTCACTGTGCGTGAACATCGTCAATTTAATAAGCGACATCAATCCGATCACGACTATCTGAAGACCCTCAGGAGAGAAGATCAGGACTTCGCAGCCTGCCTTGCGCAAGCTCCTGGTGGACAGATCGAAGTTTCTGGCTTTCAGGAGATGATCGATAGAATTGTACTGATTCGGAGACTCTACCCGAGATTACGGATCTCGATTCTCACTCCCACCTATCGTCGGGCAGAAAAGGTGTATGGCGCACTGAGTCACCTGCTGGAGGACGATGTTCAGATTGAGCGCCGGGGAATCCGTGCCCGGCGAGGTCTCTGTCGGATCATGCCAATGGCGTCGGGACGCTTGGGGAGGAATGAGTTTGATGATTCGGAAGGAACGTCTCGTCGCAAAACCTGGGACCTGATTCTGCTCCCGTATCCGTTAGAGATGCTCGGTCACAGAGGACTCCATACCGTGGGCGAATTCGCAGTAACGCCCTGTCGATTCTTCAGTTTTATTGCTCCACGTCTGGAACTGAGTCATCGCGAGCGGGTACTGTTGTCTGTGATTTCCGGTCCCGTTCTCCATCGTGTGCCGCAACAGCCATCTCCGATCACAACCGCCTGGCTGACACCCCCGGAAACCAGACTCCCTCCAACTCTCACCGGCCGGGACTGGAAACAGCAGGTTTACTACGGGAATCGCCGACGGAATGAGTATGTCACAGCCGTTGCGAGGAGTTTTGCGACAGGGGACATCACGCGGTTAAAAAAGTTTGGTTTTCCGATTGAGAATCAGATCCCGCTAACTCCTGGCGGGAAGGCCCCGGTTGTCGTCATTCTGGTGGAGTCACCGGAACACGGGCGAGCACTGGAACAGCATCTTCCCCGCTGGAGTCTTCAATTCCGGAAAGACAAAAAAACGAGTGTGGACAATGCGGTTAAACGGGGCACGATTGTGACCATTGCCAGAGCGGACCGCGATGGGATCAACGCTGACATTGTCATCGTCGCCAGCGGATCACCGACCACGCTGCATGCAGATCGGTTCCGGCCGCAATCTGAAGGTGTCAAACAGATGCCATTGTTGATCGTCGACTTCGCGGATCAATACGATCGAAAATCGATTGAAGCCGTAAACACACGAAAGCGGGAGGCGATAAAACAGAACTGGACGTTAATGTCCTGGCCAACTGTTTCAAGAAAAGAAGTGGTTGAAAACAAGAATCACCAATAAAATTTACTGAACGACATTCCGGGTTTTGAGTCTTGAAAACAGAGAACCCGGAATAGACGCTCGGGAAGACACAAAGAGCTTCCCCGGCGATAACGACTTGATGGCATCCAGACTCTCCCTATCAGGTCCGTCCTCCCCCATCAGGACGTGAATAAATTTGGGCTCCCTGCAGTCAGTGCTCCGGGAAACCGTCAGGAAGACGATCGTTTCCAGGAACACGGTCGCAGGAGAGAACGGCAAGAATTATGGATCAGGGGAGACAGACATTTCAGAGAGATGAGGTGACTGCAGCTCTTTCCATTCATGGCTTCGCCGATGACTCAGTTTTTCCAGAGCTTTTGCTCGAGCCGTGGAACTGGCAGGATGCCGCTCCACGGCTTTTTTGAGACATTTCCAATGAGCGCGGAACTTCAGTTCAAACTTCACAAGCCGTCGGCGACTTTTAAGTCGACAGGATTTCACGTCGGCAGCTATCGGGATTTTCACACGCGAGTCTGTCAGAAAATTCAGGCCACGAAAACACGATCGGAACCGGATCCCGACCTCCCGGAATCTCTATTCAAAACCGCGACCGACGCGCGAATGCTGTTTCACTCATGGGACTTCCTGGCCCGGAATGGAGGACAGACTCCCGGCCCCGACAACAAACGCTTTGACGACTACGACTCGGCGGAAGTCTGGAGACTCCTCACAAGCGTCAGCAACGCGATCCACAAGGGAACGTTTCGCCGCGGGGCAATCACTCATGTGAAGGTGTTGAAG
>DATMFC010000573.1:0-4942 GCA_035556335.1 Planctomicrobium sp. | reverse complement strand
ATTGCCGCTCAACGGAAGCGGGGTCTGATTTGTGTAAGAGGGAACGGTACTCGCCTTGGGGTAATTCATTGGCAAGACATTTTCCGGAACAGTGTTCACGACCGGATATGTGTTGGCGACCGGGAATGTCGGCTGGGGAGTGACCTGTGCCAGAAGCGGATGGACGACAGCCATGCCGACGTTCAATTCCGGAAGATCGGCGATTCCTCGCCAGCGGAGAGTCTGCGGTGCCGTGAGACTGACGCGGCCATAACGCTGGACGTATTGTTGTCCAATCGGAGAGGACGGGTCGCTGTTGTCCCAGAGAATCACTCCCCCCTGCTCCATCAGTTTTGTATCGAGTGCTGTTTGCGCAGAAGCAGGAGTCAGGTTTTCAAACAGAGCGACACGGGAGGAGTTCTTTGAATTCCAGGCGGCATTGCGAACCAGCTTCTCCGGCCCGGCAATGACGGGAACGGGGCCGGTGTTTCCAGCATTTCTCCAGGCCTGTTCGACGCCTCGAGCCAGTTCTTTTCCGGGAAAATGGGTGTTAAACGCCTGTCGACTCAGGTGAGGAAGCATCAGGTTGATGGCAATCAATCCGGCCGCGAAGAAGCCAACCGCACTGCCAATCCGCAACAAAGACCGCCGCCATGAGAGTCGGGTCTCATTCAGGTGTCCCCACAAGAGCAAGGCAATTCCCAGGAATGTCCAGTTCGTCACCCCAGCAAACAGTGAGGATGCCGGTCCTGCGAGCAATGCCAGAGTGAAGATAATGACTGGTGGGATACAGGTCATCGACAACAGATAATGTCGTGCGAAATTTCGTTCTTCGGATTGTGGAGAAGCCGGTTCCTCAAAGCTGAACCACGCGACCAGTGGCGTCAGCAACAGAATCACCGGAATCAGACACAGGAGTTGGGTTCCCAGATAGGCCAGCGGTTGTTCGAGGTGATGCACCACCGAAGACGCAGGGGCCAGGTGCGATTGCACTGTGATAAAGTCGTGCTGCACGAGCCAGATCAGATGGGGCATCATCACTGCTCCCATCATCAGTCCGGCGAGAAACGGCCACGAGGAATCCCAGCAGCGCCGGGCATGATCGTTCCAGATGGTGAACAGGAACATGGTGATCAGCAGCAGAAGTGTTCCATAACTGGTGAGGAACCCAAGCGCCAGCAGAATTCCGGTGGCAGCCCAGTAACGCCGCCGGGATTCCGACAACGCTTCATGAAACGACAGAATACTCAGAGACCAGAAGGCGCTCGCCAGATGGGCACTGGTGAACTCTGACGCCGCAATTGTGCAGGAATATCCTCCCAGCAGAACAATGGCGCCACACAATGCGGTCCACGGATGCAGAAACTTTCTGGCGAGAATCCACGCGGCCCAGACACTGACGACTCCACACAACTGAGCCAGCATGTACAACGGCCAGACTCGCGGGGCGGCAATCTTTCCGACAACGGAAGTGACCCAGACCGAAAGCGGGGGTTGATTTTCATATCCCCATGCCAACTCCCGTCCGGCGGTCAGCAGTTCGAGTGTCCGCTGAGGAACATTCGGCTGTGTCTTGTAAGACAGAACGGTCCAGAAGATGACATGAATGAACACAATTCCCCAGAAGAACCCGAGCGTCGGGTCCAGTCGGTTCTGTTTAATCATCACAGAAAGAGGGGATTGTTCACGAAAACGAAGTCGGGGTCCGTCCCAGGTCATCTTCCGATTCTCCAAGAGCAGTCTGCTCTACCGGGTGCAGGCGGATGAGGGCGTTTGGGTTTGCAAATGCCCTTTTTTCGCCTGCGGAACGCTGATTTTTTTGAAAACTTCAAAACGGTCGAACGGACCGCATCACCCTCTTCCCTCTTGGAAGAAGCGATGAAACCGTTGAATTGCCTCAAAAACATTGCAACAACAAAAAACTTCTCAAGTTATGTGCCGGGAAGTTACCGTAAGTTCAAGAATCAGGTCAATGCGGGTGTTGAGCGCAGTGAGATTGCTGCGACGGGTGGCCGGGGCGCGGTATGATCATTGTGAGGCAAGACGGGATGGAGTTGGTAGCGGGGTGGTCAAATAGAGGAGCGTTCCAGCCCCGGGAGACGCAGGCTTTGCGACGCATCACCGGGGCCATGGGCGTTCTGTGACGTTGGGGAATTCTTTCCGCGCCCCGGCCACCCATTGCAATGTGAGGAATGCACCGTCTCTTACTTCCCCCAAAATTCATCTTGAGTCAAAATTCGGATTCGATTTAGGATGCTCCGCTGATTCTCCGAGAGGTTCCATGAGTACGCTGAATGTAATGGAAAACGGGTCCCCGGAATTCCTGTTTCGCTGACTGGTCTGATGGAATATCGCTTTCGCCCCATTACGAAAATCTGTGCCGGCACCGGAAAACCTCTGGTGCCTGGTGCATTGTGCTATTCGGTTCTCGTGGACCGTGATGGTCAGCAGGAACGTCTGGATTTCAGTGTTGAAGGCTGGCAAGGTGTCCCTGAGAATACGGTCGGATTCTGGCGGTGCCATGTTCCGGCCGCGGATGTCTCTGCCCAGACGGTGACGGATCCCGAGGTTCTGTTGAAGTATTTCGAAATGCTGACGGAATCTCCCAACAAAATGCAGGAGAAGCTGGCCTATGCCCTGGCTCTCTCTCTGTTGCAGAAACGACGACTCAAGCTCGACGGCACAAAAACCGTGGACGATGTCGAGTTTCTGGAATTGTCAGGAACCCGGGGAGAAGGTCCGTATCTGGTTCGGGATCAGCAGCTTTCCGCAGAGGAAATCTCGGAATCGCGTCGTGCAATCGATCAACAGCTTCTCACGAACTGGGAGGCGGCGTGAGATTTCCGGCACATCCCGAATCACGAGCTCTCCAGACCGGTATCGTCTCCGGCCTGTTATGGGGATTCGTGATGGTATGGATGGTTGCCGTTTCTCACGGATGTGCTTCGCGTCCGGGGTTTGGCTGGAAGAAACCTCCTCCGTGTGTCCTCGCTCCTGACTCGACCAAAGAAGACATCATTGCCTGTCTTAATCGGAACGTGATTCAAACGCCGTCGCATACCCCACTTTCCTCATGGCGGTCTGGTTCGGTGAAACTGCGAGTGGACGGGGTGCCAGTTCCCCTGCCGGCCCAGATCGCAGTGGAAGCTCCGCACAATTTCCGGCTGCTTGTCGCGAATCCTCTGACCGGCGGTCAGGAAGTGGACATCGGATCGAATGACGAACGGTTCTGGATCTGGTCCAAAGAGCAGCCTCGAGTGATGACCGCCAGCCACGATGACGTGGCCATGGCACTTCAGGAACTCGAAATGCCGGTCTACATTCATCCGCTCTGGCTGATGGAAGTGTTCGGCGTGGTTCCGCTCAATGGAGCCGAATTTGAAATGCGACCTCCCCGACTTAAGGACGGCACTGTCGATCTTGTTTCGTCAATCGAATCTCCACTGGGAGATGACGTTGAGCGCGTCGTTCGGGTGAACCTGTGCCAAGGGTGTGTTCAGGAACATTTTCTGCAACTCCCCGGTGGAAAAGTGCTCGCTCGGGCAAGACTGGACCGGCAAACGGTCCTTCCCTGTGGAAACTCGCTTCCACTGGCAATCAAACTGGAATGGCCGGATGCTCAAATGTCCATGACGATGGAAATTCGCAACCCCGAGACAAATTCCAAGTCATTGGCCCAGAATACGACCATCTGGCAAATGCCGAGTCATGGACCAGTGGTCGACATCGGACAACTGGCCCGACGCCAAAACACGGGGAAAAATCCTGACATGGGAACGATGCCGGCATCGTTCATCTCTCCCGGCAAAGTTCAACTCCCAGGAAGTGGCGATTCCCTCGCATCCGAGCCCGCTGCGGCAGATGATGACTGGGCCAATCCTCCGACTCGAAATGCTTCACGGATCAAGAGGCGCCCGACGGGATTACCGGAAGCCACGGCTCAAGCTCCAGACTGGGCGAAACAGTAAGCAAATAAGAACAAAGGGGCGTAAGTCCCATTTATTCTCTGTTTGGTTCCTGGTTCTTTATAACATTTTAGCCGAGTGAAGTTGCCACAGGGGTGGCCCCGATTGCTTGCAATCGGGGCGGCGAAGCCGTGAGAGGCCGCATATTTGAAGTCTCTCCCCCAGAGCTTCTCTCAAATCAGAACGATTCCTCATCTGTGTTTCAGACCGATCAGGAGTCCACAAAGCGTGAGCAATGGCCTCCTATGACTGCGCCACCCCGATTGCGAGCAATCGGGGCCACCCGGATCAGCTCAACTTCTGACCGCTAAAATCTTACAGTTCTTTTAATTTGGTTCTCTTCCCTCGCTTCTGCGTGAATTCTCTCTCGTCGCAATGCGGTCAATCCAGACAGACGTCACGATCGTCGCTGTATGACGTTGTCGGTAGAACTTCCCCGTTCGTGATGTTGTTCAGCAATCCTGCTGTTTCATTCCGGCAACATCAGGAGAGTTTGAGCTAACGTTGTGTGTTGTCCGACCATTGAAATACCGGTGAACCGCTGGAGTCGCGAAAAGGGACCAGGAAGTCATGCTTGTTCTTAGCCGTAAACAGGATGAAAAAATTATCATCGGTGATTCCATCACATTGATGGTTGTCTCGATTCAGGGGGACAAAGTCCGTCTGGGAATCGAAGCGCCCAAACACGTGAGCATTCACCGGGAAGAAATCTACCAGGCCATCCAGCAGGAACGGGACGGGAGTGACGAAAACGACCACTCTCACCCCTCCCCCGGAACCCGGTAAGAGCAAATTGTTCACCACGGAAGAGACGGAAATTACGGAAGAGAAATGAAGAAAATAAGTGGTGACAGTACTTCCAAGCCTATTCACATAGAAGCAAGGGGTCAGGATTCAGGGGCCAGGGATCAGAAAAAGGCTGGAAATTCATGCCATTTCCTACCCACTACCCACTTCTCTCCTATTCATATCAAACTTGGAAGTACTGAGTGAAGATA
>DATMFC010000572.1:0-5281 GCA_035556335.1 Planctomicrobium sp. | reverse complement strand
AATGGAAGCGGAATCAGCCAGTGTCTTCGTGCGGCCGCTGAAAACCGGATTGAAGCGGTCCCTGCGGAAAAGCAGGGAGAGCTGTATCACATAGCTTTGAAAGCAATGGCGACGAAGCAAAAGGACCGTTATCACACGGTTCAGCAATTTCAGGACGCCATCCGCAATTACCGGTCTCATTCGGAGAGTATCAATCTGTCGGAACGAGCCGCTGAAGACGTGGTGCGTGCTCAGGAAAGCGGAGATTACGCCGATTACGCCCGCGCTGTTTTCGGTTATGAAGAAGCTCTGGAATTGTGGAAGCATAATGCTTCTGCGCGAGAAGGGGTCGTCCAGGCCCGGTTGGCCTATGCGGACGCGGCCTATCAGAAGGAAGATTACGATCTCGGGTTGTCGCTGTTGAATGACCAGCAGTCGGACTATCTCCCGATGGTTGCCCGATTGCGAAAAGGACAACGGGAACGAAATCAGCGTCGTTCCCGTCTGGTGGCGTTTCGACGTGTCGCTGCTGCTTTGCTGGCGGTCATCTTCCTTGGCGGAAGCGCGTTGTCCTGGCAGATCTATCAGGAAAAGCAGAAGGTCGAAGTTGCCAACAGGGATCTGGAAACGGCTCACGGCACCATTAACGAGGTCAACGACAAGATCAAAGTTGCCCAGGCAGAAGTCACAGCGCTTGGGGAAGAAGTCGTCGCCAAAGTGAAGGCGGCTGAAGAAGCTGACCAGAAAGCGGCACAAGCCAAAAAAGATGCGGACGAGAAGATCAAAATCGCCGACGCGAGCATTAAAGCATCTGCTGATAAAGTCAAACTGGCTGAAGCGGACGTGAAGAAGGCGGAAGCTGATATTAAAACGGCGGAGCTTGCTAAAGCGAAAGCAGACCAACTTGCCAAGCTGGCTCAGGTAGAAGCAGACAAAGCTCAGGCGGATGCAAACAAGGCGCTTGCCGACGCGAAGCAGGCTCAGGCGGATGCCGACAAGGCCGTGGCTGTTGCCAAAGATGCTCAGAAAGCAGCCGCCAAAGCGCAGGCTGAGGAAGCTTACGTTTCCTATACGTCCTCGATCAGTCAGGCCCGAAATTATATCGATCAGAACCAGCACTCGCAGGCGATTCAGATTCTCAAACAGATTCGCGAAAGCCGACCAGCCGATCAGCCGCTGGGCTGGGAATGGAATCGTCTCTGGTTTGAAGCCAATCGGGCGCGTGTCGAGCCTTCGTCAGAAGGAACGCCGGTTGACGGCCGTCAGGTTCGATTTGGAACATCCGGTCAACGTGCACTTGTGATTTATGATAACGGCGGACTGGAACTGATTTCGGTTCAACCCAATGGGAGAAACCAACATCGCGCCGTGACGACGGGTGTGCCTTCCGTTGCTGCAGCGTTCTCTCCGAATGAAAGCCGGGTCGCAGTCGCCGGAGCAGATGGAATCATTCGCCTCGTCGACCGGGAGTCGGCACAGGTTGTCGGTCAATTACAAAGACTCGATCTGAACGGAGCAAAAGCCCCGCGCGTCAATGCGGTGCAGTTTCTGAATGATGATCTGCTGGTCTCCGCTTCTCAGGATGCCACCATTCGATTGTGGAATGTTGCCGAGCAGAAAGAACTGGGTGTCTGCTGGAATCTGGCGCCAGTTCTTGATCTGGATGTCTCTCCTGCATCGACTGACGGAAACTGGATCATTGCTGCTGCGGTGTCTGATTTGAGAAATGGCCGCGTCGTCGTCTGGCGTGTGACACCGAATGCAGAGAAAGAAAAGTTCACCCGTGAAACCGATTTTCTGTCACATACCGCACCTGTGCTGACAGTGGCGTTCGATCGAACCGGACAACGAGTGGCGTCCGGAGATCAGTCTGGCAAGATTCTGATCTGGGACTGGAAGCAGATCGGACAATTGAACTATCGCGATAAAATCTCGCAGGCCGTCTCGGGATTGCGTAATAATTCCAACGCTCAGCCGAATTCGCAGCCGGCTCAGGATGATGCCACGGTTTATTCATTCTCCGACCCCGACCTGCAGGGAGCGGTCAACTCCACACGTTCCACTGACAATCTGCGAGTGGCTCATCGGGATGCGGTTCAACAAGTCCGCTTCAGTCCTGATGGCCGTCATCTGGTTTCGGCTTCAAGTGACCTGACATTGAAAGTCTGGGGACTGACGAACGGTCGACTTGTCCAGACGCTTCGTGGTCAGGGGGGGCCGGTTCGCAGTGTGGACTTCTCGCCAATTCAACCGACATCACTGATGTCCGCCGGAAGTGGCGGACTGGTTTCATGGGATCTGAAACGGGCTGGTGAAGTTGCCGTCTATCGTGAAGAGGCAGGAACATCCGAGAGTCAGATCACCGCACATCGTGATGAGATTCTCTCTGCTGCCTTTGATCGTTCCGGGACACGGATTGTCACTTCCAGTCGTGATCACACTGCCCGGGTTCTGGAGATCGATCCAAAAACTCTGGAATTCAAACTCATTGCCAAACTGCAGGATGAAGCTCCGGAAGGTTCCAGCGCGGGAGTCTTACGGGAAGGGGGAGAATTCGTTTCCCTGTCGATGCAGGTGACGGCTGACAACTCGCGTCTGTTTGTCGGCGGTGCGGATGGAGTGATCCGGATCTGGAATGTCACGCAGGGAGCCGAGATCGGCGCAATTTCAGGAACAGGGCTCAATTCTTCGTTTGCGATTTCCAAAGATGGCCGACTGGTGGTCACCGGCAGTGCTGATCCTGAAGCAAAAGCACTGGTCTGGTCCGTCAACGAAGAGGGACGGGCAGAGAAGACTCCACGATGGAAACTGAACGGTCATAAAGACACCGTCACCGCATTTGCGATCTCACCAGATGGTCGAACACTGTTCACCGGAGATCGTCGTGGAACGGGACTTCTGTGGAATGTCGAAACAGGGGAACCGATCGGAGAGCCGCTGCTACAACATATTGGTTCCCGGTTGAACGCTGCGGTCTTTTCCCCCAACGGGCAGGAACTGATTGTTGCCAGTGATGACCGAACGGCTTCAAGAGTGAACACATCGAATGGGGAATTGATTGAGAAGTTACAGCATGATGGTTTTGTGACTGATCTTTCGCTCTCTCCGAATGGACAGCAATTGTTCACGATCAGTGAGATTCCGGAGAACAACGATACGCGAACCCGGCTTCAACTTTGGAATCTGGGTTCAGGTGTGGCGTCCACTTCGGTGACTGTTGATCAGGGAGTTGTCAGACGACGGCAATCCGGCGACCAGTTGGAACAACAACGACAGATTCGTTCCATCCGGTTTGGAGAGAACTCCTCAACGGCCCTGAGCGTTCAGTTCGATCCTCAGACTCGTAAGAGCGAATTGAAAATCTGGGAACTCAATCCTAATGAGGCTCCACAACTGGTTCGCGGACTGGCGTTCCCCGGCAAGGTGGCTGATACGGAACTTGTCGTCGCCGGACCAGCCGGGCAGATTTTCACGCTCAATGGAGATGCCGTGTTCCTGTGGGATTTGAAGCAACTCGGACACATGAGAAGCTATCGTCCACACGCTGCGGTCACCCAGGCCAGCTTTTCAGCAGATGGCAAGTTCGTCGCCACGTCCAGCAAAACCGTGAAGATCTGGAGTGTTGAATCCGAGAAATCGCTTTTCCAGCTGGAGTATCCTCACAACGGCGCGGTTCGTTCGGTGGCCTTCTCACCAATCGCAGGGAGTTATGATCTGCTGACCGGAGGGGATGACGGAAACGTCAAGTTGTGGAACTGGGATCCGCAGACGACAACAGTCAAAGAAGTTCGGACGTTCACCGGTCAGGGAACTCCGGTTCGGCGAGTCAGCTTCTCTGCCGATGGAGAACTGGTCCTGGGGGTTGGTGACGATGGCTTTTCAAAGATCTGGAAAACCGCCGATCCGGCAATCGGGATTTCACTGAGTCGCCCAGAACAACCTGCAGGAACTCTGGCAACCAATTATCTGGGAGGAGCGATCAGTCCAGACAAGAAATGGGTTGTTGCCGGAGGACAGGACCGAACGACCCGACTCTGGAGAATTGCGGATGATCTGAAATCCGCGACGCTTGTTCGTGAATTCTCCGGTCACGCCGATGAGGTGACGGATGTGAAGTTCCTGGCTGCTGAAAATGAGGCTCAGTTCCGGATCGTCACCGCCAGTCGTGATTCCTCTGTGCGTGTCTGGGATCCTCGAATCGACAATCTGGACGACAATGTCACTCCCCGGGAGTTGCTGGCGTTGCGTCGGCATTCACTGGGAGTCACTGCAGTGGATGCGACATCAAACAACGACCTGCTGCTCTCGGCCGGGCTGGACGGAGAAGTCATTCTCTGGCCGACCCGGGTGCAGCCGTAAACTGCAAGATCGACGCACCACTAAACTTCGTCGCAGGATGCTTAGCAGATAAGGAGATGACATGTCATCAATCCGTCTTCGCGGATATCGATCCCCCTGGGACAAACAGTCAGATGACGGACTCATTTGCCGTCCGACGGCTCCGTCATATCCAGGAGTGGTGAAAGGGCCGGAGATCCGCACCGATCCACGTCGGCATGCGTATCGCGTGGAAATAAAAGAGGAAACTCAATCCGAATCTTTTAATGAACTGGTTGTCATCGACGCGAAAGAGTGGATTAAGTATCTGGCGTCAATCGGCGCGAATTCTGCTGTGCCGATTAATGAGACGTTGACGAGTTTGCGAAACGAATTGAACAAGACCGGTCTGAAAGGAAAAGCAGCCACACGAATCATTGATGGTGTCGAATATGTGATCGTTTCTGGATATCGGGGAGTGCGGAAGTTCCTAGGCAAAGTAAAGACACTGTCAAATCTCAAAGTGGTCGACATGGTTATCAGTGCGGAGAAAACGTTCCGTTCATCGATCCAATCCTTCGGCAAATCTTCAGCAGTCGGAACCGCGATCACAGCAGTTCTTGTTTCCGCGAGCAACGTCCTGAGCGCCATTCTGGATGATCAGGAACTGCTTGGAAAAGAGTTAGGCTTTACGCTTCTGGCAGATATCGGCAAAGCGGCAATCAGTGGCATCGCATCCTTTGCGGCGATGGCAATTGTTGCTGCGGCGGGAGCACCCGTTGCGGCAATTCTGGCTGGAATCGTCATTGGAGTGGTGGTGACCAATCTGCTCGATTCCTACTTTCCGACAGAGAAAATCGTTGGGGCCATGACAGAATTCGTAGATAGTATCATCGCCCAATGGAGCCAGCACTTTTATCGTTTCCACAACGATCTGATGGAATTTCTGTTGCGGGGACACCAATTGCCCGGATCGTTCATCCCC
>DATMFC010000571.1:0-2410 GCA_035556335.1 Planctomicrobium sp. | reverse complement strand
TGAAATTGAATCTGCTCCGAAGCTGGGTCCCGGCGGCACTCCCTGCTCTGTTGGGGGGAGGGCTGATGCTGGCCAGCCCGCTCTTTGACGCTTCCGCTCAGGCAGCGGATGTCCTTGTCAGAACCTATCAGTCTCCCGATGGGACCTCGATCGGAGCCATCTCGCTCCCTTACGAGGGAACACGTCCCGCTCACGACACCGTGACTCATGTCGTTCTGTTTGATTCTTCCGCCAGTCAGGTGGGAGAACACCGTAAACTGGCGACCGATGTTCTCAACGCCTTCCTGAAGAAACTCCCTGCCGGTGATCAGGTCAAAGTCCTGGCTTACGATGTCAATGTCGCTCCACTGACGAAGGGCTTTGTTTCCCCGGCAGTCGCGATTGAGGAAGTCGCCGCAACATTACCGGATCGTTTTCCAGCCGGAGCTTCCAATCTCGCAAATGCACTCAATGCTGCTGCCGAGCAGTTGAATGGAAAACAACAAGGTTCCGTTCTGATTATCGGGGACGGCATGAGCATCGCTCATGTGTTTCAGCCAGAGGAACTGAAAGGATTAACCACTCAGTTCCGGAACCGTGAAATTCCCGTTCACAGCTTTGCTGTCGGCACAAAAACCGATTTGCGATTGCTCGGAATTCTTGGGGAACAGACGGGTGGCTATGTCATCCGGGACGACTGGTCAGACAAATCCCAGTCGAGCGATCAGCTGGGACAGCAACTCGCCGACGCCACACACCGACCCGTCTTCTATCCGACCAGCGTCACGGTTGAGCCGCAATCTCTGGAACTGCTTTCCACCGGCGCATTACCGATGCGAGCGGATCGCGAAACGGTTTATCTGCTCACAGGGGAAATCCAGGATGGTGTGAAAGTCTCTGTCGGAGATCAATCGTCCGCCTCCGTGGAATACACTCTTCCAAAACCGGAACGAACTGAAGGAAACACTTTCCTTGCTCCGTTCTGGAGAGAAGCCAAAGCGACCGATGGGCTGGTTGTCGGTCTGGCCGGTGACTGGATGGTCAACCATGCTCACCAGACCTTCGAAGATTACATTTCTCTGGTCTCCGCCGAAGGAGAACAGGCTCTGGCGACGGGTTCCTTCAAAAAGGCCGAACAGGCTGGTGAAATCCTGGCAGGTGCCGATCCAGACAGCCCACGCGGGGCAACACTGATCAAAGCCTCCCGTGATCGAAGTCTGGGACTGATGGCTCAGGCCGAGCCCGCACCACCAGCCCCGCAGTCTCCTCTGGATGACCGTGAACAACCGGTTCCGACCGGAAATATCGCAGGGTACGAAGCCTTGCGTGATGCCAAAGGTCAGAAGCTGCAACGCGAAGTCGAAATCCAGATTCAGAACGCAAACCGACTCCTTGACAATGCTTTGGGATCACAGGCAGAAGATCTGCTCACCCGGACACGTGCCACGATCAAGTCGGCCACCGATATTGCACCGGATTTGCGAAACAACCTGTTGCGGCTGGTGAACAACAGCCTGCAGGATGTTCGAGCCCGGCGTGCTCAGTACGATGCGGTGGATCAGGAACGGCAGCGACTGGCTGCTGAAGCGGAAGTCACCGCTCGCCTGATCGATTTCGCAACCGAACGGGATATGCAACTGGTTCAGATGGTCGACCGCATTCGCGCCCTGATGGCCGAGGCGTACCAGGGAAATATCGAAGCATATGGCTCTGCCGAAGCTCAGGCCCGACAGGTTCTGGATTCCTTCCCCAATTCGGCGGTCGGAATTGCAGAAGTCTTCATGACAGAAGCAGCGACACAAGTCGATAACGCCACCCGCCTGCGGGATCTCAGATCAGATCGTCTGCTTGAGACACTTCATCAGGTGGAACTGGCACACGTCCCATTTCCGGACAACCCATCGATTCGATACCCCTCAGCAGAACGCTGGTGGGCTCTGACCGAAGGACGCAAGAAATGGAAATCGGTCGACCTGCAGTTCAGCAGTGAAAACGAACGACGGATTCACGAAGAACTGAACAAGAATACCGACGTCGAGTTCCCCGGAACTCCATTGAGAGACGTGATCCAGCACCTTTCCCAGATTCATAACATCCCGATCATTCTCGACACCGGAGCCTTGGAAGCCGAAGGACTGACCGGTGACGAAGAAGTCAATCTGGTCCTTTCCGGAATCAAACTGCGCAGTGCATTGAAACTGATGCTGGCGAATGTGGGAGGAACCGAACTGACATTCATCGTCAGAGATGAAGTCATGCAGATCACCACCATGGTCGAAGCCAACGAACGCCGCGAATTCCGTATCTATCCAATCGGTGAACTCATGGACATCCAGCCTATGGGCGGAGGCGGCATGGGTGGTGGCATGGGAGGAATGGGCGGAGGTATGGGTGGAGGTATGGGAGGAATGGGCGGAGGTATGGGTGGCGG
>DATMFC010000570.1:0-3696 GCA_035556335.1 Planctomicrobium sp. | reverse complement strand
TTATTGCACGGGTCGGTGAAGGAATTGTTTCCGCGATTGGTTCGTCAGAAACACACAAAGTTGTTCTGGCGAATCCCGCTTTGATCGCTCAGGCCGTTTTGCGAAAAAGCCTCGATTCGCAAACCGCTTACGAAATCGTGTCGATCGACATCGCCGACATTGACGTCGGAGACAATGTCGGAGCGCGGTTACAGGCGGATCAGGCAGAAGCCGACATGCGGGTTGCCCGGGCTCGAGCAGAACAACGTCGAGCAGAAGCGGTCGCTACGGAACAGGAAATGCAAGCACTCACTCAGGAAAACCGCGCGAAAGTGGTTCTGGCGGAATCTGAAATTCCTAAAGCGATGGCCGAATCCTTCCAATTGGGGAATTTAAGGGTCCAACAAAACGGAAAATCCTAAAAGTCTTCCAGATCAACGGCAGATTTTGCTGGATATTTGGAATACAACTCGGCAAAAATTGACATCAAAGATGAACCGCCGGTTCATACGATTAAGAAAGCAGAGACTTGTCGATTGAAAAATGGTGAATCCCTGATTGAGTGGGGATGAACAGATTTCAAACGGAAAGCCTCCGGACGTTTTGATTTCTTTCAGTTCGATTTCTTTCAGATTGCGAAGAATTGAAAACGTTTGAATCCCTTATGGTTGTGTCCGGAACAAACCGGCCACGCCGGGTCCCGTTTGTCCAAACCGTTGACGGACTCAACGGAAAAATTGAATCGAGAACAGCACTCGCCAGCAACCAGGGATGAATTGTTGTCCTCAGTCGCCTGTTCTCGTGAACTGGAAGTATTTTGCAATGGCGGAACTCAATCTCCAACTGACACGTAAACAGCAGGAAATCCTCTTGCGGGGCCTGCGATATGTCCGTAGCTCAGTGGCTCTCGATCCACTGGAATTCAGTGAGACCGTTGACCAGAAACGGCGATCCCAATATGCAGAAATTGCTGCAGTGGAATCGATGCTGAATACCGCGAAGATCGTTGAACCCGCTGCGGTTTGAAAACCCGTTCTCTGATGAACATGCCCACTCCGCGGGGTGATCACAGATCACTCATCATGGATACGGCAATCTCTCACCAGAGTTCGAACCTTATTCTGGACTGTTGTCGAGTTTGCCTGCCCTGCGGAATTTCTGCAGCGGCAGGCATTTTTGTTCTTCGCTTTCAGGTCGGTAATCCTTCAGGTCGGTAATGCAGTATCAGCGAGTTTGTGTCGATGCGTTTGTGACAAACCTCCCCCCAGAAGTGGTCACCTCCGCGCAGATCGAGGAACAACTCGCGCCAGTCTACGACCGCCTGCATCTTCCCGCCGGTCGACTGGAGCTGATGTCCGGGATTCGTGAACGTCGTTTCTTTCCCGCCGGGACTCTCCCCGGGCAAATCAGCGGGCAAACTGTTCTCAAAGCCCTGCAGGTCTCTCAACTTGACCCAGGTTTGTGTGGCGCGCTGATTCATGGTTCCGTCTGCCGGGATCAGATGGAACCGGCCACGGCCGCTGGCGTCCACCATGCCGCCGGACTTCCGCAGAATGCATTCGTCTTCGATGTCAGCAATGCCTGCCTGGGACTTCTTAACGGCATGCTGCTGATTGCCGACATGATCGAACTCGGTCGAATCAAAGCGGGAGTCGTTGTCGGAACGGAAGTGGGGCGTCCTCTTGTTGAAGGGACGATTGCCAAACTGTTGCGTGATCCTGCTGTCTCCCGAAAATCAATCAAACTCGACTTTGCCTCCCTGACCATCGGATCCGGCTCGGCCGCAATCGTTCTGACTGACGAATCCATTTCCAAAACGGGAAACCGCCTGCTGGGGGGAAATGTGATGGCAAACACGTCACACCATCAACTCTGTGCCGGCGGAGTCGAATCGTCAGCCGCGACTGACGGTCGTCCGTTGATGAGCACCGACTCCGAAGCCCTGCTTCATGCCGGAGTTGATCTCGCGGAACAAACCTGGGAACAGACGAAGCAAACCCTGAACTGGAACAACTCCAGCGTGAATCGGGTTTTCACCCATCAGGTCGGAAAAGCCCATCGTTCCCTGTTGCTGCAGCGACTGGAGCTTTCGGAAGAGATCGATTTTCCGACGGTCGATTTCCTCGGAAACACCGGAGCGGTCGCACTTCCTACAGCCATGGCCCTCGGCCTGCAACGGAATGTTGTTCAATCCGGAGATCAGATTGCCCTCCTTGGAATCGGAAGTGGACTCAACTGCATCATGCTCGGCCTGGACTGGCAGAAGACACTGTTTGAATAGAGCACCTGCTCTACTCAAATGATTGAATCGTAGAAGAGAACCGATGTCCCTCGGCGGGTGTCACTTTGTCATTGACGTTCCAGCCACCAAATTTGTAGCCAGGAAGCCCGATGTCAGCCGAAGCCATTGCCCGTTATCTTCAGGGAACCGAATTTCTTCGAAAATCCGTCGATGGAATGAGCCGCGAACAATTGCTCGCCCAGCCGATTCCGGGAACCTGGTCCACCATGCAGGTTCTCTGCCATCTGGCCGATTTTGAACCGATCTACGCAGACCGTATGAAACGGATCATCGCGGAAGAAAACCCACTGATCCTTTCCGGCGATCCAGACCTGTTCGCACGGCATCTGTCCTACGATCAACGAGATCCACAGGATGAGCTGGATCTGGTCGACGCGGTTCGTCGACAACTGGGACGAATTTTGTCATCGCACCCGGAATCGATTTTTCAACGAACCGGTCGACACAGCGAAGATGGCGAAATTTCACTGGAGACTCTTTTGACCCGAATCACCAATCACATCCCTCATCATGTGAAATTCATCGAGGAAAAACGGGCCGCTCTCGGACTCCCTGCCATTGAACCATAATGTGAGAAAGAAAAAGGGATTCACGCAAAGGCGCTAAGGCGCAAAGTTCAGAATCAACCCATTTTCTGTGATGCCCCTTATCGAACGACCCGAGTCCTTCAACAGAAATGAAGGAAGAATGATTACGCCCCTTGAACAACGTCAAACGTCATCTATCCTCAACCTTTTCAACTGATTTGTCTTCCTGGCCACCTGAACAGGGACGCTATGAATTCAAGTCCATCCTGGAATCAAAATTCTTTGCGCCTTGGCGACTTTGCGTGAGTCTTCTCCCCCTCATCACATCCTCTGCACCGGCAGAAACTGCGCCGAAAACCGGGGTGAGTCCCCTGTAAACCGGCAATTGCTGCAATTTCGTCGCAATTTTATTGACCCCGACGGGGGATCCCACATAGAAGCCGCGTCGTTCGTTCATCCGGGTGCCATGAGGATACATCGATGCGACCGGTACTGGCCGCTTCCATTTTGACCGCACTTTTCGCCTGCTTCGGGGCGAACGAGATCGCCTGCGCCCAGACATCCAATTTTCGGATCGATGAGTTCCAGTTGCCGATCCAAAGTTCTCCTCCATTCACCCGACCGCTGGGACCTCCGGCTCGACGTGAACTGGAAAGTGAGTATGTCGGAACATGGACGACCGGTGTTCATCCCCAGCAGATTCAGCAGACCGTCAATTCCGTTGACACTCAATCTTTTGAAACCCGTTCGCTGAAGACGACGGATACGCTGGAAGTCGCCGAAAGCCAAAAAACAGTCACCCGTGTTCAGTTCGTGGAACCGGCCATGGCCCCCCCGGCCCTCCCCCCTCAACCGATTCCTGCGCTGGGAGCCCCGGCACTTCCTCCG
>DATMFC010000569.1:0-22818 GCA_035556335.1 Planctomicrobium sp. | reverse complement strand
ATTGATTCCAAACAGCCATGCCAGAAACAGGCTGAGCAAAACCATCGCTGTCAGGAAAACAATCGACTGAATCAGAAAGATTTTGGAGAAGTCCGGAACTTTGAACTCTCGATACTTGTTCACGTTTCTTCCTCGACCTTTTTCTTCAGGCTCTCTTCCAGCTCATTGAGTTGCTTATCCAGCTTTTGCAGATCGATGGAATCCAGATCGGCTCCTCCAAAGCGGACGAAATAAAACGCTTCTACCATTTCATCCGACCAGTCAGACGCCCCCAGAAACACCAGCTTCGGACGTAATTGATGCCAGGCGATGTCCACGAATTCGCGGGCCGTCTGAGTTGGACGCTGTTCCAATCCTTCCGTTTTCAGGATGTTCAGGAAACGTTCGTAGAATGGAACGAGTCGACGCTTTCTGGCCAGCGCGTCGGCTTCCTCTTCAACGAGACCAGTCCACACTGAAACCACTCGCCACAAGCGACGGAATCCCCAGACGGAAATCGTGACCAGGAGGATCGAGAGCCCGGCCACAATTCCCCCTTCCCAACTGAACCAGTGTGCGGGAGTGGTGATGATGGTCCGCACTTTTTGCAGGATCTTGAAGCCTTCGGTGCGTGCCCGTCTGGCCGTAGTGGCCATTTCTTTTCCGACATGAATGAGCGGATTGTAGATCCGAACCTGCTGCACCTCCTGGGTCATTCCGGCCATCTTCGACCAGGTCGTTTCGGCCCCCAGCCAGATTCCCCGCCAGATGGAACGTCGTCCTTCCAGGATCTCAACTTCTTCATTGCGTTCCGGGGGTGTCGGGTCGAATGTCACCCAGCGACCATTAATAAACGCCTCGACCCAGGCATGAGCATGCAGCTGTTGAACGCGAAAAACTTTCTTGTTGGAGGTGAGCGTTCCCCCTTTGAATCCGGTGATGACACGACTGGGAATTCCCTGTGTGCGAAGCATCATCGCCAGCGCCGACGCGAAGTATTCGCAGTGCCCTTTTCGGCGATTGGTAATGAAGTCGACGATGGGATCAATCGTCGGATTCGTGACCGAAAGCTTGGTCGTGTAATTGAATTCCCCTGAGTTCACGAACCAGTCTTCCAGCCGTTTTGCAATGGCCTCTGGAGTTTTTGCAGGAAAGGCGACGCGGGTGGCGATGGGTTCAAGACGGAGACAGCTTCGGGGAACCTCTGTCAATTCTTTCAGATACTTCGCCTGTTCTGCATCAGAATACTGACCAATGAGCAAGGCACGACGGTCACTCCCTTCTCCTTCTTTTCCCGCCTCCTGACGCAATTCGTAGAACCATTCGTCGACGGGAGCATTGTCAGTGAACTGCTCGTAGAGAAACCGCTTGTTCACGTCGGAATTGGAGCTGCGTCGAAGTTCCTGAGAATAGTCGTTCAGGTGCAACCAGAACTGCCGGTTCTCCGCCTGAGCTGAAATCAGGTTGCCGTACGTGAAAACAGTTTCCACCCCCAGTGGTTTCAGATCATAAACAATTCGATAGGTCGGCCGATCCATATGACCACCAATCCGGTGAATCGGCTTGGAGGCATCTCCCTGCCAGCTTCCCTCTTTATAGGTTTCAAGAACCGCTCCTCGAAACAGCGGATCGGCCCCGAGGAATTTGGTCAGATCCAGTCCGGCGATTTCCTTGTTGTCAGGAAAGGAATAGACCTGAACCCGCATCACTTCTTTGCCGTCTTGCAGTAATTCTCCCAGATCTCCCAGTCGCACCTGATTAGTGAAACCGGTGAGTGGACGATTGGACCGCTGTTCTGCCGCGGAGGTGACTGAAGCACTTGCCCAGATTCGCGGAATCAACAGAAAGAAAAGCGTTCCAATCAGAAACGTCTGAATAAAAATAAAGAACGTATTCCCCATGAATCGGGCCGTGAGGAGATGCGTCTGCGGCCCCAGTGCCACGTTATTCCAGACCTCTCCAATTTCAGAACTGGCACTGGCCGGATCACGGGAAGGATCCGGCCCGATCTCAACATTCGCCACGTTCCTGTTCAAAGACAGCGTTGAGCTATAGAGCAGAAAGACGGATAACGTCCAGATCGCCACCAGGGCATAAAGCAACAACCCGAAGCCGAACCAGATGGAATACGTCAACATGGCCGACACCGCGACCTGTAACAGGCAGAGTGCAAACAGCCACCAGTACTGGCGTCCTTCTTTTTGCTGGAGCAGGAAGACCCAGACGAGATACACCAGAAGATGCCCGCAGACCGCGAGCATCGATTGCTGTGTATCGTAATTATATTCGAAGATCGCCAAGCCAAAGGCGCCCAGCGCCAGAATGGGGGCCATCCAGACGGGGACCAGCTGAATTCCCTTCCAGTCGACGATCCACCAGGAGATCAGGGCGATTGGAATGGTCGCCAGGGGAAGAGGAAACTCTTCCGCTGCGGCCAGAATCAGACTGGTCAGACTCACCTGAATTAACGTACTGATCTGAAAGATCAGGAGCATCGAATCGCGGCGCTGAGGTCCCATCGTGACGAATTCCGGTCAGAGCTGATAATGTCCAGGCGAATAAAAAACAGAACAAGGCAAACTGAACAGAGCGATTCGTTCGACATCAATCGTCGTCGGCATCGACAAAAAACTGATTCAGACTCTCCTGTCCGGTCCCGATAAATTCCACTTCCGGCGGCAAACCATCCGGCCAGTCATAGACCACCTCACGAACCACTTCCTGACGTGTGGAAATGATCACAATCCGACGGGGACGATGCCGTCCACCTGCGATCAGCAACCGCATCGTTTCCAGAGACTCTTCCTGATGCGGCTCCAGAACCGCCAGTTCATCCAGCAGCAGATCCGGATCGCGATCGACATCACCGCGCCAACTGAAATGATGGCGGCCCAGCAGTTCCACAAACAACGAAGAATGGCGATTCGCATGGAGTGCATCCATCGCCGCCGTCGTCACAAAGCTGAGACCTCGCTCCAGTTCTTCAGACTGTTGCGGTGTCGGATTTTCTGGAAGCCATGCATCGAAAATCAGGAAGAGATCCCGATCACGAACCTCCTGGTATTCACAGACCATCAGTTCATTGAGACGGGCGGACGTGCGCCAGTGAATCATGCGACGATCATCCCCGACCCGATATTCACGAAGCTGGCGAAACTCATCCTGAAAAACACCAGTCGCTCCACGAACCTCGGTCGCCATTTCGTCGGAGTTCTGACTCTGCTGCCGCCAGCTGGACTGCAGATGCCCGATGCGGGGATAGACGAGCAACTGTTGCGGCTGTTCCCGGCTCACTCCACGCTGCACAAGTCCCAATGGGAAACGGGTGGTCACGTCGATTTGTGAAAATTCATAGCGTCCACGCCGTGCAGGACGGAACTGATACTGGCCGAACGTTTTCTTTCTCGGCAAGACCTGAACAAACAGAATATCAGGTTCCAGTTCTCCAGAATCGTGAGCCACCCGATCGTGCACCGTCATCAGTCGGGCAGAAACCCAGAGGACCCGATTCTCCAGTTCCACTTCCACTCCCACTGGCTCCCCCGCCATGGTCCGTTCGGGAACCTTACGTCGAGGAACGGCTCCCTGAAGCAAGGTAAAGGTGAGCCAGCCATTGATCATGAAGGCTCCCACCATCAGCGAGAAAACCATCAGTAACAGATTGGAGTGGGCGAGAATGGATCCGGCAAAGAAGAAAAACGTCATGATCAGATAGGCAATTCCTTCGCGGGGAATCCGGAAGTAATACCCCCGGGCGGCGAAACGTGGCCAAATCTGAGCGACAAGTTCTTTCAATCCCCAGACGGAACATGCGGTCCCCAGGGCCATGATCATGGCGTACCCGGCCGGGCCCACCCGTTCATGAAACATCCCGGTCTGTAATTCCCAGTTCACCAGCCCCAGACCGAATATCATCAAAAAGATACCGATCCAGAAGGCACTAAAATTGAGACCAGCGGAACTCATACAGCGACGCTTTCCGGAAACGGAAAAGAAAATCGGAACAGTACGAACGACGGGAAATGACAGAGTGCCATGTTTAATGAGAGTGACCGGGAACGCGAACACTCTGCCTTAGATCATACTGAAGACAAACCACAATCAGCTATCGACTCTCCCCCGATTTCTTTGAGCATTTGACTCATCCCCGAATGAATCAATCAGAGGAACCACGGAAAGGACGGAAGGCACGGAAAAAAATGAAACGGTGATACGCTGAACGAGAGAATATCATTTCAAAGGATCAACGAATCTTTCCACGACCAGTTTTCTTGATTCCTGTTCCGTGTTTTCCGTCCCTTCCGTGGTTCCTCTGGTTGATCCGAATCCACAAGTTCAGATGATTTCAGGAATCAGATGCGTCCTGCTCTGTGGATTCCTGCCCCGGTTCATCAAGACCCGACAACTCCAGATGAGGAGGTTTCGGTCCCAGATATTGATAATAGGTACAGGGAATCCGGGCGTTGAACAGCTTTCTGCGACGATCCGCCCGCTTCCCGAACTCCCGTTCGAAACCTTCGAATGCAGTGAGGATGTAGAGAGACCAGTCGTCCAGCGGCGCCAGGAGTTCCCCCATGTCCCGATACAACTGACGAACCTCGGCCTCACTTCCGAGCCGTTCTCCATAAGGAGGATTACAGATCAGAATCCCGTTATCCCGATTGGTGGGAAACTCGACAAACTCTTTCACCTCGAAATGAATGTCGGTTTCCACCCCTGCCGCACGAGCATGTAATTTGGCGGTTCTGATGGCTTCACGATCCCAATCGGTCGCCACGATCGGCACAGCAAACGGGCGTCGTTCGACCAGATCACGCGCTTCCGTTCTGGCATCAGACCAGAGAGAACGGGGAATCTGTGGCCATTCTTCCGCGGCAAAATTCCGAATCATGCCGGGAGCAATGTTCTTTCCGATCAGCGCCGCCTCAACGGGAATCGTCCCCGATCCACAGAAAGGGTCAACCAGTAAGCGATCCCGTTTCCAGTAACTCAGTTTGACCAGTGCGGCCGCGACCGTTTCCCGCAACGGAGCCACGCCGGAAAATTTACGGTAACCCCGCTTATGTAACCCGTCGCCAGTGGTGTCGATGGTCAGTAACGCGCGCTCGCCGAGAATACTTGCTTCGATGTTGTATTCGATGCCGTTCTCCGCAAACCAATGGCGGGAGTGAACCTTTCGCAGACGTTCAACAATGGCCCGTTTCACCATCTTCTGTGTGTTAGGGACACTGCGAATGGTCGAACGGACGCAACGGGCCTGTACCGGAAACTTGGCGTCGACGGTCAGCCATTTCTCCCAGGGAAGTTCCTTGACGGTATCGAACAGATCGTCGAAATCCCGGGCAGGAAACTCGCCGACGACAATCTGAATTCGTTCAGCACACCGCAGCCAGAGATTGGTCCGACAGATGGCGGCCAGATCCCCTTGAAACAGGATCCGTCCATCTTCGACAATCGCGTCTTCATAACCGAGTGCCCGCAATTCACGCACAACAATCGCTTCCATGCCGAACGCGGCCACGGCAACGAGACTCAACTTTTCCATTTGTTCCTCTCGGCCTGTACTTCTCTTCCTCGTCGCTGAAATGGATAAAACCAGGGTCCATACGGGGAATAACGGACAGGCCACAATTGTGGACAACGCACTGCGTTCCCCAGAATCCAACTGAATGTCCCGTTTAACAATTCTTCCGGAACGCATGCCGACGGTGCATCTTCGACACAGGAAGGTCGACAATCAAGAATGTCGATCGTGCCGACGAGGCAGCCTCGCGGCAACGTCTCTTTCGTCAGATTGTACAGGCTGACCGCCTCGCGTGCGCTGGGAAGCACTGAGAATTGTTTCCCGGCATACAGATAAACCGTTCCTCGAATCTGCGTAGGAATCGTACGGATTTCAACCGTTTTGATCCCCTGCATGATGAGTTCGGCCCACGGCTGCTGGATACTCAGCGCAATACGTCCGGCGTCAATCTCGTCATGATCCGTTGGAGAAGTTGCCATGCCTTCATCTCCATAGGGTGCGTCTCGACGCACCGTTCTTGAGCGGGAGAATCAGGCGCGACTCCACATTCCCGGATCGTGTGAAGATCTGATGTTCGGTGGGGGCCCCGGATTGACGTTTGTCGTGCGTCAAGACCTTGTTTTCCCTGTATTTTTCTGTGAACTCTCACCATTGGAATGCAAAGCGGACTTCGCAAACATCTGCCCTGAAAGGGCTTTATAACACAGCCCAGGGTCGCTCACGAAGTGAGCGCACCCTGGGTTGATGGAGAACTCATTTCGGGTTTACCCCGAAGGGGTTACATAATCAGACTCCCTTGTACAACCCCTTCAGGGTGGGTTTGTAACACGACGCTCTTCCACCCAGGGTGCGCTCTCTTCGCGAGGGACCCTGGGCTGTGTTGTCAAAACCCCTTCGGGGTAAACGGTCGGAGCATCCATGAGAACTGGAGAACTGTCATAAAATGTGAGTAAACACAAGGTCCAGACGCACACTACTGCAGCGTCTCTAAACGAAAAATGAGCCTCCGCGAGCAATCTCCCGGAGACTCATTTCGAACATCTCAAATTGATCTGGTCAAATCATCAGACAGGCATCATGCCGCGGCAGTTTTAGGGCTTCCCCCACGATTCGTCAGCCAAAGCAACGCCGGACAGGCGATGAAGACCGAACTGAATGTTCCGACAATGATTCCCAGGAACAGACAGTAGGCGAACCCGTGAATCCCGTCTCCTCCGAGAATGTACATCACCATCAGAACCGCCAGAGTGGTCGTCGCGGTGAGCAATGTTCGGGAAAGAGTCTGGTTGATGCTCTGATTCACCATCTTGACCGTCAACGCAGGATTGCGTCCACGGATTTCGCGAATACGGTCGAAGACCACGATCTTGTCGTTGAGCGAGTACCCGATGATCGTCAGGAACGAAGCCACGATGGTCAGGTTGATCTTGAAGTCTTCCAGCATCAACAGATCACCGATGGGGTTTCCGCTCAGATATGCTCCAACAACCAGTAATCCCAAAGTGATGAACACGTCGAAGATCAGCGCGATACAGGCCGCCAGACCGAAGGTGACCCGTTGGAACCGAATCCACAGGTAAGCGACGATGGACGCCAGACTCATGGCAATTGCCCAGAGTGCCGCCATTTGAGTATCCCCTGCGACAACAGCTTCGAAGGTATTGATCTCTTCGAAGTGAGGCTGCCCTTCATTCCGATCGACGAAGTCGGTCAGGAACGCCTGAGCATCATCTACCGGAATCGCAGGAGCAAAGCGAATCACCACATTCTCGGCCTTCGTATTGTCCGAAACCTCGGCAGTCGCATTCACCATTTCTTCGATCCGGTCGAGTTGGATCTTCTCTTTCAGGGCGAAAATCGCCTGATCTGTAATCGAACTGGGCAACAACGGCTGGGTCAACTGAATGGTCGCTTCACGCCAGCCGGCGAAAGATTTCTCATCGGTCGCTGGAGGGACTTCAGCAGTTTCCGGTTTGGGAATCTCTTTCAGGTCGCTGACGGTCACATGTTGTTGAACCAGTTTCAGATCAGTTCCGTCAAACGCAGATCGAATGCTGTCACTCACTTTTCTCGGATCGGATTCAATCGTTCGCAGTCGGAACAGAACAGCCTGTCCCCCCTGCTCTGCAATTGTCAGCCGTTCGAGAGAAAGTGACTCTTCGAAGTGCTTACTGAGAGGAGCACGAACTTCGTCAGCCGAAGGAGAAGCTCCGTCAAATTTGAAGGTCACCATCGATCCCCCACGGAAATCGATGTCGAGGTTGTCTTTACCACGATAGGCCACAACAGCCAGACCGGCGAGCATGATCAACACCGAAGTCGTCACGACCGAGAACTGGATTCCCATGAAATCGAAATTGGTTTTGGGAACCATGTTGAGCATCTTCACGTCGGTAATCCAGCGTTTCCGCTCGGCGATATCGAAGATCAATCGCCCTACGTAAACGGCCGTGAACATACTGATCAGAATCCCGATGAACAGGGTGACTGCGAACCCTTTCACCTGTTCGGTTCCGACGTAGTAGAGCACGACAGCGGTAATCAGCGTGGTGACGTTGGAGTCGAAGATCGTTCCGAACGCTTTTTCAAAGCCGTTCTTAATGGCCAGCCGGAGACTGGATCCACGTTCCCGTTCTTCCCGCATACGTTCAAAGATCAGAACGTTCGAGTCGACCGCCATCCCGATACTCAACACCAGACCGGCAAAACCGGGCAATGTGAATGTCGCATTGATCAAAGCCATGGCCCCGAGAACCAGAATCAGGTTCAGAATCAGGCACAATACCGCAACAACGCCGGGAATCAGGTAATAAGTCAGTGTGATCGCGAAAACGACCAGGACGGAAACGATCATCGCGGTCGTTCCCTTTTTCTGAACGTCAATCCCCAGCAACGGGCTGACGGTGAACTCACTCGCTGGTGTGCGGTGCAATGGGACCTGCAACGCCCCGGCGTTGAGAACGTTGATCAGTTCACTGATTTCCTGTGAGGTGAACGAACCTTCAATCACCCCGGAAGAACCGATGACAGCATTGATCGTGGGAGCCGAATGAATTTCATCGTTCAGCAGAACAGCAAGTTGAGTTTTATGCCCCGATCCGGCACGTGGCTCGTATCGTGACGTCAATTGCTGCATCAGGTGACCGCCCCGATTGTTGAACGTAAACCCAACTGCCAGACCTTTGTCTGTGATGGTTTCACGAACACTCTGTAACAGGTCCCCATTGATCTGCTTTTTCGGATCTGGTTCAACGACCACGAGGAACTGAACTGTTGGATCAGATCCGTCGGCTCCTTCAATCGTTCGGGTATGAGCTTCTCCACCGGCAGTGAGTTTCGGTTCCCCGGTTTTAGAGTCACGTGCAGCAACCCGCCATTTCCCGATCATCTGACCATTTCTGGTCACTTCGTTGACGGAATCTCCCAGGCGATCGGCGTATTGAATCAGTTCCGGGTGATCGATTTCATTGGCAAGAACGGAGAACTCCAGTTTCCCCAGGTTCACGATTTTACGTTTGGTCGCTTCAACTTTTTCCTGATCCGCACCGGGAACGATCACTTCGATTCGGTCTGAACCGACACGACGAACGCTCACTTCCTCGGTTCCGGTCGGGTTCACACGCTGACTGACAGCGCCGACCATTTTGTCCATCACTTCACTGGTGATCTGTTTTCCAGAGATCTCCGCTTCCTGTCGATCGACGGCAAACTCGAGGTTTGTTCCCCCGGCCAGGTCGATCCCCAGGCTGATGGCATTGCGAGGATCTCCCGTCGTCAACCATGAGGTTGCAAATGGCCAGATGGCCAGAGTGAGCGTGAACAGAACAATACCGATCCGAGTGCCGTACTCTCTCATCCGCAGCAGATTGGCGAACAGGTTCCCCAATGCAAACGGAACGGTGACCAGAGCAACAATCACCAGAAAGACCAGCCAGCCCTTCCATTCGGCGAGGGCTCCGGTGGCTGCGGCCCCTTCGGCAGCCTTGACGGTCACTTCTTCAGCAGCGAGCAGGAGGTTCATACTCAGTGAATTCATCCCGGGTTACTCCGTCCCTGTTCTCGTTGGACCGGCGTCGTGCCGCGTTGAAATAGTTTGGTTTACCGTATTACAAGACTCATGGCCTCGATCTCACTTCGCCCTGCTCTCCAACAGTTCAGGGCGGATGTCGACCGTACTCAATGCGAGTCAACTTAAAAAAGGAGCGACGTCACGAACCCGTTACGTCGTTCCTGACTTGTCTTTTTCTTTCGGAGGAGGAGCCAGCGATTCCCGAATGGCCCCCGCCTGAAATTTGATGCGTGTGTTGTCATCAACACGCACAGTCACTTCCTTTTTATCTTCCGAAACACTCACAACCTGTCCGAGAATTCCCCCGATGGTGACCACCGGATCATTCTTTTTCAGATTGTTGATCAGTTGTTCGCGACGTGTCCGCTCTTTCGACTCGGTCCGTCCAAACAACATCTGCACGATCATGAAGATGACCAGACCACCGGCCATGTAAATCATGAACGCTCCCATGCCGGGATCTCCCGCCGGAGCAGGATCAGCAGCAAGTAAACGGGACCACTCAATGAGATTCTTCATGACCGCTCGACTGTCACACTCAACAAAATTTTCGAAACACAATCCGCTTTGCCGGATTGAAGGAAGCGAGTAGTTTAGAGACCGGGTGCCGTACGGGCAAGATGGTCAAGCCGAAACTCCTGTACCGAGTTGGAACGAATTGCCAATCTCAATTCCCGGACCAGTTGCTGGTAGTACGCCAGGTTGTGAACCGAGAGCAACATCGGGCCCAGCATCTCTCCCACATGGAACAGATGACGCAGATATCCCCGGCTGAACTGCTGGCATGTGGGACAGGAACAGTTCTCATCCAGTGGACGCAAATCCTTTTGATACTTCGCATTCCGCATTTTCACCACCCCCTGACTGGTGAACGCGGTGGCATTGCGGGCGTTCCGGGTCGGCATCACGCAATCGAACATGTCGACCCCCCGCAACACCCCCTCAATGATGTCGATGGGACGCCCCACTCCCATCAGATATCGGGGCTTGTTGACCGGAAGAAAGGGAACCGTCACGTCCAGAGTCGCATACATTTCTTCCGGAGATTCTCCGACACTGAGCCCTCCCACGGCGTAGCCGGGGAATTCAAGCGGAAGCAATCCGAGGGCAGAACGCTCTCTCATTTGAGGACTCGTGGCTCCCTGAACGATGCCGAACAGCGCCTGATCTTCCCGTTGATGGGCATCCCGACATAGCCTCGCCCACCGGGTTGTTCGCTCCACCGCCGCTTCCAGTTTCGACATCGGTGCATCGTGCGGCGGGCATTCATCCAGACACATGATGACATCCGCCCCGAGATCTTCCTGAATCTGCATCGCCCGGGCCGGGGTGAGATCGAGAAGACTGCCGTCGATGTGCGACTTGAAGACGACCCGGTCGTCATCCATTTTTCGCAGATCAGCGAGACTGAAGACCTGAAATCCGCCGCTGTCGGTGAGAATCGGGCCATCCCAGTTCATGAAACCGTGCAACCCGCCGAGATCCTTGACGACCGCTTCCCCCGGCCGGAGCGCCAGATGATAGGTATTGGCCAGAATCATACTGGAGCCGACCGCTTTCAACTCATGCGGCCAGACCCCCTTCACCGTCCCGCGCGTCCCCACCGGCATAAAAACCGGGGTTTCCACAACTCCATGCGGAGTTTCAAACCGCCCCAGACGGGCCTGAGAACGGGAATCGGTGTGATCAAGATGAAATTCAAACATGCGGAAAATCAGGCGAATGTCAGAGAAAAGAAGCGCAATCGCCTGATTCTAGAGCCTGCATGCCACGGGTGCCATGCTCACCTCGCGTCAGCAGGGTGAGCATGAATGGGCGCCCCTATCACGTTCGCCATGCTCCTCCTGCTGACGCGACAGAAGCATGGCACCCAAATTTATTTCCTTAACAATTCCACCCGGCCTAGTGTTGCGTCAGCATTCAAAATTCGGGTGAATGAATCGAAACGGAAGCGGCCAACGAGCCGCGGAACATGTGAGACAACCCGAAGTTTGAAGCCTGACAAGGCACTAGCTGGGACACCCCGTCAGGCTTCAAAAGAACCTGATCGACCCTGGGTATCTCCAGACTTCCCCCTGATTGGCTTTGATCCCGCCAATGATCGGAAAGACGACCGCCAGGGCTCCAAGCACGGCCATCACGGCAAATCCGATCAGGACGAAGACCAGGGCAAAGGCGATCATGAAGTAGATCAACAGGGACAGCATCCAGTTGACCACGATTTTTCCATGCTCGTCCAAGGACGGCATTTTGTCTTTCTGCACCTGCCAGATCACGATGGGAGCGACGATTCCACCAAGCGGAACCACAAAGTTGGCCAACTGCGAAAGATGAATGGCCATGGCCCAGGTCCGAACCTGACGTTCATCGGAATCGGTTGCCGGATCAGAATCTTGCAATCTGTCCATGAGAGCCCTTCCTTTTTTTGCTGTCGACAAAAGAAATGAGATGGTGAAAGTGTATCGGGGCCGAGTGGCCTGTCCAAGGAAGATCGAAATGGGTGCCCTGCTCCTGTCGCGTCAGCAGCAGGAGCATGCGAACGTCATAGCAACGCCCATTCCTGCTCACCCTGCTGGCGCGATGTGAGCAGGGCACCCAAAGACTCCGCTCACAAACCGGGTCAGAAGTCCCCAACCACTTCATTCCCTGAACGAATTCCCAGCGCCCGCCAGATTGCGAGATTGATATTCTCGCTGATGGTTCGAATCGAACCGTCCATCATGGCGGAGTTCACTGCTCCGGTGTGGTAACTGCGAGAGGTGATAATGGCGTACGTGGCCCTACTGGCGTGCGAGCCTTCCTGCCGGGTGCCGTAGGCACAAGATGCTCTTCTCTCAGGAGACCTATTGCCCAATGACTGTGAAATGTCTCTCGCTCGCCCAATCAGAATATGAGATCTTCTGTGAAATTGAACGCTGAGGGGCAGGCTTCTTGTCGCTGCGCGACCCGGCCAATACTGGCCGGGCTACCCGAAATGTTATTTTCAGGACGATCCTTACGGCCACTTAGAATTCGCCGACAACAAGACCATCATTACGAATGGCCAATCGTTGGAGAGTCACTTCGCTCATATTTTCGGAAATGAAGCGAACACTTCCATCCCCCAAGGTGCAGTGAACTCCACCGGTGTGGTGTGAAGAGAGTGGATTGTTGTGAGTGTATTTCTGGCGATATCCTTCACCATCGGTCGTTGTCATTAAATTGGAATTGATCGGGAAACGAATCGAGGATTGGTTACATGCCCAGGCCGAACTACTGGTAATTGAAATCCACATCCCCCCAGAGTAAGCCCCCTGGCGCAGATCATAGACGGCACCAGCGCTTCCTTTTGCCCCCAGTGTATCTTTCATCTCTCGGCTGGACTCACTGACGAACAACGTGTTTGAACTTCCATCGGTCAGATCCCGCATTCCAGTATTGCTGCGGTAATAAAGAGCCCCGTTCCTGGCTTCAAAACCATAAGAACCTGAGGTGTAGAGGTTCGCCTGAGTGTTTGGATCTCGCGTGTGGCCAGCAATGCCCACGTAGTCGCTATTCTGAACTGGAACGGTCGTGCCGTAAGTTCCTTGTTGAGCAATCGGGACAGCATGTCCGTTCACGGCAGGCAAACTGCTGCTAGGGCAAGTAACATAACTCACCCGTGCGGTTCGGAAGACATCGATCAGAATAACTTGGGCAGGAGCGACATTCGCCTGCATCATAAACCGGCTGTCTGCTCCAAATTCCAGGCGATTATAGAGTGCCGATTGATCCAGAAACGGGAGCAAAAAGACGTGCCAGGACGCCCCGAATGGATTGTAGCCATTACTTGGGAAGACCGAGTGCACATCATGGTAATTATGGAGCGCCAACCCCATCTGCTTCAAATTATTTTTGCACTGACTGCGTCGCGCGGCCTCGCGGGCCTGCTGGACAGCCGGCAGCAGCAATGCAACCAAAATGGCAATAATTGCAATGACAACCAGAAGCTCAATCAGCGTAAATCCCGGACGCATCTTCCTACGAATTAAAACCAAATACATGAGTTAACAACCTTTCCTAAATCTGAATGGGAAAACAGTTACTAATTATGCAGACCTGACGGTTTGCACCAATTCGATGATTGGGTAACGCAGGCATCTCTTGACTCGACCACCGGGAGCCACCAGTGAGTCAATATGATTTCCTGCCAATGAGCTGATGGTTATTTAGAGCCACGAACAAAACCTCTCAAACCATGAGAATTTCCTTTCCGCGAGCGGATCGGGGTCAGCTTTGTTAGGGGTTCTTCGTTTTCAGGTCAAAATTGACGTCGTCTCGATGAGAAGTGATTTCGACAGCCATCTCAGACTTGGCATTGTATTCGGCAGGCAGAATTTGCTTGAAAACCGGTTGGCCTTCCGTGTCCAACTTTTCTGGAACCAGTTCAGCAGCCGTAATCTGTACTCGATGCCTGCCTGCGACCGCTCCTTTCTGTCGTTCGTTATAGAACAGGAAGTAACGGCCAGAATCATCGGTCTTTCCAGCGGAACTGCGCCCATTATCCGGAAGGAAGATCAGGGTGGCGTCCGGAAGTGGTTTGCCATTTAATGTCACCACTCCGCTTACTGTAAATATGTTCGTCTTCGTGGAGCTCGAACCGCAACTCATGGCTGACAGCAATAGAGCAACGGTTCCGCCCCAGCGGGCTTGCCGGACAAACCAATTTCGATAATACATAATTCGCCCTAAACAACGGCTCAAATGAAATGCCCAGAAGGCATGGGCATCTCATTCACCAAAGATTTGGGAAGTTTCCTGGAAATGAAATCGCTTGCGCAACACGATTGCATCGATGTCAACGTCTCCCTGCACTGACACATACTCATAAATCAATTCAATTGAACGTTAAATCAACCCGTCCACGACAATCCCTCTCCATCCCTGAAGGATTACGCTTGAAATCAACGAACACGGCACAACTTAGCGGAATCTCGGCATCACCAGCGCAGATAGAAGTGACTCACCAATCTCCGTTGGCATCACTTGCTCAAATCCAAGATGAAAACAGGAAACCTTACCGTGTCAGCCGGAAGACAGACCCAACAAACGTGGCAATGGCTTGCAGGCTGGCATCACACACCGACGAGTAGGTCGCCACGGATCTCTAGCAGCAGCGAGCGGCTTCCGCAGATATTATCCACAGCGAATAGATCGAGATATCACAATTTAACCAGACACGTTTCAGGAAAACATCCAAAAACGGACCAGCGGGAATCATTCCCATAAGAACCGATAGAAATGCTATGGAATTTCAATTCTGTTCGCAAGGGCAAGAAACTGACTTCGATCAAAAAATCCACATGCCGTCAGGGCGACGGAGTGGCTGGGGGGCGGACCCCACTGTCCTTGTCCTTCAGCACTCATGGCCCCAGTCATTCCAGAATCGCGAGCAAGCTCGTTATTGCCTGATTGCCGGACTGGGGCTATGACGCGAAATCTGGATAGAAATTCGGTCCGCGCCCCAGACACCCACTGGGGGAAGGTGCCCCCACTGCCACTGTGGAGCTATTCGCCATCAGTGCCGAATTCAGTTTGAAGCACCAAGCCATTTAGAAAGTCATCAAAAGTCTGAGCGATTTGCACCTGTTGATCGCATTCAACGTCAAGCCTAATAACTGACGGCGTTGGTCCGTTTCGATAGTCAAGACTGATCCACCAGTGGCCATCTCCAGAGAGTAACGCCTGGCGTCTCGGAAGCCCCCATTCATTTGTCATATATTCAGTATCGAGCAGATTCTCAGCCGTTCGATGTTGCGGATCGATTACGATGCCGGCAAGGTCATGCAGAGGAACGTGATCATCGGCCCAAGACGTGCGTTGCGTCATCGGAAAGGCGAATCCGTGAGTGTAGCCACCATTTTGAATACGCAGCAGATCGACGTAGGATGCAGGCAGTTTGATTGACAATCGTGATTCGGCAATGCGAATCATCTCGTCCGTGATCGACGGGTGCTCGTAGTAGTTTGAACTCCAGAAATTATTTGGATCAATCATGGTGAACCTGGATTGTCTGTATCACACATATTCGACCGCCCAAGTGTGACTGGGGCGCGGCACTCAAATTTCCGCCCCTTCAGGTCGAGTAGCCTGTCCAAGTTCAATCTCCTCAACCATACCACCCGCCGTCTTCGTGCGGAATGCACCACCAACCCGGGAGCGACTCCATGCCTCCTACTGCCAATGGAATGTCAGTAGGAACGCCTCGCTCTGACTTCGACGACCCGGCGGTCTTTAGAATAGAGAATCGTCATGCCTTCATAGTTTTGAAATCCAAACTCAACGGGTTGTCCATTCGCGTCTGGTTCCGTTAAAACGCCATCCAGACCGGCGCCACGAATTCTGCGTCTCAGAATCGTGCCAACTTCATCGATTGGCTTACCAATAAGAAACTGATATTCGGACGCATTCAAAGGGGGCTCCGGAATCGACACATAGCACCACATTGCAAAAATGAGGGTGATGGGCAATCCAATATGAATTGCCGCCAAGCCCCACGCACGAGAAATGAGTGCCGTTACTACGCCGACGATAAGGACAACCAGGTAAAAAGCCATCCATAACACAAAATGGTTCCAGGTTCCCATTGCACCAGGAAAATAGAACCCAAAATCTCCCAGCGAGACGATACCTAAAAGCGGGAGCTGAGCAATAAAAGTCCCAATTGAGATTCTGCGGGTGAATCGTCGCGACATTGGGTTCCCTCAGACAGTGACTGGATGACTTGAACCATGATGCGAAACCTGAATGTAAAACCGGTCCGCCCCCCAGACATCCACTGGGGAACGGTGCTCACACCGCCAATCAGAATTCCCCAACCACTTCATTCCCCGAACGAGTCCCAAGCGCCCGCCAGATGGCAAGATTAATGTTCTCACTGATGGTTCGGACCGAACCGTCCATCATGGCTGAGTTCACCGCGCCGGTGTGATAACTGCGTGCAGTGATAATGGCGTAACTGGAAATCAACCGACTCGATCCTTCTTGCTTGGAATTGAAATCGATGTCGTCTCCCTGATTGCATTGATTCATTCCATGAGGGCTGGCAACTTTGCTGTTTGGTCCGGCCGTTGTCGTAAACCCATCGTGATGAACCCGTCCATCCGGCCATTCCGTGTGACCGTTGGGGCGACACCAGTCCGCGACCGGAATTTTCGCAATCACTTCACTCAATGACGCCCCCGGCATTCCGTCTCCGTTTTCCGGAACAGCATTCCTCGCATACTTTTGTTGTGCTTTCACCTCAGAAGCGAGCAAAGTGTTACTGGTCCCATCACTGAAACTCTGAAATCCGAAACGCGTATTGGGTCCAAACGAACCGTCTCCGGCCTGACCGGTTGTCGGATCGAAGATCAACCACGTTCCAAAACTGAAACCGTATGTTGTTGGATAAAGAGGACTCGCCGCTTTGGGAGAGACATCCCGGGCCTTGTCCGATCCCGGATCACTGGGGCAGGCATAGACCGGGATTTTCAGTCCACTCAACGCTGTAACACCATCCCAGGCCACAGTCAGATCGACGACCTTGGCCAGGTTACCTTGATCCAGGTACGGCAAAAGTCGCCCGTGAACTCCCCAGGATGCATTCGTATCTTCTTCAACAATCGTCGACACGTTGATTGAAGCACTCATCGGAAAATACCGATTCGCCGACTGGTAGTTGTGAACGGCGAGCCCCAGTTGCTTCAGATGATTTTTGCACTGGGTTCGTCGGGCCGCTTCGCGAGCTTGTTGCACCGCTGGCAGCAGCAGCGCGACGAGAATCGCGATAATCGCAATGACCACGAGCAATTCAATCAGCGTAAACGCCGAGCGTTTCGATTGTTGCATTTCTCACTCCGCCATGAACATGAGTTGAAGTGAAACGATCGCCCAGCCTGAGACACGCAGGGTAATGGCGAATGAAAGAATCTCTTCAGTCGGTGTACGTGTTTCTGGTCCCGACTGTGAACAGATTCTGAAAGGTTTCGGGAGTTTTCCAGAGATTCCGCCACAGAAACAGATCAACAATCAGCCAAGCATTTCATCTAAAACTGATTTCGGAGCAAGATCGTACTTGAGCGGTTCCATCGAAAACGATGCCCGACCTTGCGACAGGCTACGTACATGTGAGGAATACCCGAACATTTTCGCCAATGACACTTCGGCCTGAAGTGCCGTCAGGTGCTCGCGATGCTCGCTGGCAAAAATCTTGGCGTGACGCTGATTCAGGTCTCCCTGAATGTTCCCGACAAACTCACTCGGAGTCACCACTTCCAGCTTCATGACCGGTTCCAGCAGACCGATCTCTCCCTGAGTGAGTGCGCTTTGCACGGCATGTGTCGCAGCCGCACGCAGGGCCTCTTCGGTCGTTTCTCCCGGTCGGTAGCCCACGTTGAGAATCGTGATCTTGGTTTTGATGATCGGGTAACCGAGCTTCCCGCCGGATTGAGCCGATTCTTTCACCGCTTCACGCACCGCCATTTCCAGTTCTCCGGGAATGGTCTCTGGCGGAATCGCGGAAATGACAGTGATCGGCTGTTCCGAGTCAAACGGTTCCACCCGAACACGGACACTGGCGAATGTCGTCTCTCCCCCGACCGAACGTTGAAAGGTCTCTTCCGCTTCCGATTTCCCGGTGACAGTTTCACGATAAGAAACACGGGGTTTATGAACCCGAACGTTCAGATTGAAGTCGCGCTGCAAACGCTCCTTCAGAATTTCGAGGTGCAGTTCTCCCATCCCTGAGATGATGGTCTGCCCGGTCTCTTCATTGATCTTCGTTTTGAAAGTGGGGTCTTGTCGCGCCAGCCGGGCGAGAGCGTCTTCCAGTTTCTTCCGGTCGGCGTTCGTCTCCGGTTCAACGGCCATAGAGATGACGGTTTCTGGAAACGTAATCGACTCCAGAAGAATCTGATCCTGCTGTTCGCAAAGCGTATCGCCGGTCACCACATCTTTCGGACCGATGATGCCGCAAATGTCCCCGGCTTCGACGAAATCGGTTTCAATCTTCTCCCGGGCATCCGCTTGAATATGCCACATCTGACTGCAGAATTCTTTCTTCCCGGTACGGGGATTCAGCAGTCGGGTACCAGATTTTAGCACTCCCGAATAGACCCGCACGAAGCACAGGTCCGCATGTTTGTCAGCGACGATTTTGAAGATGAGAGCCGCCAGTGGTTCGTCGTTACTGGGACGCCGTTCCACTTCCGGGCTTTCGTTTTTCTTCGGCTTCGGGTTAATTCCCTTCACCGGAGGGACATCCAGCGGACTCGGCAGATACCGGGCCACACCATCCAGAATCGGCTGGACACCGACGTAATGAAGAGAGGTTCCCGTAAATGTCGGCTGAATTTCTCCGGCCAGTGTCGCTTCTCGCAGGAGACGATGAATCGTCGCTTCCGGCAGATCTCCCTCCGCGAAGAACTGCTCCAGGGCGGCATCGTCCCGTTCGGCGATCACGTCCAGCAGTTTGGCTCGCCATTCCTCGGCGACCAGTTGATAATCCTCGGGAATCTCTTCTTCACGGATCGTTCGCCCCTGATCCGCGGCGTCGAAATACAGAGCCTTGCGGCGAATGAGATCAATGATGCCGCTGAAGCCATGTTCCGCGCCGATGGGAATCGTCAGTGGAACCGGCTTGGCCCGCAGGCGTTTTTCCATCTGACCGAGCGTCCGTTCGAAACTCGCGCCGATGCGGTCCATCTTATTGATAAAGCAAAGACGAGGCACCTTGTACCGATCCGCCTGACGCCAGACCGTTTCACTCTGGGCCTCGACCCCTTCCACCGCACTGAAGACAACGACCGCGCCGTCGAGCACTCGCAGACTTCGTTCGACTTCTGCCGTGAAGTCCACGTGCCCCGGGGTATCGATCAGGTTGATGCGAACATCTTTCCACTGGCAGGTCACTGCCGCGGAATAGATGGTGATTCCCCGTTTGGCCTCTTCCGGATCAAAGTCGGTTTCGGTCGTGCCGTCGTCGACGTTCCCCATTTTGTGAATGGCGCCAGCATAAAACAATATGCGTTCCGTCGTCGTCGTCTTCCCGGCATCAATGTGGGCAACGATTCCGAGATTTCGCAGTTTTTCAATAGGGAAGGACATGGAGGATCAACCGGCAGGAAAGAATAACTGACTATGGAGGAGCATTCTTTACCGCGAAGACGCAAAGGGCTCAAAGAAAGAATCCTCTTCGCGTCCTTTGCGTCTTCGCGGTAAAAATATCTCCGAGTCATGAACAACGTGGCACGACACTCAAGTGACCTGCCCTAAACAAATTTAGCTGCACATGGTATCCAGGTGCAGCTAAACAGGATTCAAATTCTCAGTTGGTAAACAAAATCACCAGCCGAAGTGAGCGAAGGCACGGTTGGCGTCGGCCATACGGTGAACGTTTTCACGCTTGGTCATGGCGACCCCTTCACGTCGGTAGGCAGCGATCAACTCGTCAGCCAGAGACTGAGCAATCGGGCGACCTTTACGTCCACGAACCGCTTCCAGAATCCAGCGAATCGCCAGAGCCTGCTGACGGCGGCTGCTCACGGGAGTTGGAACCTGATAGGTGGCTCCCCCGACTCGCTTGGAGCGGACTTCCATGTGTGGCTTCACGTTTTCCAGAGCCTGAGTGAAGACATCGACAGAAGCTGCGTCGGTGATCTTCTTTTCGATGATTTCAATCGCATCGTAGAAAACGCCGAAAGCGACGCTTTTCTTGCCGTCATACATCAGGCAGTTGACGAACTTGGTCACCAGCTTCGATCCAAAACGAGGATCGGGTTTCAGTTGGCTTTTGCTGGCGGTAAAACTCTTGGCCATTAGGAAGCTTCTTTCAGCACTTCAATTTCAACAATTTCACGGAATTCAGATAAGAACGGAATCTCTTCCACGAGACTCCTGCTCCTCTGTTGCCTGAACGACAGGCAACTCTTACTCCACCGACGAATGAGCCGGTGTCATGAGAACGAATAGCAGTGGCCTGAATTTTGAAGAATTCAGACCATTGTTTGTTTCGACGTTATGCAGACAAGAAAGAGAGTTGTGTATGAACAGACGTCCCTTCGCCTGTACCCGGTAGAGCAAACTGCTCTATTTCGGGCGTTTTGCCCCGTAGCGGCTGCGGGCCTGACGACGTTTTTGAACGCCCAAGGTATCCAGCACACCGCGGATAACTTTGTATCGAACCCCTGGCAAGTCGCGAACACGACCACCGCGAACGAGCACGATGGAGTGCTCTTGCAGGTTGTGCCCTTCCCCGGGGATGTAAGCGGTCAATTCCTTGCCGTTGGACAACCGGACACGGCAGATTTTCCGCAACGCCGAGTTCGGTTTCTTCGGCGTCATGGTACGAACCTGCAAACAGACCCCCCGTTTCTGTGGGGCTCCTTCCAACAACGGTGTTTTCGTCTTGGAAGTCTGCTTCTTGCGTGGCTTGCGGATCAGTTGGTTAATTGTCGGCATGGAACCGTTCGTCGCATCTTCTAGTACATTTTGGAAATGAACTGCCGCGTTCTGCCACGCGGGCATCAGTGCCTATCTGCTGATAACCGTGCTGCGCGGGCACATGGTAGAGCAAACTGCTCTGTTCAGTTCGAAAATCACACTCACATTCGGCACCCTTAGCGCCAACATGAATGAAGGAATCACGAAATTTAATCTGTACGGCCTATACGGTCAAGCGTCTGACTCGTTCTGATTCATTGCTTCTGTGGAAACTCTCTCCTCAACCACCGGCCAGTTCACCATGAACTGTTTTGTCACCGTTGAAAGTTCCTCAGAAGTCGCCCCATCGGCCGACAAAACCGCCAAACCATAGTTCAAGGCACAAATCTCTCTCGCCAAAACCGCAGGGTTGGCACCTGAAGGGAGATCCCCTTCTGAAATCGCTTGTTCGAATCGATCTTTCAGTAATTCCTGAAAGGAATTGCGGTGATCGGAGAGCAGCTTCTGAATCGCCTGGGCGCCATCCCCACAGGAGAGTGCCGCCTGCACCACCAGACAGCCCTGAGGACGGTCCTTCTGAATCAGATTTCGCTTCTCCACATCGAATATGGCTTCCACGACTTGCCTGGCCGTCGGCTGAGATAACGCCTGCTTCAGATGCCCGGCAGGGCCGTTTAAATAACGCTCAACGACCTTCTCAAACAACGCCTCCTTACTTCCAAATGTCGCATAGAGACTCGGACGATTGATCCCCATCGCGCCCGTGAGATCTGGTAACGTCGTTCCCTCATATCCTTTACGCCAAAAGACCTCCATCGCCTGATCCAAGGCAACCTCAGGGTCAAATTGTCGGGGACGTCCACCAGCCATGATTTTTCAACTTTTCTTACCAATCAGTACAAAATTCAATTGACAGCCACACTCGCAATCCGAATTATATACCTATTGGTACAAAAACCCACTTCCAAAAGTACTTTCCGGAATCAGATCATGTCAAAAAAATTAGCAGGACAAGTGGCAGTTGTCACAGGAGCATCCAAAGGGATCGGCGCAGAGATCGCACTTCAGCTGGCTCAGGCGGGGGCGACGGTTGCTGTCAATTATTCCAGCAGCAAGTCGGGAGCCGACGCGGTGGTCGCCCGAATCGAGGAGGCCGGAGGAAAGGCAATTGCCGTTCAAGCCGACCTTTCAAAACCGGAGCAGATCGAACATCTCTTTGTTGAAGCCGACAAGGCCTTCGGACGCCTGGACATTCTGGTCAACAACGCCGGAATTTACGAGTTCGGTTCTCTCGAGGAAATCAACCCGGAGCACTTCCACAAACAATTCAACATCAATGTGCTGGGACTGCTGCTCGCCACTCAGGCGGCGGTGAAGCGAATGGGGCCAGACGGGGGAAGCGTCATCAACATCAGTTCCACCATTTCGAAAGTCGCCATTCCGGGAGCGGCCGTCTATTCCGGAACCAAAGGAGCCGTCGACGCGATTACCCGATCACTCTCTGCCGAACTGGGACCTCGAAAAATCCGCGTGAACGGAATCGGGCCGGGAATGGTGGAAACGGAAGGAGCCCATGCGGTCGGAGTGATTGAAAGCGATTTCCGCAAACAAGTGGAATCGAATACTTCCCTGGGACGCATCGGCCAGACACAGGATATCGCTCCACTGGCGATCTATCTGGCGTCCTCCGATTCCGCCTGGATGACGGGCGAAACACTCTTCGTCAACGGCGGACAGAAGTGAAAGAAACCACGAATGAAGCGAATCGCACGATTTTTTTGATCAGCATCCACGAGAAAATTCATTC
>DATMFC010000568.1:0-2530 GCA_035556335.1 Planctomicrobium sp. | reverse complement strand
GAGATTCTATTCGGAGAAGACCTGCTGGCAGCGGCCCCCCAACAGCCGGTTCACATTCCTCCGCATCGGCGCAACATCGGCGTCGTTTTTCAGGATTACGCCCTGTTTCCTCACCTGTCGGTCTTGTCGAACGTGATGTTCGGCATGCGCGGCCGGCGACGATCCCGCCGCGATCGGGCATTGGACCTGCTGGCAATGCTCGGTCTGAGAGACCTCGCCCGGAGGCAGCCCCATACGCTCTCCGGCGGACAGCAGCAGCGGGTCGCCCTGGCGCGAACACTGGCCGCCGCTCCTCGCGTCGTCCTGCTGGATGAGCCGTTCAGCAATCTCGATGCCTCACTCCGGGAAACAGCCCGACGCGACGTTTGCCAGCTCCTGGCCGATCAGGGAGTCGCCGCAATCCTGGTCACGCATGACCGCGAGGAAGCGCTCTCGCTGGGACGGCGGGTCGCGGTGATGCATCGGGGGCGGCTCGTGCAGATCGGTCCTCCCGAAGAAGTCTACTCGCAGCCGGTGAATGCGTTCGTCGCCCGGTTTCTGGGAGCGGCAATCCGTTTTCAGGTGCGCGCGGCGGGGACGATCGCCGACGGACCGTTCGGCCGCCTGCTTCTCCGCCGTCCTGTTCAGGGGGTCACCGATGTGGTGTTGCGGCCGGAACAGGTGACGTTCGTTTCCCCCCAGGACAGCGATGTGACCGGCCTGATCGTGCGACGCGAGTTTCGTGGTCCCGTCCAGACCGTGACCGTCAGGATCGGTCAGCAGACGTTCCCCATCGTCTCCGATTCCCGAACAGCCCCCGCCCTTGGAGAGACCGTCGGCATCCAGGTCAGTGGCGATGTGTTGCCGTTCGAAGAATCGCCCTGACGTTGGAAGTTGCCATGGCTTCGGATGGTGGTTCACGATCAAGGATTAATTTCGCCTCGTCGGTGTTGAAAGGATTGGGCAAGAGAATCGGCAAGCTGAACGTAGTGCCTTGTCAGGCTTCAAACTGAGGGTTGTCTAATATGTTCCGCGGCTCGTTGGCCGCTCCCGTTTCGATTCTTCCACCCTCATTTTGAATGCTGACGCAACAGTAGTCTGAATCCTCCAGTCGATTTAGTTCTGATTGAGACATTGGAAAAGACAGATGCCAACCCGTAATTCGTGGTTACCAGCCATTTCGTTCGGACTACGGCGAGGTTCGTAATGATGAAGTATTCGATCATCTTCAGACGATCCCCCCATGTACCGACAATGCAGATTCCCAACGGCCTTAATGCATTTCTTTCCATGGTGATACGAATTTATGGGCGGAGTCGGCAATGACCAACGCTTCAGTCACGTGGTCATTGCCGACTCGGAAGCCGCAGGCTCGAGCGGGCCTGTTGATGATGATCTTCATCGTTCTCGTCTCTAGTACCGCAATGGCTGAGGATCCCTATGGGTTCTCCGACTTTCCCTTTGAGGAAGACTCAACGGAAAGACATCTGAAGCCCTTCCTTTTAGACGAAGTGTTTGATGACGAAGAACCTCCTCTCGTTCCGGAGATAATCCCATCCGAATCGGCATTCGATGTGAATCGCCATGCCGTACGTGGGTCTGGAGGTCCAGGAATCGGGAGCGGTCCGGGAGGAATTCCTGGATATCGTGTCACCTGGTATCCGTCACGACCGGTTTCTGGGCAACAGGGTGAATTGGCTGTTCTCCACCAGAATCTTACTGCAGGGATGCCGCTCTGGGCTGATGATGGCCAGGCTCTCATATTCAATTTCACCGTCCAAAACTCGCACTACTCAGGGAATGTAATTCTGCCTGATACAGGACGCCCTTTTCCCTCCGATCTCTGGGATGTGAGCTTTGGGCTGAATTATCTACGGCAGTTCGACAATGGCTGGACGGGATTGCTCATGGCCAGCGCCGGTGCGTCTGGAGACGAACCGTTTCAAAGCAGTAATGAAATCAACATGATGCTGGGAGGAATGTTGCTGATCCCCGCCAGAAACCAGCGGGACTCCTGGACGTTCGGGGTCATGTATTCTCCAGCGGGGACGTTGAATTTTCCGATTCCGATGGTGGCTTACAGTTGGAGTCCTTCCGAATCCTTCCAGATGAATATCGGACTCCCCTTCAGGCTCCACTGAGAGCCCTCCCGGGATTGGGCACTCGAGTTGTCGTATGTCCCACTGACGAACGTGAATGCACGATTGACTTACGATCTCAGTGATCAGCTGCAATTTTATGGAGCCTATGAAAATCTTTCGGAAGCCTACTTTCTTTCCGACCGTTCAAATTCTGAGGATCGATTCTTTGTTCTTGAGCAACGACTTGTTGTGGGTGTGACTTGGACGGTCTGGCGCCATCTTACGGCTGAGTTGAATTCCGGTTATGCATTTGAACGAGAGTTTGGAGAGGGCCAAAATCAAGGATCGAGCCTGCACGACAAAGTCCGAGTTTCTCCCGGAGCATTCTTGGGAATGAATCTCCAATTGGCATTCTGATGCTCTGCCAGAAACGGAACGATTGCGCGGGCACATCATAGACCAAGCTGGCT
>DATMFC010000567.1:0-11497 GCA_035556335.1 Planctomicrobium sp. | reverse complement strand
GGGCAATGACCTGATCAAAAGCAAACGCCCAGCGACGACGACGGCGAAACGGCTTCAGTAACTGGCGGATTTCCGCCATGGTCTGCGGACGCTTTTTCGGGTCGATCGCCATCATATTCTCAATGATATCGACCAGTTCTTTCGGTACGTTTGGATTGACAGTATCCACGCGAGGGCGGGGATCAGTCCGATGTGCGGCGACGGTCGCCGGACGGGATTCACGGGGAAACGGACGGAGTGCCGTCAGGCTGACATAGAGGGAACAGCCCAGGCTGTAGATATCGGCCCGACCGTCAACGGACATGCTGTCAATTGATTGTTCCGGGGCGATGTAATCGGCCGTTCCCAGGCATTCATGGCCGAAAATCATGGAGAGAGCGAATTCATCTCCCCCTTCCTGCTGATTCACGAGTGTCAGTCCGAAATCGAGGAGTTTTGCCTGGCCGTCGGCGTCGATCAGGATATTGTCTGGTTTAACGTCGCGGTGGACCATGCCCGAATCGTGCAGGTGAGCCAGTCCTTTTGCAGCCTGACAGGCAATATCGCAGGTGGCGTCCCATTTCATGGGGCCGTTGGAGAAGCTGATCCCTTCCAGCAGCGTCACCCCTTCGAAGAGTTCCATCACCATGTAATCGGTGGCGCCGTACAGATCAACTCGCTCCCCCAGTTCGATGGTCCGAATCAGACCTGGGTGCTTCAGGGTCATGCCCGCTTTGGCTTCCATCTGAAAGCGGATTCGCATTCCCTGATCGTGCTTGAACTGTTCTCCCAGCAGCTTGAGGGCGACACGGCTTTTCGGGTCATTGATATGTCGCCCGACGTAAACGAGTCCCATTCCTCCATAGCCGAGGACATCCAGCAAAACGTAATCATTAACGCGGAGTCGTCTTCCCCGTTCCTGGAGAATTTCTTCTGCCTGAAATCGAGTGACGAGATTGTGGCGAATGGCCAGACGGGCGAGCATTGTCGCATCCGTGGCGGTCCCCGCTTCCGGGATTTTCAGGAAGTTCTGGACGGCAGCTTCAGGAACAATCCGACTCTTGAGCAATTGCTCAGAAAATGCTTCGATCGTTGCAATCATTCAGCCTGGGCTCCTGTATCCCCCTGCATGTCGGGGAAAGATCGACATCCATGACACCGGGCGCCTGCGCGATTCGATGAAACCGCACTGAAGACGCTGCCTTAAACTTCCTGCTGTTATTCTGTGAATCTGCTGTTGTCCGGTGATCTGAACGTCGGTGAGGGACGAACCGGGATCAAAAACTGTCGAGATCGTTATTGCCTGATCGGCAAAACTGGATAGGTAACTCTTCTCCATCTTACCGCTTCCCGGTTGCAACTGAAATAAATCATGGCATTTTTTTACAGTTTCCTACAACCGGCCAGAATAGTGCTTGACTGGCAGAAACCAGGAAATGAGTTTCGGTCCAGCCGAAATTGCCTCCCGTGATGTTCTTCCTTGACGGGCTGGTTAGAATCGTTTTTCGGAAAAGAATCAAAAAATCAACGCGATCAGCAAGTGAACATTAGTCAGACGTTTCGTGTCGAACATTTCGGCACAGACGCAAAAACAAAGCAGGATCATGAAGGAATCTCACGATATTGACGGCATCCGTTTGCATTTGAGCCATCCCGACCGTTCTCAGGGAGACTGGATCGGGCAACGGGAAGTGCTCAAACAACTGCTCGCCTGCTGGCTGGTGGTGGATCCCCATGATTTGCCGCTGACTCCCCGACTGGTCGGCACCCCCGGGATTGGAAAAACGACACTGGCGATTGCCGGTGCCCGGGCACGGAATCAGGACCTTTACATCTATCAGTGCACCGCTGACACCCGACCGGAAGACCTGCTGATCACTCCGGTCCTCGCCGAAAATGGAAAAATTCAATATCAGGCATCCCCTCTCGTGACAGCGATGATTCGTGGGGGCATTTGCGTTCTCGATGAAGGGAACCGGATGAATGAAAAGTCATGGGCGAGTCTGGCCCCGTTGCTGGATCATCGTCGCTACGTGGAATCGATCGTCGCGGGAATCACCATTCCTGCACATGCCGACTTCCGGTGTGCCGTGACGATGAATGAAGACGACTCCACTTACGAAATCCCGGACTACATTCTGAGCCGTCTCCAACCGACCCTCCCACTCGGGTTCCCCGCTCGCGATGAAGAGATGGCGATTCTCAAGTATCACCTCCCCTTTTCCAATGAGGAGATGCTGAATCTGACCGTTGAGTTCCTGCAGCAATCCCATGAACTGAAACTGGACTTCTCGACCCGAGACGGGATCAACGTCCTGCGTTATGCCATGAAACGACTGGCATCCGAACCGGATCATCCGCTGTCGAAAGATGAAATCTGGAGGGATTCTCTGGAAAAATGCCTGGGACAGGACGCATTCGATTTGCAGTCACTGGCCGACAAGAAACGGAGTTCTCTCGGAGGAGCCAACTTACCAATGGGGCTGGGAGACTTCTTCTTCGACCCCAGCCATCCGCTCCACCCGGATTATGAATCAGATGACGATTTTGAAGATGAGGATGAGGAAGATGAGGAAATGAACTGACATTCGGTGCGTTCCGAATCCGGAATGGGAGGGAATATGAACGTCCGTATGATTCTGGGATTCGTGGCATGCTTACTGTGGGCGCAGGCGTGTATCGCAGAGGAGCCGTTCACGGCGCTGAAATACCGCTGGTTTGAATGGTACAGAGAGTTCGCCGATGAAGACCTCCGCTACGAAGAAGTGACCATCGATCAGACGGGCAAGGTCACTGTCGAATTTCGAGACCATAATGGCAAAACGGGAACATACCAGTTTCAAATGAATGCGCACGAACTGGACGGCCTGAAAAGTCTTGCCGAGACGTCGGAGTTCTTTTCACTGCCGGAAAGCGAGCAGATTTTTCCCTTGGAGAAAGGGAATATCACGATCGAAATGGTCAGTAAAAAGCGACGGCGATTGCTCAGAAATCCATATGATGATGAGATCGAACCGCTTTTGACTGCATTCAGAAAGATTACCGATCAACAGAGAATTGTCTCAGAAATCGGGGATGGGAATTTCAGCAGCGTCTGGGCCGTTAATAATCGAGACACTTTGGGGGTCAATGTTTTTTCCCCGCGACACCTTCTTGAACCTCTTTGTAAAGCATTGCCGTTGAGCGACGATGCCGAAGCAGGATTGACAGTGGTCGCTTGGATTACGACGGAGGAAGAATGGCTGGGGTTCGTGTCGGCATCGATTCGAACCTTGGACAATGAAAAGAAATTAATCTGGATAAGTACCCTTTCAGGTCATCCTTTCTATGCGGATATCCCCAAGTCACATGCGATCGTATTGCGTCCTTACCTCACGAAGTTTCTGAAAGATCGAACTGCCATGAGCACTCCCCCTGATTCAATGGAGGAGCACTGTTTCTCATCGGTTTGCCATTTTCTGGTGTCACAGGAATATGTGCAGGCGATTCCGGTCCTTGAAGTTCTTGCCAAGGAAGAAGTTCCCCAAAGTTCCAGACGCATCAGAGACTCAGCTAGGCTCGCAGCCGATTCTCTCAAGAACCTCAAAAAGCGATGAACTGAAACCTGCTGAATTTCTTCTATCATTCTGATTATTCCTTCCGTCTCGACTTTTCCATGTCAACGTCAACACAGCCCTCCCCCTCTTCCCACCATCAGCCAATGAACGCGGTGTCGTTGATTCTGGCGCTGCTGACCATGGTGCTCTGGGGAGGGACGGCGGTTTCGAATCAGTTCGTCATGGATTTCTTTCCGCCGTTGCTGGTGGGAGGGATGCGGTTCGGGCTGGCGGCGGTGTTCATGCTGGCGTGGTGTCTGATTGAGGGTTCCCCACTGGGGATCAAGAAAAAGCATTGGGGAATCGCCTGGTGGATGGGAGTTCTCCTTTACCTGCAGATCGCCACGTTCAATATCGGCGCAGAACGGTCGACGACGTCGCATGCCTCTATTCTGGTGAATTCATATATTGTCTGGGTGGCAGTCTGGGAGCACTTTTTCGCCAGAACGCTTCGGCTGAGGAAGTACCAGTGGTTTGGCCTGCTTCTGGCGGCGCTCGGTTGCGGTTGGGTCTTTTTAGAAACCGGGGACGCACGGGCCGGAAGCATCGATACCCCGACTCTGCTGGGAAATCTTGTTCTTGCCTTAAGTGGACTCATTCTGGCCGTCAAAATCGTATATACAAAGCAATGCGTCAGGGAAGTGGCGCCGGGAACGTTGATTCTATGGCATGATGTCATCGGCGCGGCGCTGTTCTTCATCACCAGTCCTTTGTTCGAGAAACAGGTCTACAAAACGATGGATGCGGCGGGATGGTGGGCGCTCCTTTATGCGGGATTCATTGTCTCCGGGTTTTGTTTTGTCGCGAACGCCATGCTGTTACGAAAGCATGGAGCCTCTCAGGTTTCCGTCTTCAGTTTCGGCACCCCGATTGTGGGTGTCGCCCTGGGAATCTGGTTACGGGGAGACCTGCTCACGATGGGGTTGATCGGGGGAGGTGTTCTGGTGGCCATCGGGATTTATCTTGTGAACAAATCACCTCCTTCTCCATCAACCGGCACATCGATTGAATGAGCACAAGGCCGCTGAAAATCTGTGTTGTGGCGCTGAATGCGTATCCGGCAATCGATGCACTGGTTCCCGGGGGAATCGGGGGAATTGAAACCAGATCCTGGGCATTCGCTCGAGGGCTGGCGTCACGTGAAGACTGTGACGTCACGTTCATTGTGCGACATGAGCAGCCGCTGCGGCAATCCGCATATCATGGCGTGCAGGTCCGGCTATTACGGGATCGAACTTATTCAGTGCGTGAATCTCTGGCGGTTCGACTGCAGCGCCAGACACGATTTCCCTGGGTCACGTTGAAGCAGCCACGTCTTGCTGATGCGTTTTATCTCCCGTACTTCGCGATCCAACGGTTGCTGGCTGGAAAACGTGACTCGCGCAAATCCACTTCTTTCTTCAGGCGCATGGATGCGGATGTCTTTCTGACATTCGGCGTTCAGGGGAACTCGGCGACGGTGATCGCTTCCGCCCAGTCCCGAAAACGTCCGGCTGTGTTGTGTCTGGGATCAGACTACGATCTCGATGATCGGTATCTTGCCCCGTCGGGGACTCTGAACACGTATCATGACTCCGACGTCGTGTGCCGGTGGATTATCGATTCAGCCAATGCCATTCTCTGTCAGACGGAAGCACAACAAGCTCGGCTCGAAGCGTTTGGACGCTCCGGGATCTGTCTTCCCAATCCGATTGATCTGGTGGAATGGGACCGTTTACTCGACACCCCGTTGGCGAATCCGATCTTTGATTTGTCCCGATTTGTGTTGTGGATCGGTCGGGCCGAAAATGTTTATAAACGACCTGACATCTGCCTGGAACTGGCGCGACTCTGTCCTGACATCCCCTTTGTGATGATTCTCAATCGTCGTGATGATGCCGTGGAAGCCTCCATCCGACGGGAAGCTCCCCCGAATGTCACCATGATCGAACGGGTTCCGTTTCCTCGTATTCCGCAATTGATGCGGTATGCGACGATGCTGGTGAATACGTCGACACGAGAAGGATTTCCCAACACCTTTCTGCAGGCCGCCGCGACAAGAACGCCGATCGTCTCACTGAATGTGGAAAACGACTTTCTGGAAACGTCTCGCGCCGGAGCCTGTGCGAAAGGAAACCTCAACCGGATGGCGGAGCAGGTTCAACTGTGGTGGAAAACTCCTCCGTCTCAGGAGGAACTGACCTACGCCCGACATTATGTGGAAGAGCATCATTCACTGATATCACTGTCTGAAAAACTGGCTCAGGTGCTGCGTGAGGTCTGCCGTGAATATTCCGCACAGACAAAGTAGGATTCCGTTCTTCTTCCCCGTCTTTCGAACAGGATGTTTTTATGCCGTCTCACGATGAACTGGTATCACTTATTGATGAATCGGCCGTTGACCTTGTTCAACAGATGATGGCCGTCCCCGGGAAAAGTGGTCAGGAAGGACGCATTGCCGAGTTCATCGTCGATCAACTGAAAGCCGCCGGATTCGATGACAGCCTCATCCAGTTCGACACCGCTCATAAAAAAAGTCCGTTCGGGGGAGAAGTCGGCAACATCATCGTCAAACTTCCCGGAACCCAACGGGGTCCACGACGCCTGCTGATGGCCCATATTGATACGGTTCCGCTGTGCGTGGGATGCGAACCGGTTCGTGACGGCAATGTGATCCGGTCAAAGAACCCGAAAACAGCACTGGGAGGGGATGACCGCGCAGGAGCGGCCACTCTTCTGAAGACGTTACTGCTGATCAAAAAACATAATCTGCCGCATCCTCCGCTGACCTTCCTGTTCGGGGTTCAGGAAGAAGTCGGACTGGTCGGAGCGAAGTTTGTTGCGGTGAACAAACTCGGCAAACCGGCGTTATGCTTTAACTGGGACGGCGGGGCTCCGCATCTGACCACGATCGGCGCGACCGGTGACGACCATCTTCGTATTGAGATCACAGGAATCGCCAGCCATGCCGGTGTTCACCCTGAGCAGGGGGTGAGCGCCATTGCAATTGCATCCAAGGCGATTGCCTCACTTGTGGAGGAGGGCTGGTTCGGACTGATCGCCAAAGGGAAGAAAACCGGAACGAGCAATGTCGGGGTGATTCAGGGGGGAGATGCTACCAACGTCGTCACTGATCATCTGCTTCTCAAAGGAGAAGTTCGCAGCCATGATCCCGCGTTTCGGGCCAAAATTGTGGATGCCTATCGTAAAGCCTTTATGAAAGCAGCAAAAACGACAAAGAATACCGCCGGAAAGTCCGGGAGTGTTCTGTTCGAAGCCACTGCCAAGTATGAAGCGTTCCGGATTGCCCCTGATTCGGAAGTGGTTCAACGGGCTTCTGCGGCGATCCAGCAGGTCGGACGAAAAGCCGAATTGAAAATCTCCAACGGCGGACTGGACGCCAACTGGATGTTCGCCCATGGACTGCCGACCGTCACACTCGGTTGCGGGCAATCGGCGATTCATACGGTGAACGAAACATTGAACGTGGACGAATACCTCGACGCCTGCCGCATCGCCCTCATTCTCGCCACCGCCAACGAAGCCAACTCCTGATTCCAATGCTGACTCACTGGTCATTCTCCGGAACACACTGGCAACTCGGGGGCTTCCCGAAGTTGATGGGGATTGTCAACGTAACCCCTGACAGTTTCTCTGACGGGGGACGCTGGACTTCTGTTTCCGCTGCGGTCGAACACGCGCTGGAACTGGTCGAACAGGGAGCCGATGTTCTCGATATTGGTGGTGAATCAACCCGACCCGGTGCCGATTCCGTTGATGAACTGGAAGAGTTGCGACGCGTTGTTCCGGTGATCGAGCAACTTGCCGGAAGAACGACAGTCCCGATTTCCATCGACACCATGAAGTCGGCCGTGGCGAGAGAAGCGCTGGCCGCAGGTTCGGTCATTGTGAATGATGTCTCCGGACTGACGTCTGACGCCGGAATGGTTGATGTCTGTGCCGGCAGTGATTGTGGGGTCATCCTCATGCATATGCAGGGGACTCCCAAAACAATGCAGTTGAATCCCCGCTATGAAGATGCGGTCGTTGAAATCGGAAGCTATCTTAACGATCGCGTTGAATCACTGGTGGCTGTCGGACTGGATCGGCAACGCCTGATGATCGACCCCGGCGTGGGGTTTGGAAAAACCGCACAGCACAATCTGGAGCTGCTCTCACACATTGCCGAACTCCGTCAATCAGGGCGTCCGGTTCTGATCGGGCATTCACGCAAAGGCTTTCTGAAGAAACTGGTCGGGCGCGAAGTGGATGAACGGCTGGCCGGAACGATCGGCGTCTCAATTGCCCTTGCGGAACAGCATGTCGACATGCTTCGGGTTCATGATGTGGCTGCCGTGAAAGACTCGCTCATGGCCTGGAAAACGGTGAGAGAAGCACGAATTTCAACGGACTCCTAAGGGTCGTCACTATACTGAAAAGCTGATCGCCACGTTTTTCTCTGTGAAATGGGAACTTGTTAAAAATCGCTGATCGATTCTGATTTCTCGGAATATCATATCCGGCTCCCATCGGAGAATAGCAACCTGTCTGGCCGCGAAGTATGATCGGATTCCTGCCGAATTCTCCTTCCAGAACATAAGGCTTGAATATGATTGCAGTTCTTCATCGGTTCATGATCTTGAGTTTGCTGCTCGCGATAGGATTGCTTGTCTCGGTTCCCCGTCATGCTGATGCAGAGGAAAGCAAACCTCTTGAACCGGCGGACACGCTGAAAATGTTCGAACTGGAAGAAGGACTGGTCATTGAACTGGTCGCTTCCGAGCCACAGGTGATCGATCCGGTCGCCATCTCTTTCGATCATCTTGGCCGAATGTATGTCGCCGAGTACCGGGACTATCCACTGGGACCGGGCGAAGGGAAAGAGCCCCTGTCGCAGATCAAGCTGCTGGAAGATTTGGACGGAGACGGGGTCTATGAGAAAGCCACTCTGTTCGCCAAGGTCCCCTGGGCTCAAGGAGTGCTGGCGTATGGAAAAGGGGTGATCGTCACCGCGTCACCACAGGTTCTTTATCTCGAAGATACCGACGGAGACGGACAGGCCGACAAGAAAGAAGTTCTTCTCGACGGCTTCACCTTCGGGAATCCTCAGTTGCGTGTCGGTCATCCTCGCCTGGGGCTCGATCAGCGTATTTATCTGACGAACGGACTCACTGGCGGGAAGGTGACTGTGGGAGCAACGGAGTCCGCCACGGGGGAACCACTGGTCATGGGACGGAACGACCTCGTCTATGATCCTCGTCAGAAAACAATTGACCTTGTTCCCGGTCAGGCCCAATTCGGAAACACGTTTGATGATTTTGGAAACCGTTTTTTCTGCACCAACCGGAATCCAATCATCTATGCTCCGTTGTCACATCAGACGCTCACTCGCAATCCTCTTGCTCCGGCAATTGTCGCTCAACAGGATGTGGCCCCTTCTGGCGGAGCCTCCCGGGTCTATTCTTTAATTGAAGCCAAGACAACTGCTGTTAGCCACGCCGGAACTCATACGGCTGCCTGTGGAACTCACGTCTATCGCGGAGGAAAACTCGGGTATGCCGACAATGGAGATCTCAACGTCTTCGCCTGTGAGCCCACTGGGAGCCTGGTGACACGAACCATTCTGACGCCGAAAGGAACCAGTTTCACTTCGCGCCGTCCTTATGAACGCCGGGACTTTCTGGCGTCACGCGATCCCTGGTTCCGCCCGGTCAGTCTCGCAGATGGACCTGACGGAAACTTGTATCTGGTCGACATGTATCGGGAAGTGATTGAGCACCCGCAGTACATGCCTGAAGGGCTGGCGGAAACACTTCGACTGCGCGAAGGAGACGACCGGGGTCGAATCTACCGCATTCGCCGTACCGGAGAGGCCGCGAAACAATGGACTCCTTCCACAGGTGTCGCTTCGCTGCTGGAAGGACTGAAAGACGGTAACGGCTGGCAGCGTGATCTCTCTCAACGATTGTTGCTCGAAGAGGCGAACGCCGAGAATGCCGAATCCATCGCGACGGGAAGCGAAGCGATTGTAACGCAATCCAATGACCCGCGTGCCATCACGAAGGGACTCTGGACCATCGTTGGATTGCAGCAGAAAGGGTTGCTGACATCGCGTGAAGAATGGTTGAATGGACTTATCGTCAAATTGCTGAAACATTCGAACCCGCTCGTTGTCGAACAGGCATTGCACGCTGCCCGGTTTGCCGGACTTCATATTGATGAGTTCGCTGCATTTCAAACACCGAAAGATTCGCGGCTGGCGCTGGCGTGGATCGACGGACTGGCATCTGTGTCTTCCCCGAACGTCAAAGCGGAAGTGGGGGAACTCGTATCAAATTTCCTCGGAGACTACTGGATCCGCCAGATTGCACTCACTCTTCCACCAGAGAACGCAGCCCCGCTGCTTTGCAAGTTGTTGCAATCGGACGCGGTGCTCAACAAGGGAGGAGACTCGGAACGGGAACTGATCAGCTTTCTGTCGACGATCGTCGGGAAGCGTGCGGATCAGGAAGAACTTGTTGTTGTGTTGCAGACTGTGCTGGCAGGTGAACAAAACGATTTGCCCTGGTGGAGGTCTTCGACTCTGTTCGGATTAGAACAGGGGCTGGCCGGCGGAAAAGGATTGAACGGCAAAAAATCACTGGCAAAACTGGTCGAGTTGAAGCAGGCTCCTCTTTCAGAGCTGGCTCAATCCGCAGTGCAGGCCTTGGAAACAGGGCTGGCAACACTGATCGATTCCAAAGCCAATCCACTCAATCGCCGTGCGGCCGTTCCTTCATTAGGACGCGTTGGACTGGAACAGGCCACGCCGGTGTTACAGAAACTGTTGTTGTCCAATGCCGATTCCGCGATCCAGCGTGCTGCTTATCCACTGGTGAACAACCGCAATCCGGAAGAAACGTTAAAACAATTTCTGGAGATCTGGTCGGACCTGGGACCTGCGAGTCGGGCTCTGGTCATCGAGATGTCCCTGGCCCGTCCTAAGACCAGTATGCAACTGATGCAGGCAATGAGTGAGGGAATCGTCTCTCCGTCGATGCTGACGATTGAGCAACGGGATCCACTCATCATGTCGCGGGATCCCAACATCAATGGCCCTGCCAAAAAGTTGTTTGGAGAAGGAACGTCGAAAGACCGTGCGGCAGTCATCGAGAAGTACCGGGGGGCACTCGCCATTGCCGGAAATGTGGATCGAGGACGAGAGGTCTTCCGCCGGGCCTGTGCTCAGTGTCATAAGATTGGGAACGAAGGAACACTGGTCGGCCCCGATCTGTCAGACATCCGTGCCAAAGGAAACGATGTTCTTCTCACCGATATCCTTGACCCCAGTCGTGCGATCGAACCGCGCTGGACCAGTTACGTCGCGGCCACCGCCGATGGACGGGTCATTACCGGTCTGCTGGTCAGGGAAAATGACACCGGAATCGTGCTGAGAATGGCCAAAGGAGTCGAAGAAACTCTCTTACGGGACGACATTGACGCACTCCGGGCGAACGAGCAATCCCTGATGCCGGCCGGGATTGAGGCGGATGTTACGGTCGAACAGATGGCCGATCTGCTGGCATTTCTGAAATCGGGCCGCTGAAATTCCATACGAACTGAATAAGTAAGGTCTTGTTTCAATTTGACTCTGCAACATATGATCAATCTGGTCAGCCAGAACAGGTTGATCGGCCACACGCAGGAGAACAAAAGCCACCGGGCTGATTTGGCCTGATGTTTTGCCTGCGGATTGGTCATCAAGAATCAGTGAATGTGCCCGAATCGAGGATCTTTGCGTAGGATCCCGAATTTAGCTCTCGAATTCGATTTCATGTTGTGTCCTTTGAGAATTAAGGGATGATTGAGGTGTTGGCTCTGCCGAGATGCAGGAACGGCAACAACGAGACGACTCTTCAATGACAACAGGACCAACCGCTGCTGGTCGATTTCAACTCAGGAAA
>DATMFC010000566.1:0-7812 GCA_035556335.1 Planctomicrobium sp. | reverse complement strand
AATTGCCAGTAAGGTCGGTATGAAGGAGATTCCGTTCAGTGGTTCCAATCTTCAGGCGATGGCAACCGCCACACTCGAAGCCTTCAACAGTCGCAACATTTCTCTGTTTCTCAATGACGAACTGATCGGCGATCTGAAACGGTTACGGGTCGAGGAGCGGAGTTATGGATTCCGACTGGTCAGTCCCCGAACGGGAGCAGGGCACGGCGATCTGGCGACGGCATTTCAGCTTGCGGTGCTGGGGACGAAAACCATTCAGGCTCAGCCGGTCTATGGTTCGAAGCCTCAAGGGGCCAGAGGCGGTTTATATATTGACCTCGGACGAAGCTATCAAAGTTGCACAGGGAAGCGAATCTTTTAACAGGAGAGATATCATAAATCCTGTCCGACCTGATAACTGAAATATTTCAGAAACTGGCGATAAATAATAAATGTTAATTCACATTACAGATTCGAGAAACCTGCTTGAGGTCGCTGACGAGTTGTCACGCGGACTGGAAGGAATCCTGACCGCCATTGGAACGGAGATGGCCGGGTTTGTTCAGGAGGATTTCGAAACGAAGTCACGCGGCGGCGCCGGAGCGGAGGGGATTACATGGTCTCCCTTGGCAGAAGCCACCGTCAAAAAGCGAATGCGGCGAACGAAGGATAAGACCAACACGCAAATGCAGATCGGTGTAGATACTGGCCTGATGCGGATGTCGATCCAGCCGGGGTTCTCAGCCGGTGATTCACTGGGCGGTAACGTTCTGGAAGTGAGAGGGAATGAGGTCGAAGTCGGTTTCGGGCGAAAGTATGCGAAGTATTTCGATGAGGGCAAACCGGCCCGTGCCTCTAAGTCGTCAGGGAAAAAACAGCGACTCACAGGACTCTCTGAAATGCGAAGCGATCTTTCTGGTGAGGTCAGGGACAAGACGCCACACAAACCCGACATGAAGTCGAGTGCCCCCCAACCCGCCCGGAAGCTCATTCCCGACAACATTCCCGAGGCATGGGTGGAAGCTGCCGAAGCGATCGCCGAAGAATGGGTCGAGGACTTATTTAACAAGAACATTAAAGGATAAGACATTGATTACGCTCAACTGCAAGGTTGATTCAACGCCGGTCGAAGACGGCACATTTACGCTCATCCTGGAACCATTTAATGCTGCCGAGTTAATCGGCTTCATGAACGACCGGTTTCGCCAGGGGCGATCCATCGCGAGTACCGATTTAGTTCTGTTCGCTCTTCAGTATGTCGTGGACTGGCGCGGTGTTCTGTCTCCGAACGGGCTTCCCCGGCCATTCGACTGGGAGGTGTTTCGTGAGTGCTTTAAGGAAAACGATTCGTTCGCCATGGCTGTCATGAAATCCGTTGAATCCTGGTTAAGTGAGGTCTGTCAATAATGGCCACAACCCTGACGATCCGGACCGATATCGAACAGGCTCAGCGCGGACTGAAACAATTGTCCCGGGAGTTGGACAACACCACCGACGCCGCGAAGTCGATGGGGCAGGATTCCGAAAAGGCCATCGACAGGATGGCCGATTCACTGGAGTCTGTTGAAGATCAGGCTGGAGATGCTGCCGACGCGCTGGAGGAGGTTGCCAGCCCCGGAACGATCCAGTCCGTTGAGGAGCTGCGGTCATTATTGGATCAGGCGAGCGAATCCGCGGAGTCGGTGGGAGAATCTGCAGAACAGGCTGGACAGCAGGCGGAGCAGTCGTTCGAGCAGGCGGGTCAGAAACTGGATGAGTTCCTGCGGAAATTGAAAACGGCGGAATTACAGCAGCGTCAATTCAATAATCAGACCAGAGGTTCAGGACAAAGCTTAAAGACAGCGACCGATCTGCTCTCCACATTCACGAAGGGGTTAGGTCAGTCCGGACTGGCTGGTGGTGTCGGTGCTCTGCTTCCGAAATTGATGAGTCTCACCAGGTTTATGGGAGGTCCCTGGGGTTTTGTCCTGAGCACGGGAGCCGGATTACTGGGATCACTGACTGTTGAATATCTCAAGAATGCAAAGTCGGCCGAGGAGAATGAGAAGGCCCAGCGGCGGGAAGCGGATGCGATTCGCGATCTGAATGATGATCTCAAGGAACAGATTTCGTTGGTCCGGGAGAGACGGGAGGCCAGCCAGCAGGCAAATGAAGCGGAGTTGGATCGGCTGACCGGGGAACGTGAGGATTTAGCGAACACCATCGATGAACTGAAGCGTCGGCGCGAAGCGGCAGTTGACCCGAACTTGTCGAAGCAGCTTGATCAGCAACTTGCTACCGCTCGAATGGATTTGTCAGAAGCCGAACGTCGTTCCGATGAACTCCAGTTCCAGATTGCCCGCCAGAAAACAGAAGCGAACAAGGCGGCTGCCGAAGAAGAGAAGCGGCGTCACGAATACCTGAAACGTCAGAAGCTCGCCGAGGAACTGGAAGAGGCCGACAGGGAACGCGAACGGAACATGCAGGTCAAACGGGACCTGGAACAGACTCTGGAAGTGGAACTCGATCCGCACGGCTCCATGAAAAAGCGAGCCGATGAAGAACTGGCCCAGAGGAAGAAGATTTTGGAGCAGGCCAAGTTGGACAACGATGAGTTTGTCCGACTCTGGGAACAGGCACAGGAAGTTCATCGCCGCAAGATGGACGAGATCAACAAGCAGATTGAGGCACGAGAGCAGAAGCTCAAGGAAGCGGAACTCCAGAAGGAAGCCCAGCTCTATCAACAACACGCCGAAGGGATCAAGGAAGCAATTCACGGTCCCGATGCGCTGGCAGCAGGGAAGCAGTTGATTGACCAGATTTCCCCTCAGCAGATTGCACAAGAGATCGCCAAGCAACGGACGGAACAATCAGACGCTCAGAAAAAGCTGGACGATGTTCTCTATCGCCAGAAAAACGTTGGTGACGTGTCCGACCTGGATGTCCGTCGCGCTGAGCGTGAACTGGAGCAGGAACGTCGACGTCAGCAACGAACCGCCATGCAGCAGATGCAACGTGGTCAGATTGATCCGAACGAATTAGCGATGGCCCAGAGCGAAAGCGTCGACGCCCTTCTGAGGAATTCCGAGACTAATGCACAAGTAAGCCGTCAGGGGATCGAAGCAATGAGACAGGCCGCTCAGATCGCCATCCGCAACGAAGAGGAGCTCGCTCGACAACAACACGAGATAAAGCAACTCAAGAACGTGTTCGAGCAAATCACCAGCAATCAGAAGCGTCGCGCCCAACGGGGAGGCGGACGCGGTTAACAAATCACATTCCCCCTGATTCACAACTTCACAACCTGAAAGGTTTAGTAATGTCCAGCAATGATTCACGTATTCCTGATGTCCGCGAAGAGATATTCCCAAAGCCATTCGCAGAACAGAACCCCGAATCGGGTACGAAGCGGATCGTCTGGTTTGTTCCTCCAATCAAGGGACACTTTGAACACGTCACGATTCCCGCATATAAGGCGCTCACTCCTGATGACATTAAGACCCTGATGGAGGCGGATCTGCATGAACGGACCGTTGCTGCCAAACGGCTTGGTTTGCACATTATCCATCATTCCGATGAGGAAGGAGCCAAGTTAGTTGAACGGGGCCGGGCTCACCGAAAACTCTGGGCCGAACTGGCTGATCATTGGTTTGGAGTGACGGAAATTGTGGCAGACGATGTGAATGCCATTCTGAAGGAACTGCAGATTTCAGAAATGAAAGCCTTTGAAATCAGGAACCGTGCGGTTCAGCCGATCAAAGACCATGTCGGCAAGGTCTCTGATGAAGATCTGGAAAAAGCCAGACAGGAACTGGAAGAGTTTGAGAAGACATACACGAAAGCGGAGATCGATGATTCCCGCCGTCTGAGTCATCGCTGGGCCGAACTCCATAAGCGGCCACGAGAGATTCTCAAGGCAAGGGGACTGATTCGGAACGCACAGGAAGAATACCCCCTCCTCTTTCAGACTCCCGAAGATAGAGCCCGGCTTCATCCCCTGAAACGGAAAGCGACGAAGGAGAATATCGTCAATGCCAACAACTCCCGAACAGACAAAACCGAAGCAGCCCCGAATGCCTCCAGCACTGAAGATTCCGGGGAAAGTCCGACTCGTTAAAGACTGCCTCAAGGTCGGTCGCTGGCTGACCGGTCATGATCTGAGTGGGAACCCTGAATACTGGAACGTGACGATTCCCCTGCTGGACTGTCTCGTCTCCAACTTCAATTCCCAGTTCACCGCCGGTCACTATCACCCGCTCCAGTGGGGACACGGTTCCTCTGTGATCGGGGAATCACCTCAGGCCGGAATCGACCTAATCCGTCAACTCTGGCGCGATGGGGAGACCCTCTATGCAGGTGTTTATGTCTCTCCTGACGTGGCCCGGAATCTGACGGCCATGAATCGTCAGGTGTCTGTTCGCGTCGTCCCCAGTTGGGGAACACAGGCGGGTGAGTCGTGGTCTGATTCACTCATTCACATCGCCGTCGTCGACCATGCCGCCGTTCCCGGGCAGAAACCGTTCATGCAACTGTCAGCCCGTTCTCGCCAACCTCGAACCGTTTCGATTCCAAATCAACGCCCGTTTCGTTCTCTTGCCGCAAAGGTCAATACCATGGATCTTCAGAAACTCGCCACCCTGACCAATCGTCTCCTGAACCAGATTCAACCAGGCTTGAAAATTCCCGATGTGGCGACAAGTTCACCGGAATCCTTTCTGATTGCCCTCTCACTGGCGACGGACATCCTGGTCGGAACCGAGAACGGACAGCAACAGGCCGTTGTCAATGATCTCTCCGCCCGGTATCGCCAGCCCGCTCGCCGCGTGACGTCCATGACTGAACAACAAGCCAACGCCCGGGCTCGTAAGTTGCTGGGGCTGGATTGACTTCCCTTCAAGGAGCAACAGTGACCGAACGAAAATTAAATACCGAACTGGATGAGGAAGCCGCCGAGTGGTGGCAGTTCCGTGACGATCCGGACGTCGTTAAATGGCTGGCGACTCATTACCTTGAGTTCGCCAAGAAATTGGCATGGGGGATCTATCACCAGAATTCCCACCGCTCACTGGAGTTTCAGGAACTGGCCTGCGCGGCGTCGCTGGGATTGCTGGAAGCAATTCACAGATTCCAACCGGAATCGAACGCGGCATTCACATCTTTCGCAACGTGGCGGATTCGAGGTGAATGCGTTGACGTCGCCCGCGCAAACGACTGGGTTCCTCACTCTGTCAGAACCAGGGAGAAGAAAGGGAAGATTGAAGTCCCATTCATGTTCCAGTTGAAAGAAACGACCGATCTCCTGGTGAAAGAGGAGCATGGTGACGTTCCTGATCTGGAAGCCATCATCCCGTCGATCCCGCAGCAGCACCAGAGAATCGTCCGGAACCTGCTGAAGTTTACCCCGGAAAAGGTCGCTCATCTCGAACACTGCAGCGTCGCTGCCATTTTGGCCATCGCCGGGAGATCCATCCGGCTGGCACTGGATGGGTAGCGCCAGATCAGCACAAACAGATTCAAAATCCTCTCTGCCCGTGTGCCCCCTCGGTTCCGTCTTCAGTTCTTCCGAGGGGGCCTCTTTATGCGCATTGGCAGTCTGGATATATGTTAGCAAAAGTGTCAGAAACACCTGCTCCCGATACCTGTTCAGACGCGAACCAACCTCCATCCGACCGATAAGAAAGGCCGTCTTTTGCGGCTATCCGACCACTATCCGACTCCTATCCCGAACCTTGGTTCTCTTTAGGAAACCGACGCTCTATCCTGCTGAGCTACGGGAGCGGATATTGTAACTTCATTCTTGTAATCAGTTTGCGGATTTGTGGGCTACCCGGCGATCTCTTCTGCTTTTCTCACCGTTTACTCTGGCATGTGTCCGGGAATTACGGGTTGCAGCAATGAAAACGCTGGGACTCATGCTGTCACATGATAGACCAAATCGGTCTGAAAGTCGCCCCATTCTACGGTCCGCCGTCAGTTGTCAACAGACAAGCGGTCTGTCATCTGAACCTGCATCCTTTCTTCACAGGTCCATCTCTGATAAAAATTGGGGCCACAAGAAAAATTCGATTGGCAAGAACGCCGCCCATCAAACAACAGCTGCTTATCTGAAATGACCCAACCCGCAAAACTCGCTCTCGCGGATGGAACCGTGTTCTCTGGAATCCAATTTGGAGCTACCGGAGAGGTTTATGGAGAAGTTGTCTTCAACACCAGTTTGACCGGTTACCAGGAGATCCTCACCGATCCCTCGTATAACGGGCAGATTGTGACGATGACCAATCCGCTGATCGGTAATTACGGAATCAATCCGGTCGATGTTGAAAGCGACAAACTCGCCCTGCGTGGTTTTGTCGTTCGTGAGTTGTGTCGTGAACCGAGCAACTTTCGATCGGTTCAGTCGCTCGATGATTACCTGCGGGAACACAATATTATCGGAATTGAAGGGATCGACACCCGGGCTCTTGTGAAGCGGATTCGCACACAGGGAGCAATGACCGGTGTCTTGTCGACAGTGGATCTCGACGATGCCTCACTCGTGGAAAAAGCCCGCTCGAGTCCCGTTCTGGTGGGGCAGGATCTGGTCTGCCAGGTGATGCCGAAAGAAAGTCATCCCTGGGAAGAAGGGTTGAATGAATATGTTCTCGATCCCATTACTCCCCATGTCAGCCGTCGCTCCAGCAATGGCGACACGGAGCCACATGTCGTGGCGATTGATTATGGAATGAAGTGGAACATCCCCCGGCATCTTCAGGAAATGGGATGCAAGGTGACCATCGTCCCGGGATCGGCCACTTCAGCAGACATTCTGGCGTTGAGTCCAGATGGAGTCTTCCTTTCCAATGGGCCTGGGGATCCGGAACCTCTGGAATATGCGGTCGACACCATTCGTGGACTGCTCGGCAAGAAACCGATTTTCGGGATTTGCCTGGGGCACCAGCTTCTGGGACTGGCTCTGGGAGGTCGCACCTTCAAGCTGAAGTTTGGACATCGGGGAGCGAATCAACCGGTGCTCAACGTGAAAACCGGACAGGTGGAAATCACGTCACAAAACCATGGTTTTGCCGTCGATGCCAGCACTCTCCCTGAAGGAACGGAAGTGACCCATCTGAATCTGAATGATCAGACGGTCGAGGGAATTCGCCATCCGGGGCTGGGAGCGTTCAGCGTTCAATATCACCCCGAGGCCAGTGCCGGACCGCACGACAGCCACTATCTGTTTCGCCAGTTCCTTGAAGAAATTCAAGGGGCCACGGCCTCTGCCTCGTAAATGATCGACATTGCTTCCGCACCATCCGATTGAGGGGAGGGTGTGTTGTTTCACCTCAGAAATTCGATTCAGGCTCATCACATGGCTTTGCAGCAAACTTTGATTCTACTGAAACCGGATGCCGTTCAACGCCGCCTTGCCGGACGGATCCTCACCCGCCTTGAAGACCGTGGCCTGAAGATCTGTGCATTGAAACTGCTGAAGGTCACCTCTGAGCAGTCGAAGCTGCACTATGCCGAGCACGTTTCCAAGCCGTTCTATCCACAACTGGAAGAATTCATCACTTCCGGGCCGGTTGTGGCCTTGATTGCAGAAGGACCCGAGGCGGTTCAGGTTGTTCGGGATATGATGGGAAAAACCAATTCCAGGGAATCGGCTCCCGGAACCATTCGGGGAGACTTCGGTCTTTCCCGCCAGATCAACCTGATCCACGGCAGTGACAGCCCGGAATCCGCCCAACGGGAAATTGGCATCTACTTCCGTCCGGAAGAGATTGTTTCCTACGAATCGACTCTGACCGAATGGGTCTGCGCCGACGAAGAAAAGTAATCGCGCCCGCGTCAAATCAAAAAAACAAATCCAAAGAA
>DATMFC010000565.1:0-6920 GCA_035556335.1 Planctomicrobium sp. | reverse complement strand
GCATCTCAAATCGGCGTCGTTGACTCTGCTCTGCCAGCAGGTTCTCGGTGCGACGGGAGAAGATGCCATTGGACTGACGAAGTTTTCGGCAAAAGACCTCGATTTCCGAACCGTTCGTGATGAACTGCAGATGGTGTCGATGTTCTCTGATCGGAAACTGGTGGTGGTTGAAGATGCAGACGACTTCATTTCCACCTATCGGAGCCAGCTCGAAGGCTATGCCGAGAAGCCGAGTCGTAAATCGGTGCTGGTGCTGGATGTGAAATCCTGGCGCAAAAACACCCGGCTGGCGAAAAAGATCGATGCCGATGGTCTGGAACTGGAGTGTACGGAACTCAAAGAAGGACCGTTGAAAAAATGGCTCATTCAGCAGGCAAAGGAAGTCTACGAGAAGACTCTTCTCCAGGACGCTGCTGAACTGCTGCCGACACTCGCTGGAAACGGACTCGGTTTACTCGATCAGGAACTCTCCAAACTCACCTCCTATGTGGGAGATCGCCAGCAGATTACGGCGGAGGATGTTCGCACGCTGGTGGGAGGCTGGAAAGCGGAAACCACCTGGTCGATGGTTGATGCCATTCGCGACGGCAATGCCGGAGAAGCGATTGCCTGTCTGAATAAACTGCTTTACGCCGGAGAGCCGGGGCCGAAGATCTTAGGGGGCTTGAACTACGTCTTCCGAAAGGTCGCACTCGCCACGGAACAGTCACGACGCGGCAGTTCATTGACTCAGGCTCTTAAGGACAATGGCGTTTTTCCTCGTGATGTGGGGACCATGGAGAACTATCTACGTCGTATCCGCCGTCCCCGAGCCGAAGCAATTCTGGAAACACTCGCCAAGGCCGACTACGGACTCAAGGGAGGAAGCCGACTCCCTGAGCAGTTGCAATTGGAACAACTTGTTCTCTGGCTGACGGGTGTTCCTATTGAAATCGAGCACGCCCGACTCTGAGGAGTCGTTCTGAAATCCGCTTTCCAATGTAGAAAAGTCGCTGAGCAAAAGCACTCCTACGAGCACTCTCGCTGCTTGAAACTTGTGATCACCATCCGCAATTGCGGTAGCCATAAAGACCATATGAGGCATACGGTGCATTGATCATCACAGCACCGGCAGGGCGGACTCCGTAATACCCGGAAACTCCGTACCCGGCATAGCCTGAGTAAACTGGCGTTGTGGAGATTCCGCCGTAGTAGCTTGTATTCAGGTAAGGGGACGTTCCCAATGTCTGATATCGGGCAGCGGAATAGGAATATCCGCCAAGGCCGTATCGGGTGGGAGTGTCGAGATAGCTGGAATACGTCAACGGAACCCCGGCATAGCCCACACTGTTGTAGGCATAGGGCTGGTAACCGTATCCGTAATTCAAATATCCATAGTTCGAATACCCGTAATTTCCGTATCCATAGGGATTGTATCCTGATCCCCAGCCGCGATAGCCATAAGGAGAACCATAGCCCGCATAGAATCCGGGAGAACTGAATCCAATGGAAACGCCTCGCCCATAACCCCAGCGGTTTCCGTATCCCCAACCTCCATAGTAAGGACGGGACCAGCCGACTCCGCGATACCCTCCCGACCAGCCTCCGTAATATCCGGAGCCATAGTATCCCCCGCGATGTCGGTGTCCCGCCTGAGTCGACTCAGCAGCAACGAACAGTAACAGGCACACAGCAGATCCAGCGGCGAACAGGAAGCGTTTCATGGCAGACTCCAGATTTCCTACCACCAAGGTGCCGGCCCAGCGGCACACCCAGGGTGATTCTTCCTTTCATCATCCCTCGTGGAGAGGGATTGTCAACACCCTGTTATTCTCCTGTGAAATCAGAGAAATCTGAAATTTTCTCACACCAATGGACAATTGGCGACCAGATTGTCATAATCGTTCGATGGAACGGTTGATTATTGATTCACGCAGCCCGGAAGAGATCTTCGGAAAGAAGATTCCTTCCGGGCTGCGTGCGTTTTGAGCAGTTTGCTCGTCCATGTGCCCGGGCAGCGCGTTGTTCGAACAGAAGAAACGCTGTACTCCGGGTGGCGAGACGGGAAATCATTTTGAGTAGTTCACCGGTTCCTGCAGTAGCACTGGTGTCGTGTCTTTTATCTGTTGAATCAAACTCTTGTTCAGGACATGTTTACAGGACTTGTTGAAGGGCTGGGAACCATCATTTCTCTCGTGCCGAATGGGCCGGGAGTGGATCTCACGCTGGAACCATCCGACTCCATGATCGACATGGAGGGGGAAACGCACGGTCACCCGGTGCAATTGGGGGAAAGCGTGGCGATCAATGGATGCTGTCTGACTGTGGTCGCGTACGATCGGCGACACTGGACCTTTCAGGCCGGGCAGGAAACTCTCTCACGGACCAATCTCGGAACGCTTGTTCCGGGGAGTCAGGTCAATCTCGAACGTTCGGTTCGTCCCAGTGATCGTCTGGGGGGACACTTCGTTCAGGGACACGTGGATGATGTGGGAACTGTCGACGCGATCGAACAGGATGGAGAGTGGACCACCATGTGGTTTCGCGTTCCGTCGCGTCTCACCCGACAAATGGTGTCGAAAGGATCCATCACTGTCGATGGGGTCTCATTGACACTGGTCCATGTTGAAGAAGACCGATTCAGTGTCGCCCTGATTCCACACACGCTGCAGGTCACCACGCTGGGGCAACGAGTTGTTGGAGACGTGGTGAATATCGAAACCGACATCATCGGGAAGTATCTGGAGAAGATGTTTTCGGCGAGTGGACAACAACCGCAATCCTGATGAGAGAAATTCGAAATTCAAAGCAGAAAATTTTCCTCGTTCCCAAGCTTTGGCTTGGGAACACACTCGACGCCAAGCTCTGCTTGGCCACTCAACGGCCTGTTTATGTTTTCCTTTTTCAAACGACGAGGCGGGACTTGTGAGTGAAGTTGTTTTTGATGTGAATCGCGAAGCAAAGCTTCGGGGCGAGTGCGTTCCCAAGCCAGAGCTTGGGAACGAGGGGCAGAATGCGGCAACTCTTTTGAATTTTCTCCGCCTCGTTTTCAATAACATGGAACAGTCCCATTTCCACTGACATGCAACCGCCGGAACGGCAGACACGAACTCACCTGATGCAGCTTTTCAGGCGGCACGGGTTTCATCCGCGCACGAACCTCGGGCAGAACTTTCTGATTGATCTGAACATCATCGAGTTCGTGGTCCGGTCGGCGGAGATCACGCGCGATGATGTCGTTCTGGAAATCGGTGCCGGAACCGGGGGAATGACCACGTTCATGGCTCAGGATGCAGGCCATGTGATCTCGGTCGAACTGGATCGCAACATGTACCAGTTTGCGAGCGAGGCGATTGCCCCGTATCAGAACGTGACACTGATCAATGCCGATGCCCTGAAGAATAAGAACAACTTCAATCCGCTGGTCCTGGAGGAAATTGACCGTCAGCTTGCGGTTGATCCGAAGCGTCGATTGAAACTGGTCGCGAACCTGCCATACAGCGTGGCGACTCCAGTGATGTCCAATCTTGTCGCCAGTGACATTCCATGGAGTCGTATGGTGGTGACCATTCAATACGAAGTAGGTCTGCGAATGCAGGCTCAACCGGGAGAAGAACACTTCGGCGCCCTGTCGGTCTGGCTGCAGTCACAGTGTCAGGTGGAGATTCTCAAGAAACTGGGCCCCACCGTTTTCTGGCCCCGACCGAAGGTTGATTCCGCTGTCGTCCAGATTATTCCGGATGAAGAACGGAAACAGCGACTCACAGACCGAGCCTTCTTTCACGACTATATCCGTCGCGTTTTCAACTATCGACGAAAGCTGTTACGCAGCGTGCTCTGCGGGATGTACAGCAAACAACTGGAAAAACCGGAAGTTGATGTTCTGCTGGCGTCGGTGAATCTCGGGGAGTCCGCCCGGGCCGAAGAACTCGATATTACGACACACATTGAACTGGCAAAGAAAATTCAGTCTGCGCTCGGCGAGAACCACTCGCTGAATGAACAGGCAAACTGAGAATAAAGGAAAAATCATGCAAGACCGCATTCTGGAAACCGGACTGACATTCGACGACGTTCTGCTGGTTCCGGCTTACAGTGAAGTGATGCCCGGTGATGTGGATGTGTCTTCGAAACTGACACGAAACATCTCCATCAATATTCCTATTCTGTCCAGCCCGATGGATACCGTTACCGAAAGTGACATGGCCATCGGCATCGCTCAGGAAGGGGGCGTCGGCATCATTCACAAGAATATGCCGATCGACCAGCAAGCCCTGGAAGTCGATCGCGTCAAACGGAGTGAACATGGCGTCATCGTCGATCCCGTCACGCTTCCTCCCAACGCCACCGTACGGGAAGCCATCGAGATCATGGACTCCCGCAACATCGGCGGAGTGCCGATAGTTGGAGATAACGGAAAGTTGAAAGGGATCCTCACCCGTCGCGATTTGCGATTTCTGGATTCCCACGAAATCACCGTCGATCAGGTGATGACGAAAGACAAACTCGTCACCGCTTCCTCCGATACGGATCTGAAGGAAGCCGAACGAATCCTCCGCATCAACAAAGTGGAGAAGTTGCTGCTGGTCGATCAGGACTACATCCTGCAAGGTCTGATCACGATCAAAGACATCGACAAGAATCTCCGTTTCCCCCGAGCTAATAAAGATGATCGTGGACGCCTGCGAGTGGGGGGAGCCGTCGGAGTGTTTGACCTTGAACGGGCCGAGCGACTCATTGCCGCTGGCGTCGATTTTCTTACCGTCGACAGTGCTCACGGACATTCAAAAAATGTGATTGAAACGGTCCGAGCGATTAAGCAGAAGGCGTCAATTGACGTCATTGCGGGAAACATTGCCACTCAGGAGGGTGCTAGGGCTTTAATCGATGCTGGCGCCGACGCGGTGAAAGTTGGAATTGGACCGGGTTCAATTTGTACGACGAGAATCATCTCTGGAGTGGGTGTTCCGCAATTAACGGCGATCGCGAATGCCGCGAAAGGGGCTGCCGGAACAGGTGTGCCGCTGATAGCCGATGGAGGGATCCGCTACAGCGGTGATATGACGAAAGCTCTTGCTGCTGGAGCACATACGGTGATGTTGGGAGGGCTTCTGGCCGGTCTGGATGAGAGTCCAGGAGAGTCCATTCTGTATCAAGGGCGCCGATTTAAGCGATATCGGGGAATGGGGTCATTGGGGGCAATGGTCAAGGGGAGTAGCGAGCGCTATCGCCAGAGCCAAAGTGAAGACGATTCGCGCGGAACGCCGAAACTGGTTCCAGAGGGAGTCGAAGGTCGTGTCCCGTATAAAGGACACCTCCATACCCTGCTGTATCAGCTCGTTGGTGGGTTGCGTGCAGGAATGGGTTACCTCGGCGTTCAAAACATTGAGGAACTGCGGATTCGCGCGAAATTCTTGCAGGTTTCGGCGGCCACGGTTAGGGAGAACCATCCGCATGATATTGCCATCACTCAGGAAGCTCCGAACTACACAACGGAATATTCTCGAAACGACTGATTCTCCGGCGAAGAATCGTCGGATTCGTTCGCTTGCAATGCTGTCTGCCGCTGCATTCTCCTTCTCAACGGGGATGATTGCGGCAAACAGCGCGTTTGCTGACACCCCTGCTCCCCGTCAGGTGGGGCAACTTCAGCAGGACTCGACCGCGGACCAATCGGCTGCCGAACGGTGGCAGTCGTTGCGACAACAGATCTTTCCGGCATCTTCGTCTCACGGAATGACGGAGCAGACAACTGCCCGACCGTTCCCGGAACGGACGACACTGGAACAGGTCTCCAAGCCACAGATGTTCTCATTGAGCGCCTCTGCGGGACGGAACGCGATTGAGCCTGTCTCTGGGCGTCATGAGCCAGGACAGGTGGTGCATTCCTTCACAGACTCCACGGAACCGCTGGCCATCCCTGGTCATGGCGGAATCCAGCTGGTTTCCCTGCCGGAGTTCCTGGCACTGGAACAGGGGAATTCGGAGAGAACGATCGTTCAACAGGCACTTCCTCCTGCTCCGCTTCCTGCATCAGGTTCGGTTCCTTTGTCTCCACCCGATGGAGGGATCTTCACGAATCAGGTCGATACGATCTTTCAGCCGATCACCCGCATTCAGCCGTATCAAAACTATTCACCAACTGCTGCTGCAGAAGGAAAAGTGCGATACGATTATGTCTGTCCTCAACCCAACAGCATTCCGGAGAAAGAACGGGTCAGCTGTCCTGACATGCTGGCATTGCCCCAGCAGGGAAGCACAGAACGTCATTTCGAGGATACCCAGTATTGCTGGGTCCCCACGAATCTGATGCATAAGCCACTTTACTTCGAAGACCCGTCTTTAGAGCGATACGGTCAGCAGTATCCTGTCGGAATTCAGCCATTCGTCTCACTGGGACGATTTGGAATTCAATTCCTGGGGCTTCCGTATCAGATGGCAATCGATCCAGTGCATCGCGATATCTACACGCTCGGGTATTACAGACCTGGGGACTATTGCACCCCGGCTTTGGAGTATCGCGTTCCACTGAACGCGAAAGCGGCGGTCACCGCGGCCGGAGTTTACACCGGATTCGCGTTCCTGATTCCATAGGCCATATCACATCAGGGGGGCGTTCATTGGAACGCCCCTTTTGGAATTTATTCTGGCAAGAAGTTCGAGTTGAAAGCCACGAGAAAATAGCGGTTCGGCCCCGTAATCATGGCGATGGCATCCATTTCTTCACCGATCGTCTGATAAATCGTTGTGTCCACCATTTGAGTGGTCGAAATGGGCTCGCCGACCTCAAGATTCAGACCTGCCACGGGAGCACGACCGTCCGGTTGGGTCATGGTGGTTTCCAGGTGGATTTTGCGTCTCCCTTCATGATCGCAATGAGAATGGAGCATCCGGATACAGGTGTTCCAGGCGGGGCGTCCCTCTTCTACGGTTCGCCGTTC
>DATMFC010000564.1:0-37962 GCA_035556335.1 Planctomicrobium sp. | reverse complement strand
TCATCCGGCCGCGTTGCCCGAACCAGATCGCGTGCATATTCAAACACATGATTCGCGACGGGAACCCGACGGACGACCTCCTGTAACGCGAGAATCTGTTCTCCTGTTAATGTCGGTTCCAGTTCAGGCTGTCGGGTGCCTGTGGTCTGTTTGAGAATCTGTAATTCCTCGTCGGCGGTGGGGTAACGCACAATCGTGTTGAACATGAACCGGTCGAGCTGAGCCTCCGGCAAGGGATACGTTCCTTCCTGTTCAATCGGATTCTGTGTTGCCAGCACGAAGAATGGACTCGGCAATCGATAGGTATGAGAACCGACGGTGACATGCCGTTCCTGCATCGCCTCCAGCAGGGCCGCCTGAGTTTTGGGGGGAGTCCGGTTGATCTCATCGGCCAGCAGGATGTGAGTAAACAACGGCCCCTGCATGAACTGAAATGTTCTGCGTCCTGTTTCCGGATCATCCTGCAAAACATCGGTCCCGGTGATGTCCGAGGGCATCAGATCGGGGGTGAACTGAATCCGCCGGAACGACAACTGCAAGATTCTGGCAACCGTACTCACCAGCAATGTCTTTGCGAGACCGGGAACCCCCATCAGCAGGCAATGACCACGGCTGAACAGAGCAATCAGTAACTGATCAACCACATCCTCCTGACCGATGATCACCTTGCCGATCTCGGTTCTCATCTGTCGATAGGCGGCCGACAGACTCTGCACCGCTTGCGCTTCCATTTCCTCAGCAGCACTTGAGAGAACATTCCGTTCCTCACCGGCCGGAGATTGACCATGGTCATTCATAATGTCGACGATCTGATTCTTTCAGGAAATGCGTTCCACTCAGGACGACTTTTCAGAACGGGGACGAACCGCTTTTCCCGCACAACGAGCGGCAAACCATCGCGGAATCAATCGCGGACCATGTGTGAGCAGCGAGTTCTTCAATCCGTCGACGATGATGCTTCGCTTTTTATCCAATCCACGCAGTGCACAGGCAACCACCTGTTCCACTGTTCGCGGGCGTCCGAGTGATGCTTCCGGAGCGTTTGCCCGAGTGAATAATTCTGTCGATGTGGTTCCCGGACAAAGACACAATACCCGAACATTTCTGGTCCTGCATTCTTCCCAGAGGGCGACTGAGAAAGAAATCACGAACGATTTCGTCGCCCCATAAACGGCAAGATACGGGATCGGCTGAAAACCGGCGACAGAGGCGACGTTGATCACTCCCCCCTGCTGACGTTCCAGCATCCCGGGGAGGAACGCATGCGTCAGTCCGACGACCGCCGCGACGTTGACCATCACTTCGGCCTGTTCCTGACCGGCGTCAATCTTCTCAAACGGACCATGCGTCATGAAGCCGGCATTATTGATCAGCAGATCGACCTGCAGATTCCGCTTCGCAACTTCTTCGGCGATCTTTGATGCGGCGTCAGGTTGGCTTAAATCAGCAGGAATGACATCGACCTGAACACGATGGGCTTTGCCGATCTGATCAGCCAGTGTTTTCAAGGTCTCATGGGTTCTGGCGACAAGAATCAGTTTCATCCCGCGAGTCGCCAGAGCATGCGCAAACGCGGTGCCGATTCCGGAAGAGGCCCCGGTGATCAAGGCCGTCTTACCGTTGTATTGAAACATCTGCCGTTCCCTGTTGTCTGCATCACAAGAGTTTGCTCTACATAAAAAAGAGGGTGGGTCACGCGTTACGTGATTCACCCTCTTGCTCAAATTATGTTGTCAGACTCTCTCAAGGCAAACCGGTTGGCAGAAAATTCTGACCAGTTTGCCCGACCGCAGACAAAAGCCCCCTTCATGGAGACTCCGTCTCACGCCGCTTGAGTTTGATCAGAAGACATCAGACTGCGTGTGTTTCCGGCTCGGGCAAACGCTTCCAGTGCACTCCAGTCGACATCAACAGTTCCCCCTCCTGCGACGTACTGCTCTCGCCACTGTTGCATCAGTTCGAGACAGGCCTGATCCAGATAAGAAAGTTTCGTCGTATCCAGAATGACATGAGAACCGGCTGGGAGCGATTCCAGAGATCGAGCCAGTTTGGGAAGTCGCAGGAAGCTGGCATTTCCTTCCAGTCGAACGACGGTTCGCCCGGCTCCCTGACTGCGATCAACCGCGATTTTCAATGCACTGAACTGCAGCACCAGTTTCAGCATGGCCAATGCCAGACCGGTTAAAACCCCGAGCAGGAGGTCTTCCACAACAATGACGATCACGGTTGCGGCCCAGATGAAAACTTCGCTCCAGCCATACTTGGCCAATTGTTTCACGGCACTGCGATCGACCAGTTTGTAACCGGTGAGAACCAGAATGGCTGCCAGCGCCGACGTGGGAATCATTCGCAGCAGACTGGCCATGAACAGGACGAATACCAGGAACCAGACACCATGCATAATTGCAGACATCCGGGTTGCGGCTCCTGCCTGAACATTGGCCGAACTTCGGACAATCACCCCCGTCATCGGGAGGGCTCCCATGAATCCGCAGATCATGTTCCCGATTCCCTGTGATCGCAGTTCTTTGTCATAGTTGGTCCGGGGACCGGTATGCAATGAATCAACGGCAGTGGCACACAGCAGTGTTTCAGCACTGGCGATAATCGCAATCACGAATGCGGAAACGAGAACGCCGGTCCAATCTGCTGCCTGAAATGTGACCAGATTCACGAAATGCAGATCTTCCAGAATGGCCGTGGGAATCTCCACATACAAGACCGGAAGTTGCCAGTAAGCGGCGATACAGGTGGCGACAACAATCCCCACTAGAGGAGCCGGAATCTGTTTCAACGGTCCCCGTGTCCATGCCTTCCAGGTCACCATCAGAAAGATGGTCAGCACTCCGAGCATGGCCGCGAATTCATTGTTCTTGAATGCTGATTGGAAATTGGTCAGTGAAGTGGCGGCCTTGAGCTGGGCAGCAGTGACGAGATCGGTTCGATTCTCATTCAGCGCCTGAAGACTGACTTCCTGATTCTCCAGCGCCATGTTCCCCAGGACTCTGACTTTATCCTGTTTTGATGGCTGCTCTTTAAAGAGTTCCAGACCTCGCGTCTGAACCGCTTTGAGTTGATCGAGAATTTTAGCCTGTCGTTCAGAAAACTCAGTCAGTGACGGAGTTAGCTCTGGCTGTAATTTGACATGATGGTTGGGGATTTTCTCATCGACAAAGGTGCTCAATTCCACTTGTTGCCGATGTAATTCCCCGAGTTCTTTGAGAATGGATTGAACTTCACCTCGAAGACCTTTTTCCGGCAACTGCGGCACATGGACGAGCTTTGAGATGGCTCCAGGGATATTCAGGATGTTCTTGATCCCTTTCCCAGAGGGAGAGTCATCCAGCATCACATGGAACTGGCTGGCAAAAATCAGAATACCAATTCCTGCCAGCATCCCGTGGACGACTGCCGGAGAGACGGCACGGAACCACTGTCCAAATCGCATTAATCCGGCAACCAGCTGAAGGATCCCGGCCAGAAGGACGATGAGGCCGAGCATCTTCAAGCCGTGTGTCTGTACGACTTCATAGACGATGACGGTCAAACCGGCAGCAGGACCACTGACTTGCAAAGGGCAACCGGCAAGGAATCCCACAACGATTCCGGCGACGATCCCGGTCACCAGACCCGCGGCAATCGGAACTCCTGACGCAATGGAAATTCCCATGCACAACGGGAGAGCGACCAGAAATACCACAATCGACGCAGCAAAGTCCCGGGAAAATGTTCCTCCCCCCTTTTTTCCAGAGGAGAAGCTTTTACTTTCTTTCCGAGGTGAGTCAGACGGAGCAGGATGGGGATTCATGAAATTGTTCAGACCGTAAAAACAAAAGGAACCAGAAACTCAATTGTGCCGCCCCAGGATTTGTTTTCAGTTTGCCCGGGATCGTTTTCGACTCGTTGTCCGCTGACGATTCGTCAACAACTGAAAACCAAACACGCACGCAACAAACCGGTGATACGACTCCCCTGCAGACGGAATTCGAACGGGTATCACCACATCGTGGCACGACCTGCTTCGAGCCGGTTGCGAGGATTCTCCCGCTGGCTGTTCGATCAGGAAAGAACATTTTGCTCTTCCTTCACTGTGGCTTTAAGAACCCCTGACAAAACTGCCCCCAATCCGCTCGCGGAAAGGAAATTCTCATCGATTGAGAGGTTTTGTCGCGGCTCTAAAACAATTCAGGCGGTGGCCTGAAGCTCGTGTGCAGGACGACGATCGAATAATTCCACGAACTGATTTTCAGTTTCATCAAAGGTGGTAATCACACCGCTTTCGATCGTATAAACCCAACCATGCAATCGGAGGTTTCCGGTCTTCAAAGCAGCGGCCACCTGTGGATGAGTCCGCAGGTTGTGCAGCTGGACAAGTACGTTTTGTTCGATCGTGTGCCGTAAACGTTCTGCTTCGCATTCAATGTCGCAGAAGTGGTCTTCCACAATCCGTCGAGTCGCTTCTGCATGACCGAGATATGACTTCACGGAAGGCAGGTTGACCAGCGATTCCGGGGCCAGCAGTCCTTTCATTGCTCCACAATGTGAGTGACCGCAAACAATAATGTCTTCGACCTTAAGTGCTCCGACGGCATATTCGATCGTCGCTGCTTCTCCTCCTCCCTGCACGGCACCATAAGGAGGAACAATGTTTCCAGCGGTCCGCAGTACGAAGAGATCACCGAGCTGAGACTGTGTGACCATGTTCGGGCAGATACGTGAATCAGAACAGGTAATCAACAGCACGGGAGGACGTTGTCCCTTGGAAAGCTCCTGGAACATTTCTGGTTGCTGGGTGACGACGTTAGACTGAAATTTCCGAATTCCGGCAAGGATCTTTTCCATGGCAGGACCTGTATTTCTTCGGTAGAGATGAGAGCTGAAGGATCTCCTGGAATACAGAACTTCAGCCAGGGCGAAATTTCAGCCGTGACAAAGCCAGATTCCGTGCGGACTTTCACCCGCAACGAGAGACACCTCAAGTGGGAGGTAACACTAGGGAGAGACAGGGGGAAAGCGGAGAGAGGCCTATGTCAACAGCGGTGCCATCAGGCCGTTGGCCCAGCGATGGCCAGAAATGACATGTCCAGAAAGAGTAAGCAAAGTTCGGCGCAATCGTGGATCGCGTGGACAATGAATCAGGGAGGCTTTCTGAAATCCTCCAATCGGCGATTGATACATCTCTCGTCGAGATGACTCAAATCGCCGGTTCAAGTATCCGTGATTCTCGACCAGTTCGCAATTGCTGTTATTTGAGCCGCCGGAACTGTCCGAATGATGCTCTGAAATTCTCCCGCCAAAAGCGGCCGAACCCGTGACAGCCAGACAGGGAGCAATAGTGGTCCCTGCAAGGAGGATGACCCCCAAGGTGATTCGAGACAGCAATTTTGAAATTGCGGACGGCATCAAACCTTGCGACCACTTCACGGTTGAGGTGATGGACTGTATTACCACAGGCGGTTCCCACGCGTCATGGGTTCCCACCTCATGATCTTATCGTCAAGGCTGTCTAACGGCAAGTAATTTTTCCGTAAGGAATCTGTGAAGGTCGATCAAGAAAGCCAGAGCGGAAATCTCCCCTGGAGTCTATCCGGAAATGTCGGTGTCATGGCGAGATCGAGTGGTCATTGCACCGCTGGCATACTGCATATTGTGCGTTGTCGGACTTTCCGGATAGTTTCTAGTGTGCGACGGGAGAGTGATCAGAAAGGACCAGTCGGCCATCCGTCGCTGATGGAACCGAGACGTTGCCATGTGATGAGATCGATGGAATTGCCGAGAAACCGGACGGCACCGTCCGCCAGCAGAACATTTACTCCGCCTGAATGTCGACTTCGTGATGTCCAGACACCCCGACTGTCGTACCATCCACACGTAGTGCACTCATGGCAATCCGGGCGAGAGGAATTCGGAGGATTCAGCGTGTTGAACGCCGTCTGCCCCGGCATTCCGTTAATCCACTCTTTATGACATGAACTGTAATGGCTGGAAACATTTTCCTGACAACGGTTTGCGAATGATTCGAGCTGGTCGGCGCTGGCAAACGTTTCGGGAAACCCGGTCGGAAATGATGTTCCTCGAACAAGATCGCCAAGGCGATACTGTGAGAGGTCATTATCGCCGATGATCGCTTCGGCCATGGCAATGGTGTGTGAAGTGCCGTCGGTCAGATGTCTCCAGGAAATCGAGCGACGCATGTTGAACATGCCGATCTGATTCCGCTCCTGAATCGCCGTTCCCGGGGTCCCTCCCGCTTCAATTCCCGGAACCGGGGAAATCATCAGCAATGACGGCCCGCCGCTCACGACATAATTGTTCCCGGCCCCTTCGGTTCTTACCCACCCATGATCGGAAGGACACCGGAACGTCGAGAGGGTCTGATTTTTCAACGTGTCATTTGGGGATCCGGTCAGAGCGTACCGATCCAAATCAATTGACTGGTAAAGAGTTGCGTGATCCAGTTGCGGAAGCAGCATGGTGTGAGCACTGAATCCCTGCCACCCGGTTTTCTCACCCGATCCCCCTCCGGATCCTTCAAAGCAGATTCTCGGAAAGATGTTGTGTTGATCGTGGTAGTTATGAAGCGCTAACCCCAGTTGTTTGAGGTTGTTACGGCATTGAATCTGCCTGGCGGACTCGCGTGCCTGCTGAATGGCGGGAAGAAACAGGCTGACCAGAGCGGCAATTACGGTCACAACCGAAAGGAGTTCGACGACAGTGAATCCCGCCGAACGACTAGGGGACGCCCTCATCTCCCCTCCTTCACTCCGTTGGTCCGATGAAAATTGATTCCCATTTTTCAATCACAGTGAAAACGCTCAAGCATGAGTTGTCCTAAAAATAAACATTCGGTCACCATTGTCAACTCGCGTGATTCGAAATGAAGCAGATTCATCATAGTATTGCTTCTCTACATTAGTTTGCCCTGCAGTCTCTGCCCGTCCTCTCTCTCCTCGCCGATTGCTACAATCCCCAGCCTGGCAACACCTGACGTTCTGGACAGAAATTCAGTCAAATGCCCTGACGAACAATCGGCAAGGGATATGATTCAGATTGAAGGACGCTGAATTTGTGTCATTGTCAAGAAACCAAATTGCCAAGAAACCAACAGGGACTGTGTTGTGAACGTCTGGCTGAAAATTCGAGGGTTCTGCCTGTTTCTGACGATCTGCGTTGGAATCCAGCAATCCGGCTGGGCTGAACTTCCCCAGACCCGACTGAAAGCAATCTTCCCTTGTGGGGGACAGACAGGAACCTCCTTTCCAGTCTCCCTCACGGATGGCGCAAATCTGGAAGAAGTGACGGAACTGATTTTCAATCACCCTGGAATTACCGCTCAGAAGGAATCCCCCGATCAACCCCGGCAATTTCAAGTGACGATTGATTCCTCCGTCCCCCCCGGAAACTATGAAGTGGCCTGTCTCGGTCCTCAAGGGCTCAGTAATTCGAGAGCGTTTGTGGTTGGTGTGCGACCGGAGAATCATGAGGTAAAAGCAGGAACGATACCGCAGAACGCCGCCACGATTCCCCTTGGCTCCGCCTGTTACGGAGCCATGTCGACACCGCGCGACGTCAACTGGTTTCGATTTTCGGCACAGAAAGAACAACGCGTTGTTCTTGAATGCTGGACACGGTCTATTGATTCCCCGTTGAATGCCGTTGTGACAATATATGACACCTCAGGCCGTCGTCCGCTGGCGATGTCACGTTCGTTCCCAAATCAGGATACGATCCTTGTTTATGATATCCCCGAAGATGGGGATTATCTTATCAAGATTCATGACGTCACTTATCGTCATGGCGTCGATTTAAATTATCGTCTCGATCTCCATCGTGACCCCTATCTTGAATTCGCCTATCCTTCTGTTCTCTCCGCAGGGACAACATCACCGGTCACGCTGTATGGCTATAACCTCCCTGATGGTGTCCGAACCGGCGAACGAATCCAGAAGGGAGAACTGGAATCGGTCACTGTGAATGTCACCGTTCCCGAGAACTGGCGATCCCTGCCAGGGGATCATCCGGTGACGACACCGATGATGTCCACAAACGCCTTCGGTTACCGATTACAACAGGGAACATCGGTGTCGAACGCCCTCCGCATCGGTGTCGTCGAGACACCGGTTCTGCGAGAAGAAAGAACAGGTGATGAACCTCAGTTATTGACATTGCCGGTCACCATTGCCGGCCGGTTCGAAAAGGAAAATGAGACAGACCGGTATCGCTTTTCAGGGGAAAAGGGAGACCGAATCACCATTGATGTTATTGGAGAACGACAGGGAGGAGTCATTGACCCCGTCCTGATTCTGGATCGTGTCCTCTCTTCATCAGAACCAGCCGCAAGCGGGGCATCCGACCAACTGATTCGAATTTCAGTGACCGATGATTCAACTCCTTCGCTGAATCCAAATTTCTTCGAAACCCGTTCTGCCGATCCGACAGTGCCCCTCACATTGCCAGAGACCGGAACTTATCAAATCAGTTTAAAAGACCGCTATACACAATCGCGGGGCGGACCTGACTTAACTTATCAACTCACAGTTCGGTCGAGTGCACCGAAAGTTCTCGTCGTCGCTGTTCCCGGCGCCCCGCAATCAGGAAAAACAGGGGGAATCACACTCCGCCGCGGGGACCGTTTTCCAATAGCGATGTATGCTATTCGACAGGATGGCTATGAAGGAGACGTTCATATTGAAGCATCACAACTTCCGGCAGGTGTCAAATGTGAAGGAGCTCTGATTCGTGCAGGGACTCACTATACAACTCTGATGCTGACGACGACCCGTGACGCGACACCGGGAAGGCACCCCATTGAGTTTTCTGCCACACATAAAATAGCAACGGAGACGGATGAGCGTTCGCTCCGAGATCGACTACTGCTTCAGACGACCGTTGTTCGAATGGGAACAATTGTCCGTGAACATCAGGGACAGCAACCGGCAATCTGTCGTTTTACCTCTCTGCAGGAAATGAGCATTCAGGAGGAAATTGCACCAATTCTTCTGACGGCAGAGACAACCAGTTACTCCACGACGGAAGGAGGAACTGTGCGAATTCCGCTGACAATCCAGAGAGAGAGCCCGTCGATCGAGAAGATCTGGCTGCATCTTCAGGAGGCTCCTGCCGGGCTGACACTCAATCAGGAACTGGCCACGATCCCGAAAGAAAGCGATGCATTCGAATTCCAACTTCTCATCGGTAACAAAGTCCCTCCCGGGATTTATCCAGTCTGGATTCGGGGAGAAACGAAAATCAATCATCCGGTTCCCGTTAGTATGACAGATGGGAAACCTCAGGATAAAAAGCAAAATCCGTTGTCTGTGGCAATTGCATCTCCGACATTTTTTATTGAAGTCCTTCCTCCTCAGAATCCCTGATAAATCTGCCCCCCGATCCGTCCGGGCAGAGTGTGTGATATGTTATCCATAAGTGACATTGGCAAATTCAACTTTGGCGTGTTCCGTCCTAAGGCAATCCTGTGGATAGCGGTTCTGTCATTTTTATTATGTTATGAAAAATCCTGCCTGGCGGAAGGAACAGATTCGGCTAAGGAACCGGTTGAGTTTTATCGTCAGATTGAGCCCATTCTGAAATTGAAATGTCATGCCTGTCACGGTGGAAAAATCCATGAAAGCGACCTCTGGCTTGATGAATACGACAAGGTGATGGAAGGAGGAGCGAGTGGAAAAATCGTCATTCCCGGCAATGCAGAGAAGAGTTCGCTATATCGAGTCGCGGCGCGCCTTGAAGAACCGGCCATGCCTCCGCTCCCCAACGATTTGCAGATCTCCGCGCTAACCGCGAATGAACTGGAGCTTCTACGCCGCTGGATCGACGATGGAGCGATCGCTGGAAAGAAAGTGGCTCCTCAATCCACTCGCTGGCGATCGATCTCTTCCAACCAGAAGCAGATTTACAGCCTGGCCCTGTCTCCCGATCAACGGACTCTCGCAATTGGTCAGGCCAACCAGATCATCCTCTATGACATGCTGGCGCGACGAGAAACGGAACGGCTTGTTGCTCCTTTTCTGGAAGGAGTTGCCGATGTCGATTTCATTCAGTCATTAGCATTTAGTCCAGATGGAGACCGCATTGCTTCTGGGGGGTACCGGAATGCGAAGATCTGGAAGAGAGCCGCTCCCCGTGCGATGATGTCACAAAAATTTGATCAACCGGTGCGACATGCCCGAGTCGACAATGAGGGAATACACGCCGCGTTTCTTCTGGAGGACTCAGAAATTCTGTTATGGAATCTGGTCACCGGAGAACCAGGGCAATCGATCCCTGCCAGTGATGATCCAGTCAACGGCGATCCAGTCAGTGACATGGCGTTCATCCCTTCACAGAACCGTATTATTGTCGGGCGTCAGTCGGGGAAAATCGAGATCCGAAGTGTCATCACGGGAGAACTCGAATCCGGTTTCCAGACGCCAGTGTCGATCACTTCGATTCAGGTGTTACAGAAGGTGTTACAGAACAATGCCGGGTTCGTCACCGCTCACGCTGACGACATCATCCGAATCTGGCCGGATGCGAATGGGTTGACGAAAGACGGTCTGGATTCCGTGAAGCCGGTTCGAGAACTGCATGGAGACCCGTCACCGATCGCCGCGATCTGCGTCCTGCCACAGTCTTCGCAGTTGCTCTCTGTCACGGCCGACCAGACGTTACGATTGCGGGATCTTTCAACGGGCGCCACGCTCTGGACCAGAACCGTTGACGCTCCCGTGACCATGTTGGCCGGTTCTGATGTTGCAGAACGTCTGGTGACCGCAGGGCCAGATGGAACGGTTCATCTCTGGAAGATTGACGGGACCCCGGTGGCGAGCGGTCGAGCGGCGGCTCCTCTTGTTCGACAACAGAACGAGGCTTTTCTTTCGGTGGAATTGGCCCGACGAAAGAATCAACGGGCAACCGAAAAACTGGAGCAGTCAGAGAAAGATCTGGCGGAACGGAAGCGGTTGCTGACGGTCGCTCAGGAAGAACGCCAGCAGTCCGAAGCGGAACTCGATAAAGAAAATCAGGAATTACAGACCCTTCTCACTGAGCAACAACAGGCACAGGAACAGACGAATGCGTCCCCTGATAATGAGCCGTTGAAACAGACGCTCGCGGATGTGAGCAAACGGCGGGAGAGCAAGTCGGAGCTTGTCGAAAAAGCTCAACTTCGCCTGCAGACAACGTCCCGAGCCGTCGCTCATGCCGAACAATCCGTCCAGTTCGGTTTGGATCACCTGCACCGCCGTCGTTCAGCAATTGAACAGGCACATGAGGAACTGGAAGCGAGCGAAAACAATCTTGCCGTGATCACACAGCAGGGAGAGCAGTCCGGAAAAACAACCAACAGCATCACGATCAGTCAGGATGGCCAACTGGTGCTTGCGTCTGCCCCGAGAGAATCGCTTCGAGCCTGGAGCCTCACTACCGGTGCCCCCGTCGACATGCCGGTCCTCTCCGGCCGACCGGCGCAACAGGTGATAGCACTTCCCATGGGGAAGGTTCTGAAAATCGACACACAAGGGACCGCTGTTCTCTGGGACCTGACTCCACATTGGCAGCTCGAACAGGTGCTTGGTCCTCCGATGAATGAACCGAATCATCTGGAAGCATCACGAATCATTCATCGGGTGAATACGCTGGCATTCCATCCACAGGCAAACCGCCTCGTCACAGGTGGCGGAGAGCCATCACGATCTGGTGAGGTTTTGATCTGGAATCTGGATGAACCGGCGTCTCCCCTCGAGTTCCGGGACGCACACAGTGATACCGTGCTGGATTTACAGTTCTCGCGCGATGGCCTGAAACTGGTCACCTGTGGAGCGGATAAGTTCTGCCGCTTTTTTGATGTCCCGAACCGCACGTTGATGAAATCATTTGAAGGGCACACCGATCATGTCATGGGAGTGGCGCTCAGTCTGGACGAGGAACTTCTGGTCAGCGGCGGGGCCGATCAGTTGATCAAAGTCTGGGATGTGGAGACCGGCGAATTAAAGCGAACCATCGACACCTCATCGCGACAAGTCACCTCTGTCGACTTTCTCGGGCAGTCAAGCGAGCAGATTCTCTCCTCCAGTGGAGACCACCATGTACGAATCCATATCGCGGCGACAGGAAAGCTGGAGAAAGCATTCGCTGAATCCAAGGGCTATGTTTATGTGGCCATCGCTTCCGCAGATGGCCAGCAGATCATCGCTGGAGGAGAAGACGGAATCGTCCGCATCTGGAATATTCAGACCGGCAAACTCGAAGAACTGACATTCTGAATTGAACTCAGGGTTTCAACACGGAATCAATAAGTTGATACGCTTTCTCCCGCATGTCGGATGGAAAATCGTGATCGGCATCGGGATGTTCGACCTGTAGAGCATCATTAGCATTATAGAGTTGATAAACAGGGCGAGCTGCTGCGGCAATCCGATCAACACTTTCCGGTCGAAAATTGCTATCTCGGAACGGCGCAATGATCAATGTTTGGCGAGGGGCCAGCGCGGCGATCATTTCGTGAAAGTCGAACGGAATATCTCCAAGACGCCCTGCATAGAGCGCCATGTGTGGCATATAACGTTCCTGTGTCCAGCCTCGCCCCGGCTTCCAGACCTCCGGATTCCCCTTGTAGTAGTCCACATAAGAATCCAGACCGCAACTGGAAATGATCACTTGAATACGATCATCAAAAACGGCAGTGTATACGGAATTATGCCCACCTAACGAGTGACCGATCGCAGCGTACCGTCCTGCCTGAACATAGGGGAGAGAATCGAGCAGATCGAGAGCCCGTTTATTGTCCCAGACCGCTTTTAATGTTCCACTCTTCCATCCTGACCCTTTCAGATCAGGAGCATAGGAACCGAGGTGAGGATAACACGGGGCGATGACGACGTAACCACGTTCCGCCAGCTCTTTCGCATACTGTCGATTGGGGCTGTCGATGAGCCCAACCATTCCTTCCGGTCCCCGCGCGTGAGTGGGGTGCAGTGCAAGAACAGCAGGGAATTTCCTGGCGGTCTCCTTTAAGGCTTCCTTCGGAACCAGTAAATAAGCAGGAACGCGGCTTCCCGGTTCCGACTGATAAGTTATCGATCGCAGCACATAAGAACCACAATCGACCTCTTCCAGAAGTTGGAGATCCAGAGGGGATTTCTTTTCCGGACCGGGAAGAACGCCCATGACAGATTCCATTCCCTGAACAATCTGACGCCGGCGAATCCCCCAATCCTGCAAATCTCTAACCTCCTGAGGGGTCCCTTGCCCGTTCAGGTACAACAGAAGGTTCTCCTGTGGCAGTTGCCGAACGAGCAACGGATCGACAGCAACATCCTGTGCAATTGCAGGATGACTGACACTGCCTAATAGCAGTATAAAAGAACAGAGGAATTGTTGGAATTTATAGCACAATGTAGGGTACTCCCTATCTCGAATCGGGTTCTTCCCATTTGTCTCGTCAACAACTGCGAGGGGGCAACCCTTGAAGTGTCCCGATAATCTCATTGAGTGAGCCGATTTTTTCTGCTTGCAGGACCTGATCCAGTTCATCTGCGAGGCGCTCTGACAACCCTGGGTTGAAGAAGTTCGCCGTTCCTACCTGAATCGCGCTGGCTCCGGCCACAAGAAATTCCATGACATCATCGATGCAACTGATTCCTCCGACGCCGATGATCGGGATGTTCACCGATTTTGCGACCAGATACACACAGCGGAGTGCCAACGGCTTGATGGCCGGACCGCTTAATCCGCCCAGAACATTTCCAAGAACCGCTTTTCGGCGTCTCCAGTTGATCGCCATTCCCTGATATGTGTTCACCAGCGAAACCGCGTCCGTCCCTCCGTCTGCGGCGGCTTGAGCCACTGCCGTAATATCGGTCACGTTCGGGGTAAGCTTGGTAATGATCGGCAGATCACACGCCTGACGCACCGCCGCTACCAGCTTTCTGGCCGATTCCGGGTTCGTCCCGAAATCGACCCCTCCACTCACGTTGGGGCAGGAGATATTCAACTCCAGACCGGCCAACCGGGGCATCGGGTTCAACCTTGCTGCCATTGCCGCAAAATCTTCAATCGTCCGACCGGCGATATTGACGAAGATCGGCGTATTCAGACTGAGAAGATACGGCAGGTGCTTGCCGATGAAGTATTCGATGCCGTCGTTATCGAGGCCAATCGAATTCAACATTCCCGATGGTGTTTCTACCGTTCTGGGAGGGGGATTTCCCGGACGAGGGGCGGGAGTGATCGTTTTGGGAATGATCCCGCCAATCTTAGAAAAGTCGACAAACGGCGACATTTCTTTCGCATACCCAAACGTTCCGGATGCGACCAGAATCGGGTTCCGTAACGTCAGACGGTTCAGGGTCACTTGCATGTGACTGAGGGAAGATGTACTCATGCAAGAGAGATTAACGAATCGGAACAGGAATTTCGAAGGAATCCCCACCCCGCAGGAGCAGGATTGAGATCAACCGATTTTCATGGGAACGTCAACCTGCGATGAAATCCATATGGCTCGAATATTTGTGCATGAACCCACTTCCCTGTGGACTGCTGAACTGGAACGAACGTTCGCCACGCAGCGCGACGTTTCCTTTCGCTGGCATCCCCATGCTTCTGACTTGCTGAACGACGCCTCTCAGGCCGACGTGATGGTCCTCGTCGTCTCTCCGGAGGATGCGTCTCTGGATCTCATTCGGGGAATCCGGTCCCGCAATTCCGCCGCACGCCTGATCTGTCTTGTCAATGAGGAAGAGCCGGACTGGGAGCACCTGGCCCGAGAGTGTGGCGTCACTTCCATTCTCCCGGATGTTTCGGTGAAGTTCCGTGTCATTGAACTGATTGAACAGTTACTCTCTGTTTCTGCATCCGGCGGTTTTCATTGACGGTTCTTCCCCGGCTGGTCTGTCTTGGTCTTCGTTGAAGACTGCTTCTTTTAGCATGGTTTCATAATGAAGTTCATCCACACCGCAGATATTCATCTCGACAGCCCGTTGAGGGGACTGGAGTCGTATCCCGACGCGCCGGTCGAAGCGTTGCGGTTGGCAACACGCAAAGCCTTTGATCGGGTGATTGACCTGTGCCTGAGTGAAGAGGTTGATTTTCTGCTCATTGCCGGTGACCTGTTCGACACCGACGTCAAAGACTTCAACGCCGCACTGGCCGCAGCCTCGCAACTCCGGCGGCTCGATCAGGCCAACATTCCGGTCTATCTCATTCTGGGAAACCACGACTCACGACAGGAGATGACACGCCATGTTCCCTGGCCGGCAAACGTGACGTTATTCAATCACAAGAAGCCGGAAACCATTCGTCATCCGACGTTGCCGGTCGCCATTCACGGAATGAGTTATCCGCAACGGGAAGTGAATGAGAATCTTGTTCCCGACTATCCAGACCCGGTTGCTGGCTGCTTCAATATCGGACTGCTGCACACCAATGCGGTGGGGACAAAACAACACGCATCCTATGCTCCCTGTACTGTGCAGGAACTGATCGCGAAGGGATACGATTACTGGGGGCTGGGACACGTTCATGACTTCAAGGTGCTCCACCCGCATCCGGCAGTCGTGTATTCCGGCAACACACAGGGACGCAACATTCGGGAAACGGACCGCAAAGGGTGTGTTCTTGTCACCGTGAATGATGTGGGAGAACCGGCGGGAATCGAGTTCCGTGAAACCGATCTGGCCCGCTGGTTCTACGAGACAATCGAACTCTCTCCGGAAGATGATGTCGATGGACTCGTTGAAGCGGTACGTAATCGCCTGCGAGACGTCATGAAGGCCGCACAAGGTCGAACAGCGGCCGTTCGCCTGGAACTGACAGGACGCTGTCTCGCCCATGCCTCACTGACAGGGGACTTCGAAAAACAGCAACTCACAACCACATTACGAGGACTCGCGTCAGATCTGGGTGAAGGACTCTGGATTGAAAAAATCCGCTTCCAGACCCAGTCTCCGCTGGATTTGGACGGACTTCGGGAACGTCAGGATTTGCTCGGTGAATTGTTGCGGGAGATCGAGTCCATTGCCTCTGATCCCGTGCCATTGCAGATGTTTCCCGAAGCACAGGATTTGATGACGAAACTCGCCGCCGATCTGCCGCCGCAGCCGGAAGGAGAGGATGCATTCAACCTGAACGATCCCGAACGGCAGCAGCGCTGGCTCCGGGATGCAGAGGCGATCCTGTTGAGTCATCTGGTTCAGGAAAGCGACGCCCAGCAATTGGGCGTACTGCAACGCGGCACTCAGCATCAAGAGGTGCAGCCATGAAAATCCGAGAATTGCAGATCAACCGCTTCGGGCATTTTGTCGATACGCCTCTCTCATTCTCCGGAGAGGGGATACAACTCATCTATGGCCCAAACGAAGCGGGCAAGACGACACTGCTGGAGTTTCTGCGAGGATTGCTTTTCGATTTTCCCATGCAGACGCCTTACAACTTTGGGACTCAGGGAGAATTGTCCGGCGTTGGTCAACTTGTGTTACAAGACGGGCGCAAGGTCGAACTGCGTCGCCGGAAAGGGAACAAGAACAAAGTCGCCATCAAGATCGATGATCAGCCCACCGACATCGACGACAAGGGTTGGTCCCGTCTGATGGATCACGCTGATCGGGGATTGTTTGAATCGGTCTTTGCATTCGGCCTCGACCAGTTGGCTCAGGGAGAAGCGAGTCTCAAGCACCAGAGCGTGCAATCCGCTCTATTCGGCGGGGGATTAGGAGGAGCAATCAACCCGGATCACATTCTGACACAACTCGCCAGACAACAGGACGACCTGTTCAAAAAATCACGCGGCAAAGCGGTTATCAACGAACAACTGTCTGTCATCAAAGAGCTTTCGAAACGAATCAAGGAAAAGACGCTTCGTCCGAATGAGTATCAGAAAGCAGAAGAAACTGTTGAAACCGCAACACAACGGGCAACGGAATGCCATCACGAAGTCGAACAGCTCAGAAAGAAGTTTTCGCGAATCGATAAACTTGTTCGAGCCTGGCCGTTGTGGTGGCAGCGTCATCAGGATCAGTCAGAACGGGCCGCGCTCACCCTTCCTGAAAGTATTCCGGCCAACGCCCGGCAACATTACACCAGTCTCTGCAAAGAACTGAAAGAACTGGAAGACGAACAAGTCACGCTCGCTCAGGAGATCGAACAGATTGAACGGGATCTCGCCGCGCTGACCCTCAATCCAGTCGCGATCGAACACCGCGCGGAGATTAATTCCTGTTTGGAACTGCGAAAGTCCTATATCGAAGCACGGGACCAGCTTCCTGACCGTTTAGCCAAACGGGATGCAATGCTGAGGCAGATTGATCAGGAGTTAACCGACCTGAGGCTTGGATGGAATTATGATGATCTTCGAGCATTCAACGTGGATCTTCCGGCCCGGGATGAAATCAGACGCCTGAACGAAGAGTCACAACAACAGGCAAAATCACGTCTGACCCTCACGACCAAGCAGGAGGTCGATTCAGAGAATTTACAGACGGCTCAGGAAGAACTGGAGAAGTTGGAGTCGCCGCGTGATTTGTCGGCGCTCGGTCTTCTGCTCTCTGAAGAAGCCGAGTTTCTTGCCACTCAGAAGAAGCAGGTCAGTCTCACCAAAGAACTGGAGAAACTGGAACGAGCGATCCAGAAACAGGTTCGCAAGCTCTCTCCTCCACTGCCGGAATCCGTGAGCGCCCCCCAGCTTCTGCCGGTTCCGCGAGAGGAAACCATTGCCGAGTTCGCCACCCGTTTTTCACTCATTCGAGATGAACTGAAACTGGCGTCCGCTTCGATTGAGGAAGAGGAATCGCGTCAAAGAGAGATTGAAACGTCATTAAACGGGGCGTTGTCGAGTCAGTCAATCCCCACGCTGGATGAACGTGACGCAGCACGAACACGACGTGAGACCGGCTGGACGCTGATTCGTGACAAGTACATTTCCGCCAATGAAAATCAGGATGCGATTTCAGAGTGGGTCAGGAGTCAATCCGCATCTTCTTTACCAGAAGGTTATGAACAGGCCGTTCAGGCTGCGGACGAGATCGCTGATCAGATTTATCGCAATGCCGACGAAGTGGCCAGACGGGAAACACTTCGTCACCAGTTTGACGAACGTGACAAACGGATCGCGCAAAAGCGACAGCACCTGTCTGCCCTCGAACAGCAACGCGATCTCCTGAACGCGGACTGGGAGCAACTCTGGCAACCGTGTGGCTTCGTCCCCCTCTCACCGGAAACAATGTCGGCATGGCGAGTGGACCATGCTGGCGTTTGTGATCTGTTCGACAAACGAGACGAACTGTTTCAGACACAGAGCGAACTGACCGGGCAAACGTCGAAGTTTGAACAACAACTCCGCGCCACGTCTGGTCTGGAGGAAAAGGAGATCTCCAGATTGCTCATCGCCGCTCGTGATACTGTCGACGAAGCCAAAGAGCAAAACCGGAAAATCACGGATCTCAATAAAACGATCCGAAGTCTTGCAACACAACTTAAAAAGACAAACGAGAAACTTCAGGAATTAGCACAGCAGGAATCCGACACAACAGCCCGCTGGCAGGCAGCAATGGGGCGTTTAAATCTTCCTGTCGAGTGGAATCAGCAACTCACACATGACGCCATTAACAAGCTCCAGTCAACCCGCGAGAAACTTCTTGTCGGGCTTCCGGATGAAGAGACTCGTATTGGTGCCATGCAGTCTCGCATCGAAGAGTTTCACAAACGTACCCATGCGTTGTGTGAGATTCTGTCGCCGAATCTTCTGGAAATCCCCGGCGAGATCGCCATTAAGAAACTTGACGACATGATCGATCTGGCAATCGATGCTCAGCAGAAGCATGACAAGTTTCTGCAATCGCTTGATCTGAAGCGAACCCGACATGCACTCCTCACCGACCGGCGTTGCCAACTCGAACCCGAGTTGGCCCAACTCTTTCAACTGGCAGGAGCCACCACAGAAACCGAGTTTCTGGAAATCGTTTCTCGCGCAGAACGTGCTGCGCAACTGGATCAGAACATCGACCAGTCGACCCGGGAGATTGATCTCATTCGCACGACCGAAGATCGGGAAGAATTCGAAAAAGAACTGACAGGGAACGACCTGAATATCCTGCAGGCATGCGCGAATGATCTTAGTGAACAATTGAAAACCGTAGAAGAATTGCGGCGAACTGCCGACGGAGAAGAAGCCGTCGCCCGTGGCGCATTAAAGCAACTCGATGGTTCCAGCGAGGTCGCGCTACTGTCGGAAGAACTCTCGCAGAAGCAGTCGTTACTCTCTTCAGAGATCGACCGATATATGCCTGTCGTCTATGCCCGACACTTTCTGAAGAGTGCTGTCGACCGGTTCGAGAAAGAGAATCGACCCGCCATGGTCGCCACGGTTTCTGATTTATTTCGCCAGATGACCGGGGAACGTTACGTCGAGTTTGACCGATCCGGCTCCGGAAAACAGAGTCTTGTCGTTCAACGGTCCGACGGTGCGGAACGAACACCGGAACAATTAAGCACCGGAACCCGGGAACAACTTTATCTGGCCATTCGCTTAGCTTATGTTTTACATTATTGCCAGCAGAACGAGCCGCTCCCGATTATTATCGACGACGTCCTTGCGAACTTCGACCAGCAGAGAATCCGCTCGACACTGAAAGTCCTGTCAGACATGTCTGATAAGGCTCAGGTCTTGTTCTTCACCTGCCACCGCCACCTGGTCGATCTTGCCAAAGAGACCTTACCAGGACTGACACCGATTGAATTAGAGCGTATCCAGAATTGATATGCCCCGGTAATTCAAAACCCGGGTGGCCCGGCCAATGTGGTTGGGCCACCCGGTGAACCATCTTCTTCAAGTTATTTTTTCGCGGTTCCTCACCGGGTTCAACGTCGGCTGTCGTCCAGCCAGAATCTGGGAGATATGCATCACGGCAATGGGGATTTTCTGTCGTCTGAGTAACCCTTCAAGATGCATCAGACAGGACATGTCCCCGGCGGTCATCACTTGCGTCCCCGCCTGCTGATGGTCCGCGATTCGATCGTTCCCCATCATGCAGGAAACCGCTTCTTCGGAGACGGCAAACGTCCCCCCGAAGCCGCAGCACTCATCCTTACGGCTCAAGTCGACAAGTGTTAAATCATTCACCTGTCGTAACAGCATTTCCGCCTTGTTTTCAAACGCCATCATCCGTTCGCTGCAACTCCCCAGTCGCAAATCACGCAAGCCGTGACAACTCTGGTGCAGCCCCACCCGATAAGGAAAACGGATATCCGATATCTTCACTTTCAATACGTCGACCAGAAACTGGGTCAGTTCATAGGTTTTACTTTGCACTGCCGTGTATGCCGGATCATGCTCACGAAAGAACGTTTCGTAGTGATGCGTTACCATGGCGACACAGCTTCCGGAGGGACAGACGATCGCATCATATCCTGAGAAAATTTCCACAAAGCGTCGAGCCAGCGGAGCAGCATCATCACGACACCCGGTATTCGCCATCGGCTGCCCGCAACAGGTTTGCGCAGGCGGAAACTCGACATGACAGCCATATCGCTCCAGCAGCTCCAGAGTGGCCATTCCGACATCGGGATACATCTGATCGATATAACAGGGAACAAAAAGTGCGACACGCATTACGACGTTATTTCCATTATGATAAATCTATGATAAATCGAATACGAAACCATCAGCGGGATGCAGTGATCATGGAATCGTGGACCGTGGAATCGTGCGACACCCATTCTCCGTAATCAAACGCAAAGACTTCATCCAGTCCGGCGGTCCAGGGAAGGGGCGCAGATTCGCCAGACAATACGGAAAGCTCCTTATTGAATCTTAGCATCCAGCGGGATTCATCAACACAAACAGCAGGGGGCCATGTCTGGCGCGTTCGCCCAAAAGAAGCGCACCATGCTGACTGGCAAACCATCAGCCGCGATAACGGTGCCGCATTCAGCAGTTGAGAGATTTCGGTCGGAGGATATTCGTCAGGCCAGTGCTGAAACAGAATAATCAGTCGGGCATCCGGAACCGCTGGCAACGCCTCCGGGATAGTGGCGAACTGAACGACCCTGCGGGAATGCGATCTGGCACGGTCTGCAACCCCATTCATTCCCGCTGACGAGCCGATCAGCAGCAGCGAGTCAGTCTGCAGTGAAGATTCTGTCAGCAATGAAGTTTCAGTCATGATGCGGCTGACTCCGGTTCCGCAAAGTCTGAAGTTCCTCTACGAAATCGTTCACGTCCTGAAAGGATCGATACACCGATGCGAATCGAACGAACGCCACCTGATCCAACCGACGCAAATGCTCGCAAACCTTCTCGCCAATAAACCGGGACGGTGCTTCCCGTTCGAACGTTTCGTACACACACCGCTCAACGCTGTCGAGTAACTCTTCAATCTGGTTCGGGCTGATGGGGCGTTTGTAGCAGGCTTTCTCGACTCCCACCTGAATACGCTGGCGTTCAAACGGAACCCGGGTGCCATCTTTCTTGATCACCTTCAGAGTGGAGTCTTCCAGCTTTTCGTATGTTGTGAAACGGCGCCCGCAATTCAGGCATTCCCGGCGACGACGAATGACGAACTCCTGCGTGCCGCGCGAGTCGACGACCTTGCTTTCCCCTTTTTGACAGAACGGACACAACATGATGATCTCATCTCAATTTTTGACGGTAGACCAGGCTGCTCTAAGATAACACATCCAGAATCCGCCCGTCACTCTGAACTCTGTTTTAAGAAATGACATCCTCCCCGGAACTCATCGAGATTTTCCGGATTCGTCGAGTTGCTTTTGCAGACGCTCTTTGATTCGGCCGGATTGTCGTTGCAGCAGTTCTTCCACCGCTTTCCTTGAACCATCTCCCAGAATGGAGACCCCGGGCCCTTTGAACACGCCGAGTCGGCGTAAATCAAGGTCTTTCAGTTTCAGCTCCAGTCGTGTGATTCGAGGAGACAGTTCGATGGTTGGAATGGGGGATTCCAGTGAAAATCTGAACCGGGGATTCGTTTCCAGAACCAGTCGAATCTGGACGGTGGCGTCAGACACCGCCGTTCCGTTCAATCCTTTGACCCCATAATTCCACCAGACAAACGTCGCCTCGCATCTCGCCCGCAGTGACATCAGCAGAGTGAAGCAAACGGTCCCCTCCGGTCCCGATTCCTGCTGAACATCAATTGAAAGTGTCTCTTCCGGCCGGACCAATTGTGCCTGATACCGCTGCCAGAACCCGTGATTGACTTCACGTTCCCGTTTGGAAATCCGAAGTCCCCGAACTTTCAGACCGTCGAAACGCTCAGTGGTTTTCCCCCAGTGTTTTTCGTCGACATACTCCTCCTCCATCGCATGCAGCAGGCAAATCCGAAGAAGGTCGCCAAGCGTCTCAGGGGGAGCGGGAGAAGATGTTCCGCCGAAATCAAGTTGAACCGTCTTGTGTTCCGGTGGTGTTGCAAATGCAGGCTCATCTCCTTTGAGAGAGGAGAGCATTACGAATCCCGCACAAAAACCGGCAATCACGGCTCTGGCGGCAAACGAAGAAACGCCACTCCAACAGAACGGCTGTTCCCAAAAAAAGAACGGGGAAGCTGGCTTCCCCGTTGGCGTTTTCATCATGACAGGGATCCTTCCCTGAACAGTGTCACTGCATCAGAGATTACTGCTGCTGAGCGTCCCACCACCAGCGATTGGAAGGAAGCTCCGGGGCTTTGGATTTGGTGGCCACAGCATTCAATCGGGGAGATTCCTGCTGAAGATTCGCGTCATTCAGAATCGCCTGAACATCACCGCGAACTCCTCCTGCCACCTGCAGAACGATATCAGTCCCATTGTAAACCCGATGATTCACGATGGAATTCGTCTGTTTAGGGGCCTGATAACGAACAGGATGGTAATTCCCTCCCTGAGCAAAACTGCCACGGTCCCAATTCACTTTCTGGTCCAGCTGATGATTCTGAATGATCGCGGCGACCAGTGCCAGATCGAAAATTCCACGGAGTTCGGCAAACACCGGATCATGCTTGGCCAGTTCGTCGTACTTGGCGGTGAAGTTTTCGGCAAACTGCTGATTGATTGTTTCCGATTTCCCGGTTGAGACACGTTCTCCACTGGCGGTGAGGAACTGATTTTCAGACAGGCACTTCACTCCTGATCCACGAATTTCAAAGGCATTTCCTTCCGGAGAACGAACAATCGCCTCGCATCCCAGAGTCATCCACCATCGCAGAGCGTCCAGGCGACCGGAAGCCAGAGAAGAATCTTTCGCGAGCAGATCGAAGTAGCTGGGGATCCGTGCGTTGTTCTTCAGTTTTCCCAGTCCAATCAGTTTCATCCGGTAATCGGCTTCCACCAGAACTCGAGCAACACGGCTGTCTTCAGGAATCCCGACGACCGAAATGTCTTGAGCCCCGAGAATCTGACCAATCTTGTTCGACCAGCTTCGGACTCCTGCCGGAGAGAGGGGGCCGCGTGATTGCGATGTTGCGACGAACTCCTGAACCGCTTTCAGGTTCTCCTGACGAGGATCGATGGAACAGCCAAAATAGCGTTCTCCGCTCCCATCGAATGTCCGCAGCACGGTAACAAGATCATCTAACTGCAGAGTCGGCAATTGAGAATTGGTCCCGATGGGAAGCCCATCTTTATTGTACCGCCAGCCTTCAGCCGGACCGCCAATTACGATTTCGTTCTGTTCCCGGTCAATCAGCAGAAACTGGACTTCTGAAAGACCAGCCAGGTTTCTCATGGATTCAACAACCGGCTTCCCTTCGGAAATACGCCGAGCCACTTCCCGTTCCAGTCGGGTCAATGAGACCAGCCGTAATGCGGAAGGAGTCTCCATATCGTAGTTGAGCATGGCTTGACGGGCACGACGATCAAGTTCATCGAGCCGACCGGTTCGGTCTTCCCGTGTCTGCCGAACCAGAACACCTTGCGGATCCACTTTGATACCACTGAACGAGGGGAGAACAACTCCTCCGGCCCCAGTCCCTTCCTGGTCCCATGAATCTTCGCCGCCGGTGACCATCTGAATCAGCATGATCAGTTCCTGAAAACTAGCTCCTCCATGATTGACCTGTCCGCGGGCAACCCGTGCTCCGGCTTCAACCCGTCCACGGGGGTTCTCTAAATGTGATGTCATCGCCTTAGCGGCTTCGGGATTTCCGGATTGAAACTGCGCATCAACCACTTGTTCAATCAGTTCACTGCGAGCCCCATCGGTTTGTTTGGCCGCGAGATCAGCTGCTGCCCCAAGTTCGCCTGACGCGATCAATCCGGCAACATCGCTTTGAACGGACGGAGTTTCAGCGCTTTCAGCCTGCGAAGTCAGGATCGAGAAGAACAGAACCAGCGACGTCACCCCGGCAGCCACCGCCAGACCAAGACGGGTCTTCATCGTTTCACACCGGGCACCAGCACACGTTGTACGCGCCATATTCATTCGCTCCAACAACGCCGATCCATGGCGACTGAGATTTCACTGATCGTTTTCAGGGAGACCTGCCACATTGAGACAGGAAGGAACCCAAGACATGTGGAAATGACGAACTCACGATGACCGTTGAACCTGGACGTTCGACGACTCTATGAGTTTAGTCAGGACACGATGCGATGAACAGATCGCTCATCTCACCAGCAGACTGAACAACTCTTATCGAACAGCGCGAAGTTCATCTCCGCCCCAACCTTGGAATCGGGAATCCGGACGGTCTTTCAGAAACCGATGCGGAAGTCTTCTCCTCCAACGACAGAACGGCGACCAGACGGCCATCGTTCTTAGGATCGTCTTCCCGTCAACCAACGTCAAGAACATTAAGGGGAAAAGAGTTGCGAAGTCCGTCTCCGCCCAGACCGGTCGAAAGAATACGAACAGACGGTACAATAATCCGATCCTGTTTTACCGATTGCAGCAAATCAACCAACTTTGCGAATTCTCCCTTCAACTGTCTCAGTGGAATCATCAGGTGCCAGAACTGCCCGAAGTCGAAACAATGGTTCGAGGAATCCAGTCAACATTCGTCGGTTCTCGCATCATTGATGTCCGCCTCCCCGAGTGCTTTTGCCGTCCCATTCTAATGGAACCGGATTTCCAGAAGATTCAACAACTCTCTCTGAGGAAACGGGTTACAAATGTGACTCGTCGTGCGAAACGCATTGTCATTCACCTCGAAGAGGGGAGCGCCTTCGTCGTCGAGCCACGAATGACCGGCCTGCTTCTGGTCAGCGATCCCCCTGATCAGTCTCATCTCCGATTTGAATGGAAGGTGTCACAGGGAAGGAAACGACATTCCATCTGGTTCTGGGACCGACGGGGGCTCGGAACATTGAAACTCTTTACCCCCATACAGTTAGACGAGCTGCTCAGTCACAGTTATCTCGGCCCGGATGCCCTGAAACTGACAATGGACGATCTCCACGAGCGACTTCGCCGAACAGATCGCCCCATTAAAGTCGCACTGCTCGACCAGAAACTGATCGCCGGAATCGGAAATCTTTACGCCAGTGAAATCCTGCACCAGGCGGGAATCCACCCGACAACCCCCGCCAGCCGCCTCCGCACTCCTCGCCTGACCCGCCTGCTCGCGGCAACTCTGGCGATTCTAGAGGAAGCGATCCTGTATGAAGGGTCAACATTGGGCGACGGCACCTACCGAAACGCCTTGAATCAGGACGGAAACTACCAGAACAAACACCGCGTCTACGCCCGGGAAGGGGACACCTGCCGAACCTGTGAAGCGGCCACAATTCGTCGCATCGTTCAGGCTCAACGCAGCACGTTTTTCTGCCCTCATTGCCAGAAGTGAGCACATAAATGGCCGGAACACCTCGTCTCCAAATCCGATCCACATTCTAAGAATCCCTAACAAAACTGACCCCGATCCGCTCGCGGAAAGGAAATATTCATCGTTTGAGGGGTTTTGTTCGCGGCTCTAAAGACAACTGCAAACGAGCCATCCTGTCATAACTCCCCCAATTTCCGCAAACGCAAAGTCGAGAGTTTCTTGACAAGCTCTACCGCGAAGATTACCTTTTCGCCGCCCAGTGGTATCACAACCAAGTGACTAACGAGCTGTAAACCGAATCCATTCAGGAACTTATTTACCTGAGTCATGTTTGCAGATTGCTGGCACACACAAAACTCCAGAAGCGTTTGAAACGAAAGTTTCGATAATTCCGCTTCACTTCTTCGGTCGAAATGCCGAAAATGGAGTTCATCGAAAGTCTGCATCCCGGATTTTTCGTAAATGTGACACGGTTGATGAAGTGACCACACCCATTGTAGGGGGATTAGCTCAGCTGGGAGAGCGCTTGCATGGCATGCAAGAGGTCAGCGGTTCGAGCCCGCTATCCTCCACTACACAAAGCCTTAAACCGCAACGGTTTAGGGCTTTTTTTGTTGGCATTTTCTGTACCCCTTTTTGAGACGTTCCAAGATTTTAGTACCCCCATTGGGATGTTACGGGTCGAGCCAAAAGTGGTACAGGATGGCACAAAACTGTGATCACCTATTCACTATCTGAAAGGGGCTCTTTCCACCCCCAAATCCCCCCTCCCAAATCAAATAACTTTTTTCCACTCGACTATCAGTACAGTTATTTGAAATGGATCATCCACAGGTCTGCTTATCCGCCGAATTGAAAGCAGCCCGAAAAACGCCGATACGTCAAATATGGCGAACCGACTTCGGAAGTCAGCGCCATCCTTTTCGATTCCATTCGAAACGTGTGGCGGCGATTCTCGGAACTTCCGAATTGCAGTCAAACGCCTGCTGCAGGTGCCATCTTCAGACTGCACATTCTCTATGGGACAGTCATCATTATTCGCAATCATGCGTGCTGTAAATCATATGCAGCATGCAGGTTACCGTGATTCTCGCGGAATTATGTGAGTTCGGCACCGCATGTGTATAGGGGGTGACATCCTCAATTGAATGAGGCGTCACTTTCAACAAGCACGGGGGCGTCGATGGAACGCAATCGCGAGTCTGCATCTCTCCTGATCCGGTTTCTGGACAGTTTTCTGCACGAGCGAAATATCAAGTGGATGCTCGGAATCGGGACGTTGATTCTGCTCGGTTCCTCGTTGCGCCTGGTCTCGATGCACTGGGGAGACTATACCCCATTCTGGAAGTACGGCATTCTGCTGGCGTATACCGCAGTCATCTTCGCCGCGAGTCAGATCAGTTACTTTCGACTTGGACTTCTGCGTACAGGGACCGTGCTGATGGCCCTGACCGTGGCCCTGATCCCGGTCTCTTTCTATGCCCTCCATTGGGTTCATCCAGAAGGACCATTCGAATGGTCGACGATCGCGCAGCAGGTTGGGCTGATCTCGCTGGTGGGTGTGAATTTCGTACTGAGCGCCGCTGCAACTCACCGAATTTTCGTGCACTTTCTTCGAAAGCCGCAGTGGACCTTCGAGTTCTCCTATCTGGCCCTCTCTCTGGCCGGAGCCGTGGTGCCAGCCGCGGTGTCGGGACTCTCGCAATCCTGGTCTTATGGAATCGTCACTGTTCTCTGGCTGCTGTTCACGGTCGGGACGCTCAAGGTCAACCGACATGTCTTCTGGCTGAACGAGGAAGAACATCGTCCAAGGATTTTCAGCTTCTTTCCGATTCTGCTGTTAGGGACACAATTCCTCGGCCTGTTCGCCATCTCGCTGTCTCAAGAGATTGAAATGCAATGGTGGGGACTCGGATGTGCGCTGATTGCCATCCCGGTTCTGCTGACTGCTGACACTGTGACGAAAGTCTTTCAACAACGAACTGGAAATCTGGTTCGGCCTTTACCTTCCAGTATTGTTGCACCGTTGGTTGTGGGACTGATTCTTTGTGCCATGGGATTGGGTTTTGCGGCAACCGGAATTCCCCGACTGTATGCACTGGTGCCGACCGCCGGGCTGATCGCGATGGCCATGGGAGTGGTCGCCCGACGGACCGGCTCTCAGGCGTTCACCTGGATCGGGATTGGTTGCGTGCTGATCGCCTATCAGTTTTCTCCCCTGTTTTTCCTGGAAGCGGCGAAATTTGTCCTCCAGCAGGGAGCGGTGGCGGTTCAGGAATCTCGTCTGCCATATGCATTCTATGGTCTGACTTATTTGCCGGTGTTACTGATATTCACGGTCGCCAGCCCCCTGCTTCAACGATCGCGTTTAGAAGTCTTTGCGGGCCCGTTGCGACACGCCGCCATCGTACTGGCCTGTCTGTTGCTCGTTGCCGGATTCGGGCATCCCAAAGCCACTTTTCCGGTCAGTGTGGCGATGGTAGGTGTCTTCGCCATGCAGATCATTTGTTTTCGTGAGCGGCGGTTGTTGATCCCGGCGAATCTGGCTCTGATCGGAACCGCCTGGGGATTCCCGGCATTCCAGATGATGCTCTTCGAAACACCAACGGAACCGATCAGCATGCGCTTCTTAATGGCGCTGGTGGGACTTCTTCAATTTGTCCCCGGACGATGGGTTGATGGTTGGAGTTTACGTTTGGGAAATGCTTCGCAAACGTCCACAGTCAAAGCCACTGTCAATGCCGGTCTCTGTCAGCAGTTCAGTCTCGCCGTCACATTCTTAACGGGAGTGAGTTGCTGTCTCGGTCCTCTGATGGGAATCGAAGCGGCTCCCCCATTGATGACCGGTTTGCTGCTGGGAGGGTTACTCGTTGCCCATGCTATGCTGAGCATGGAGTTGGGGATCGGTCTGGCATGTGTTGTCTTTCTGAATCTGCTTGCAGGTCTGCACTGGATGAGCTTCCCGTTTTCGTGGACGTTCACGCTTTTCTGTCTGGTGATTTTACTGACAGCACAATGGACCATCGGACAACTTCTTCGCCAATGGCCAACCTCTCGAATCTCTCAGGCATTCTCCGAACCGTTAAGCCGTTTCGGAATGGTCTCGCAGTTTCTGGTATTGATCGGGGGAATTCTCCCGGTGTTGATCAGCAGTCAATGGATGCTTCATGAACAGTCCTCCCTATTCTGGATCGCATCGGGAGTCATGGCAGGCTTGTGCTATGTCGCCGGGTGGCGAACTGAGAAGAACTCCTGTGTGCTCGGGGGATTCCTCGTTCTGCTGCTGCTCCCTAGTGCGATGTTCGTTCAGCAAGTTGGAAACCACGCTGCCGGAAACTGGTTGCCATTGATCTGGTCGATCTCCGCCATCGCACAGTTGGCGACATTGCAAATGACAGAGCGGTACTGGATTCGTTCGGCCCCATTGGAAGGAGAAGAAGAATCCGTTGGTCACTGGCTTCCGTCGCAACAACTGGAAACTCTGATCGCAGTGCTTTTGGGAAGCGTGGCGATTGGAACACTGTTCTTCCTGAATCTGCCAGCCCGACTTGCCGCTGTTGTTGCACTGGCCGGACTGATGCAGAAACGAAGTGACGGCCGCTTGCTGGTTTCACATCCGGTTCTGGCTTGTCTGGCAAACTGGCAGGCTCTGTGCCTGTTGATTCACCTGTTGACGGGAGAGACCGGAACGCTGGGACAGATCTCCAATCAGCAGTTCTTCACGGTGCTGTTTCCTGTTTCACTCTTTGCCGCACTGAGTGTCCTTGTCATTGAATTCTTCCTGTGCAGCCCCATGGCTCGTCAGATGACTCTGTCGGGAAAGCTGGTGTTATCGGAGCAACGGGTTCTCATGTTGCTGCTCTCAACGGTGATGCTGGTGACCCAGAGCGTGAATCCCACCAGTGAAATTTCTTCAACGCAGGTCATGGCGGTGATCGCGGCGTTCTTCTGCCTGGGACTCAGTCAACTGGTTCGGGGCTGTCGCGAACAGAATGAGGAAGCCGTCTGGACATCTCTCGTCATTGGAGTCTTTGCAGTTGGTTATCTGGCACTCTTTCAGCTCATCGACATCACGCTCGGTTGGGGAATGTACTCGCTGCTAACGTTCTCTCTGATTCTCTGGCTGACAGGAAAATTCACCTCGGGGACGGATCGCTTGAAGATCATGTCGGGTCCATTCCTGACCACGGCCTATTGGATGCCACTCCTCGTCGTGCTTGTCGGAATCGTTCTGCATGCAACAAATGGCGACAACATCTGGAAAGGAGCAAACAGCCTCGCTTTGTTACTCGCGTCCGCATTCTATTTCTTCCAGGGAATGGAGCAGAATCGCGTGCGAAACTGGATCATGTTCGTCGGCATTCTGAATATCGCATTCGCAATGCTTTGGAATGAATTGCAATGGCACGATGCTCAGCTCTTTCTGGTTCCGATCGGAGCATCTGTTCTGCTGCTTGTGGAACTGTTGCGACGAGAGATCCCGGAGTCGTTTCACGATCCGTTGAGATACATCGGCGCCCTGATCATTCTCACGTCCCCCACATTTGAAATTATCGGGGGAAGCTGGTTGCACCTGCTCAGCCTGATGATCCTGTCGGTCATCATTGTGCTGCTGGCGATTGGTCTTCGAGTACGAGCACTTGTTTATACCGGAACGGCGTTCCTGATCGCAGACCTGATTGCCATGGTGGTTCGAGGTGGCTTCGACCACCCCAACCTGCTCTGGGGAGCAGGGGTGATCTTAGGACTCGGAGTCATCGGGCTGGCAGCCTATTGCGAACACCATCGGGAGAAACTGATGTCCCGAATTCGCCTCATCTCCGCCGAACTGGAAACATGGAGTTAGAGCGACTCTTGTTCAAAGAAGAAGAGACTCACGCAAAGGCGCCAAGGCGCAAAGAGATGGCATCACGCTGTTCTTTGTAATTACAGCTTCTTGGACAATGCGAAGGATTCAGGAACCACGAATTTGACGAATCACACTCAATAAACCCTGATAAAATCCCTTTTAGGAAAGCGAGGAATTAATACGAGACATGAAACAAAAAAATTGGCGCCTTTTCGTGAGATATTTTTTCTGATTGCGTTTGTGACTGTTAGCTAATTTTTTGATAACTCAATTTAAAGGATCACTCCTATGAGCTGGATGGAAAGTTTTACTTTGGTGATGCGTTCGAATCTGACATACCTTCGCGAGAAGATCGAAAACCCCGAGCGGATGTTGCATCAGTTAATTATCGATATGGAGGAAGAACTGGAATGCGTCCGTAAATCCGTCGCGCTGGCGATTGCGGATGAAGTTCTGTTAAAGAAACGGGCGACACTGGCACGTAAGGAACTCGATCAATGGCTCGAACGCGCTCAACAAGCTCTGGAGCGACAGAATGAAACTGCTGCGAAAGCGGCTCTGGAACAGAAAGGTCTCGCGGAAGAACGAGCGGAGCAACTGGAAAGTGAGCACGTCAAACAACAGGAACAGACGGAAAAACTCAGGCGCTCCGTCACAGACCTGGAGGAGAAAGTCCGACAGGCTCGCCAGAAGCGAACACTTCTTCTGGCACGAATGAGTCGAGCCGAAAGTGCTCAACGGATCAACACCGCATTGGACAGGGCGGGCGGAGCGTCGGCCTTTGCCGAGTTTGGTCGTCTGGAATCACGAGTCGAACATGCCGAAGCTCTGGCGGAAGCCTACGACCGGCTCGACGGTCGCGATCCCGATGCCGAGGAACTCGAACGACAGTTCGCCAAGGAAGAACGCAAGACGAAAATTGAACAGGAACTCCAGTTGCTTAAAGACCGGATCCAGACTCCGTGAAGTCCCTTCTCTCTGCGAGACTTCTCACATGAACGCTTTTCACTCGTTACAGATTCTCGGTCAGGCTCTTTGGGAGTGCTGCCGAGGCTGGTGGAACGCGGACCGTGTGAGAATCTCTCCGCAAGAAGGTCAGTTGTGGCGGTTGCAACCGGGAAGTCGATTGATGATCGAGGAGAAAGAGGTCACGGTTCTGTCCCGGCGTTTGATTGAAACCGACCCGACCGGGCTGGAATTCACCTGCGGAAGTGCTGATACTGTGGGGCTGCTGCAGGTGATTTCCGTGACACGTTTTCCCTATCTTCGGTTGTTCTGGCAAACAACAGAGGGGTGTCGTGAACTGGCCGTATCGGACATCCATGTCTGGGATTTGAGTGAGCCACCGCGGTGAAACTGATGAGACGATGAAAGATGTCGTATGGTGGAAAACCTGCAATTGTTCGCGTATGGTGCTGCCGCCGTGTTGGATCTGGTTCTTTTGCTCAGTCTGCTTGAACGTCCCAACTGGCAATACATCACGGTCTGGATGCTGACACTGACGATTGGCGTTTGTCTCTGGCACTCAGGTCTGTTTATCCACGCATTGCTGATCAAATCGCCGGGAGAACTGGCAACACACGGTCTCTGGGCGAGTATGACCGCGATGGCCGCCGGTCTTTTATTGATGCCCAGCGCCATGCTGCATGGTCTGCACCGGTTCACAAAGTCCGGGATGCAGGTTTCCGTTCAGGCAAATCCCTGGCTCTGTCTGTATTACCTGCCCATGCTCTTGTTGATTCCCATCAGTCTCCAATTAGCCACCAATCCGCGAGAACCCTTTCTCCATCTTCTGCACTCTTATGCTGTTCCTTACCTGATCTTCATGTCCGGAACGAATCTGGTAGTGGCCTTCGGTCTGTTACGACTGCGAAAAGAGATCGAGAGTCCCAGCGTTCTGAGATTTTTTGAATCGCTCGCATGGACACTTGTCGGGATCACTCTCGTCAATGTCAGTTGTCTGACATGGGGATTGCAGCTTTGGCCGGAAGGACGGGTCTGGTTACAGATGGTCGTCGCTCTCTCACCGGTCCTGCCGACACTGGTGTTTTCCTATTATGTATTACGATTTCAGCTTCTGCCGCTGGTGCTGGAACGAACGTTGATCTACGGAGCCATTGTTGTCGGAGCCATGCTGCTGCACGAAGCGCTGACACGCGACTTCGCTGAAGTTTTTCAGGATCAGTACCGGGTGAATTTTGGACTGATGGAAGGGATTGCCGCCATCGGTCTGATTCTGGTGTATCAGCCGCTGCGTCAGCGTTGCGCTGAAGCGTTGGATTATCTGTTTGGAGGTTCATCTGAGCGGCGGGGGGAAAACCGAAAACTTTCCGTTCAACTCGCTTCACGTTCAGGAGAACCGCCGCACGCACTTCTGAACTGGTTTGTTCAAGCCGCGCAGACCTCATTTCAAGTGGAATCGATCTCCGCCATCATGCTGGGATCCGGTGAACATCAGGTGTATCCAACGGACACAGATCCGGGAATTTCAGAGGAAACCGCCCTCAGTTTCTACCGGCAGATGCAGGCTGCCGGGATGCGAACCTGCACTCTGTACAACGCCCCCGACCGGAGAAGTCTGCTGGCTCTACAGGAGGCCAATGCATCCGCGGCATTACGAATTGATTGTCCGAATCGTCCCGGCTTGCTGCTGGTCGGAACACAGCGATTTCGTCAGACACTCAGAGAAGAACAATTCAATGCCCTGTCGCTACTGGTCGAACAACTCGGGGCCACTTTGCAGAATTCCGATTTGCAGTCTGCCCGACTTGAAGCAGAACGACGCGCCATTCAACAGGAAAAGCTGTCCACATTAGGACTGCTGGCCGGGTCTATTGCCCATGAAGTGAAGAATCCTCTCTCCTCGATCAAATCCATCGCGACAGTGCTGGCCGAAGAACTGGGAAACTCAAGCCCCCATGCGGAAGATTTGCGGTTGATTCTCGGAGAAATCGACCGACTGGCTGTGACGGCATCACAACTTCTCGACATCGCTCGAACTCCTGCGCAACTTCCTCAAGATGGGATGTTGCAGCATTCACTCAGACAGACGACTCACCTTCTGTCTCATCTCGCCCGTCAGCACCATGCGCAGATTACAGTGAATGTTCCCGATCAACTTCCTGCCGTGGCGGTGGATGAAGGAACATTGCGGGAAATCTTCCTGAATCTGATCGCCAATTCCATCGAAGCGGCCGGACGGAACGGACAGGTTCAGGTCACCTGCCGCCATGACGGAGACTCGGTCGTCACCGAAGTCCGCGATAACGGTCCCGGCCTGCCGGAGATCGTCCGGGAAAGGTTATTTGAACCTTTGATTACCACCAAGGAGACAGGAACGGGGCTGGGACTTTATATTGTTGGGCTAAGGGTTCGTGAGTGTGGAGGAGAAGTCACATGCGACACGAACCCTGAAGACGGAACGGCCTTCTTTGTTCGCCTGCCGTTGGTATCCCAAAATGGAATCGATCAATGACGGCTCTTTGTATTCTGATTGCGGATGATGAGCAGCCGGCCCGTTTTGGAATGCGTCGGGCGTTGACACAGTCTGGCTATCTGCTGATGGAGGCGGAAGACGGAGTGCAGGCGCTCGACCTCATCCATTCTCACAAGCCTGACCTTGTGTTTCTCGATTTGAACATGCCCCGGCTGGATGGGAAATCGCTTTTGCGAGAGCTGTCGGGGACCGCTCGTGAGACTGAGATTATTGTCGTCACTGCGAATAATCGTCTGTCGGATGCGGTGGAGTGCATTCAACTGGGAGCGGCGGATTTCATTGCGAAGCCATTCGAAGTGGAACAATTGCGGTCGATTGCCCGACGGGTGGCTCGCCGCGTGCAACTTCAACAAGAGGTCTCCCAACTTCAGAACGAACTGAAGGGACGCACGGGTACCGGAGCGATCATTGGTGCGAGTCGACAGATGAAAGCCTTGGAGCAACAACTCCAACGATTAGCCCTGGCGCCGACGAACGTGTTGTTGCGAGGGGAGAGCGGAACCGGTAAAGAACTGGTCGCAAGAGAAATTCACCGGCTGAGCCCCCGATCGAACGGTCCCTTCGTTGCCGTGAACACCGCTGCGATTCCGGAATCATTGACCGAAAGTGAACTCTTCGGACATCGTAAAGGAGCATTTACCGGCGCGGAGAATGATCGAACCGGAGTCTTTCAACAGGCGAACGGAGGAACTCTGTTTCTTGATGAAGTGGGAGATATGCCCCTTCCGGCTCAAGCGAAGATTCTCCGCGCATTGCAGGAACGAGTGATCCAGCCCGTCGGAACGTCACAGACGATTCCTGTCGATGTCCGCATCATCAGTGCCACACACCAGCATCTGGAAGAAGCGATCTCCACCGGAACGTTTCGACAGGATCTCTACTTTCGGCTCAAAGGAATTGAAATTCATCTTCCTCCGCTCCGCAGCCGCCGTGAAGATCTCCTGTTGCTGGCGAATCATTTTCTCGAACGGTTCGCCCAGCAGATGCAGGTGAGTGTGCCGGAGTTCACGTCGGATGCGGTCGACGCGATCTTGTCTCATCAGTGGCCGGGGAATGTTCGAGAGTTGGAAAACACGATCCTCTCGGCGATGGCAATGCGTGAGGAGGAAGCGATCACCAGCCGTGATCTGGGACTGAAAAAGTCATCTGCAGCAGGCGAGGAAGAGCTGTTCACCAGCTATCTGAACCTTCCTTTGACGGAAGCAAAGAACCTGCTCGTCGCCGATTTCGAGAAAGTGGCCATCCTCGCCGCACTCGACAAGTTTCGGGGAAACGTCAGCGCCGCAGCGAGACATCTGGGAATTCATCGCCAAAGCCTGCAACAGAAAATGACTCAACTGGAAATCATGCGATAGACCGGTTTGGCCATTGTCCTGGCACACTCCGCCTTGAAACCTTAGCCCGGATTATTCGTAGGGTGCATGAAGCACGAACATTTGTCAGAGAGAAGATGCATTATCGCCTATAGAGCATTTCAGAGAGATAGCCTGCACTTTCGAAGAACTTGAGACCACGAGAGTAACCCACTGAGAGCATGGCAACGAAGAACCCAATTGCTCTTTTTTTGCGATCCTTCCCGTTTTGATCCCACACTGTTCCAGAAATCGTCGTATTTCCCTTCGAGGGAAAGAGGGGCATGATCTGAAGATTCGAGAAAGAACACGGGATACTCTTTATGCTGTTCAGTCTTATCCGGAAGGATCGGAAACGATTCTCGCTGCGGCTCTTCACATTGACCGTGATCTCTATCGGCTTACCAACCTGGGGTTTTGCGGACTCTCTACCAGGAACCGTGTTTCATGACGATGGACGCCCTGCGGCCGGAGCAACCGTATTTGCCGCAGCCCTCTTTCACACTCCTCCATTACGAGTTCAGACGGTCGCCGATGAGAATGGTCAGTTTGAACTCGTGTTACCGCGTCTTTCGGGAGGGGAATATTATTCGCTGGCGGCACGCGATCGCTTTGAAGGAGCCGACGTCTGGAATGTCAACGATGCCAATGGCAAGAAGGTCTCCATTAAGGGACAGCCGTTACCACCCGTTTCGATTCGTCTCCGTCCGGTAGGAACGTTGAGAGGACGTTTGTTGCAGGAGGAAGATGGCCAGCCCATCGCAAATGCAGAACTCTACCTGGACACCGGCGATGTCTTGAGGACAAATGCGAATGGAGAATTTTTCCTGGGCGGATTGGCTCTGAGAGACCATTCCCTGATTCCGGTTGCCGCCGGTCGGGTTCGCAAGCATGTCCTGTTCGACACCACACTTCGACCGGCCGCGGAACTGGAGATCCGATTGCCACGAGGAGCAAGTCTGCGTGGGCAGATTGTCGATGAACAGGGAATGCCGGTGACAGGAGCCTGCCTGACCCGCGCCGGATCGGGCTCCGCCTTGACGCTCAATGGCTGGGACCAGCCCGTCTATTCTGATGGCACCTTTGAATACGACGGGTTCCTGAGTCCGGAACTGGATTATGAACTCGAAGTTTCTGCTCCAGGCTACCGGACTACGTCGGTGAATGTCAGATTTTCCGATCTTGAAGAAGTCATTGAAAAGACTGTCGTCATGCAGGCAGATCGGCGGCCTCTTTCCAAACGGACGAATGAGGTGACGTTCCCAGAAAACACTCAAACCAGCACGCAGAAACTTCCCCGACGTGAGGTCGAGGGGATCATCCACGATCCGAAAGGAGATCCCGTGGCGGATGCCGAAGTCCGCTGGGGGGCATTCCTTTGGGATTCTTCGGTCAAATCGGTGAAGTCCAATTCTGAGGGCCGCTTTACATTGGGAAACGTTCCCGCTTCGGAGGGGGCGATTCTGGTACTGGCCAAGGGATATGCTCCGCAGTTTGTTCCTCTATCGAAAACACCGGAGAGGATGCCGATCACACTCTCATCGGGAGAACGCTATCACGGTCGGATCATCAACAGTCAGGGGGAACCGGTGGCGGGAGTTCGGGTGATTCCAATCACTCGTTGCCCAGAATCCGGGATTTGTAATCCAATCTGGTTCACAGATCTGGCAGTCTCATCGGATGCCGAAGGACGGTTCGAAATCTCCTCGCTGATGCCGACTGGCGTCAGTTTTGACTTTCTGCATAGCGCGTATTCAGACCACCGAGACGTCCCCCTTCCTCCCAACACGGACAATGAGGTACGACTTACCGCCGGAGGAGCGATTCAGGGAAAGGTGATCGCGATGAGCGGGCAACCAGTGCGGAATTTCAATGTGCGGGTGACGATTCCACTGGAGTACACTCGTGACGAACAAGTCGGGGGCTACTTCGCCGGATATGGCTGGTATGGAGTCGACTTTACACGAGACGATGGCATCTTCACGTTATCGGGACTGGTTGCCGGAAGCTGGTCAAAACTGATTGTTTCCGCTCCCGGAAAGGGAATGGCGGTGATCGATCGCATCCAGTCGCAACCATTGGACCAGATTTCCTCTCCCGAAAATTTCATCATCCGCCTGGAACCGCACCGTCCATTGAACATCAAGGTCGTTGCTCAGGAAACCGGAGAACCGGTCGAGCAGGCTCTTGTCGGACTGGTCAAAGACGAACGCTTTACCGATCAGAAATTCGGCTGGGGAATCGATGACCGGTCTGCCAGACGCCTCCACACAAGCTCTCAAGGAGCATTACAGTTCTCTGAACCAAATTGTTCATCAGGAACGATCTTTGTCAGTGCGAAGGGATACGCCCGTGTCCATCTTCCCTGGGACGGGAATTCCCGACTGTTGACGATCTCCCTCCAGCCGGAAGCACGACTCACCGGAGAAGTCCTGATCGGCGACAAACTGCTCCACGACGGCTTTGTCCGGGTGACGTCGCACACCAACGACTATACCGGAGCCAATCTGGCACAGACGCAAG